>CAYWOD010000017.1:0-26977 GCA_964459805.1 uncultured Pirellulales bacterium
GACCAGGCTGGATTGTCCAGCTTGCTCACATCAGCTTCGCTTGGCGCACCCATTCCCAACCTTCTTTACCGAAACTTTTCCGTAATCAGCCATTGCCTCAAGATAGCCGGAAATCCGCGCCTTATCCTTCTCAAGCTTTTTTGCAATTTCAGCGGGTGTCAGTAGAGATTCTTTGTGTAAAAGAAGATGGATTGCTTGCCCCATCGTCTGTTCAGACATTTGCATCATTCCCCATGACAATTCCCTTAAAGCTCAATCGATGAACCACTCGATGAGTCTATCGGCAGATCTATCGAGAAGCCGGTCGATGAATCTCTCCGCTGAGCCACCGACAAATCTATCGATAAGCATCTCGATAGCCCCATCGAGCAATCTCTCGATGGGTTAACGGGAAATGCAAGCGAAGTCAATACAAAAATTAACAAAATTAAATTTTCATAGCAGCTCTCCGCTAACGAGTTCCGATCTCCGCCGAACAAACTAAAATCACCTATTCCCCCTAAATTAACGAACATGTTAAGATACAAAAAGTACGAGTTTTTACGAATTTTTGCTAAAAAAGCGCGAACGTTTTGCGCATTTTTGCAAATTTTCGTAACTTTTTTCACCATTTTTGACCACTTTTTTCTTGCGTATCTCCCCCATACTCCCCAACATTACACATCAGCCCCCATTTTTAGCTCAAAAACCAACATCTCCACAAAAGAAAAGTAAAAAAACACGAAAAAACCCCAATTTCCCCCCAATGTCAAAAATTTCAATTCTCCCTCTTGTTAATCTGCGTAAAAAGAAAATCGTCAATCATAATCCCGTGAAAGACAGACACAATAACATTAGCCAAATGTACCGACATCTTTGCCATGCAATCATTATCGAACCCTTCATCCAAGCGGTTAAGCACCCAATTGACACACGTGCAGCGAACATAAATCTTTTGCAATCACGCTGCGCTGAAAGCGGCGATTTTGCTCTTCAGCGCACGGCAGGCCGCCGTCGGGTCGCTCGCCTTGGTCACAGCCGAACAAACCGCAATCGCACCCGCGCCGGCCGCCAAGACCTCTTCAACGTTGTCCGGCGTTATCCCGCCTACCGCAACGCTGCCGATGCCCGTGCCGGTTAGCTCCTTTGCCGCCTGCTCGACATACTCCAAGCCCACCGCCTGCACTCCCGGCTTTGTATCGGTCGCAAAGACAGGACCCAGCGACACGTAAGTAACAAGCTCACTGCACGCCGCAACCAGTTGCTCGGCCGAGTGCGTGCTCTTGCCGATAATCAGCGGCGCCAACTGGAGCTTGCGGACCTGCTCGGCAGGAAGATCGCTTTGCCCGAGGTGAACGCCGTCGGCACCGGCGGCTACAGCGATGTCCGCCCGGTCATTTATCATACTGAGCACGCCCGCCTCCCTGCATATCCGCACAAACTCGACGGCAACGGCAAACAGCTTATCGTCAGCAATATCCTTAGCCCGCAGTTGGATACAGTCGGCGCCGCTGGCAGCACACTTGTGCGCCAGCGATATAACTTCCGCCGGCAGGTTGCTCGTGATAATAACGTAAAGCTGCACGCCTCTGAATTTCTCGGCCGGCTCGCCGAAAAGAACGATGTCCTTCTCAAGGGTGTAAGCGGCAAATCGCAGCTCCTCAATCGTCTCGGCCACGCGCGTGTTTTCCGTCCGGGCCATCTCGGCCAACGCCCGCAACGCCTCGGTAAGCCGCTTGCAGCCTGCAGTAAAGCAATCTTTGAGATCGCCGCGCACAAGCTGACTATCAACCGTTTTGCCCACGCCAACATCACCGGCCGCATCCCTGCTCGCAATCAGACCGGCTGCGTCGAGTTTGCCGATGGCGGCACAAAGCGCGTGGCGAAGCGCTTTGGCGCGCGCTGTAAGCGAGGCCGAATTCAGCCCAAATCTGCAAAATTCCTCGACCACGCGGATCGCCTCGCGGGCACGATTGAAATTGGCGTCGATAATCCTGTAAACAGCGCGTTCCATACCGCGCTCGATTATACGAGGCGACAACAACTGAGAATAGCTAAAACTTAGCTGGAAAACCCCCGCATGCGAGAGAATATTTGCACGCCGCTTGTGCCGATTGCCCCGGCACAGCACAACAGATGCCCGGCCGCGCAAAAAACGAGCGGAGCCGCCCCTCCTCCGGAGCGACCCCGCAATATATTCTCAGCAAGATCAGCCTCGCCCATCTTGGCAGTCCAAGAAGAATCGGGCGGACATATCCTCCTCCAATAACGTTTTTAGGCCGTCCGCCCAATACAGTCAATCAGAAAACGAACTAATAAAATTCGCAAAGCCTATGCCAACATCAGAAAGATCAACGCGCAATCGGCGCCGTTGCCCTGCCTAATCCCTTACAATCAAATAACTTACGCCCCCACAGAGATTTTAGCCCGGCTGAACGCTCGCGTATTGCATTTTGCCGGTGCGTTGTTTTTCATCAACACCAGGCGTGCCCAACTGCTCCATTTTTACACTCCTGAGACTGGAAAAGAAGTAGTAAGAGGCAAATGCACCTTATGTTTACATAAAGCAACGTCGGTGGTGGGTAAAGTAAACGTGGCCAATAACAATATCCAGCGGCAGGAGAACAAGCGGTAAGCTCTTGTGTTAGTCCTCCACTTGCGGTCGATATTTGGCGCGCACAAAAAGACGGCTGCTCCACCGAACAACCCATCGTCCGAAAAGGGTCTTCTTGCCACGTTCCTGCTGGCGAAGGCGAAAAATCGTGTTCTTCCGCCAGTTGGTGACACTCTCGGCTATCTCCCGCGCCTCCGCCTCAGACACCTCCATCCGGACTAATTCGCCCGGATCGGTTGCGAGATCATAAACCCAGACAGCCTTTTCTTGCAGATCGTAAACAAACTTACGATCACCCATCACAAAGCCGCCAGGAGCTGGCTGCGTCCACCCGGAGAAATAGACCCGGCGCCCCTCCGGAATGCCCCCAAGTGCATCGAGGCCGTCAAATCCCGCTCCTCCTACCTCAAAGCCAAGCAGCCTTAACAAAGTGGGCGTCACATCAATAGAGCTGACCGGTTGTGTGATTTTGGTGCCGCCCTGCACAAGCAACGGCGCCCTGACGCAAAACGGAACGCGCAGAGCCTCGTCGAAGGCTATTCCGTCGTGGCCGCTCAAGCCGTGCTCGCCGAACGCCTCCCCGTGATCCCCGACTACGCAGAAAACCGTCTTGTCGGCAAGCCCAAGCCTCGTAAGCTCCGCGTCCAGCGCCTGCAGGAATTTGTCGGTATAGGAAATAGTCTGTCGATAACGCTCTACCGGTTCCTTGGCCAGCTCTGCAAACCACTCCGGAACCTCGTACGGATCGTGCGTGACCGAACAGAGAATCGTCAGAAGGAACGGCTTGCTGTCCCGCTTTATCCACTCGGCAATCGGGTCCAGCATGGCGAACTCGTCACAGGCCAAATACGCGATAAAGCTATTGGGATCGTTCAAATCCTCTCTCGTCCAGAATTTCTCGAAACCCAGGTTGTGAACCAGCCCGGCACGAGACTCAAAGTCACCCTTGGCCGACTGGAAAAAAGCCGTGCGAAAACCCAATTGCCTCTGTAGAACGGTTGCAAGACTCGCATAAGGCTTGACCGCCGGAACCACCTCAGCCAAATCATCCGAAGCTGAAGGAAACCGCCCCGTCAAAAGCGCGAACAGCGCCTTCGTCGTATGGGTAACCGACGAACGGGTATTGGTGAATTCAACGCCCTGCCCTGCCAGGCGGGCCAAATACGGCGTCAAAGCACTTTGTCTGTCGCTAAGTGACGTGTACATATACTGAACCCCCTCCATAATAACAATGACCACGTTGTGATTTGCCCGATCTGACCTAAGCCCCAGTTGGACCTGGTTAGAGTAAGGCAGCCGCCGGTGCGATTCTATCAGCCGGAGGTGAAACAGACTCACTACAGCTCGCACGTGAGGACTGCTGGCGTGCGTCGAGTTGCCAGAACCAACAAAGGGACGAGTGAGAACCGCCCCCAAGCCGACTATCAGGCAGGCAGCAATTCTGATCGTAAAGCGCCTGCGGTTGTAGGCCCTCAGCCTCGGCCTCGCCAAAACACAAAAAAGAAACCCAAGCCCCATGGCGCTCGGGCCAAGCAGAATCGTCGCCGCCAGTGGCATCTTCACAAGGTTAACACCTATCATAAGCAGGGCGTTCGCAGGGTCACGAACCACTGAAAGCAGTGCCCTCGGCACTATCTCCGTCCCGGTCCTTATCAAATACGCGGCGTGCACAATCGACCACGTACAGACAACAGCGGCAACAGTAGTAACTACCCGAAACACCCACCTCCGAGACCACCGGAAGCAAACCAGCACCAAAACAAGCTCGGCCAACACCAAAAAAGAAATGTCGGCAAGAATCCAGCGAAAGTAGCCTCCAATGTCCTTGTCACGGCAGGCTTGTAAGAATTTCGCCGACAGCGTGCAAAACAACGCCCCAAACATAATGAGGCTGTAGGCGCGAGCGGCGGCAAGGCCATACATACGGCGAGCGACCGGTAGCTTTCCAGCAGTGCGGTTTGGTTGTGAACGGTCAATATGCACGGCGTGTTAAGCTACCAGAACTAAGACAAAAAGGCAAGCTCCTTTATCGAACAAGCCGCAGTCGTCAAATGGGAGGCTCCTGATCAACTTCGCCGATTGACATTCACGCGGTGGTTTTCGCCGCCGCTACCGCTCTCAGCAGTAGGAGGAAAACCAGATATGATCAGAACAACAAGACACTCCTGTCTTTACAGGGGCTTATCGCTGGTCGATGCGATGGTCTCGATTGCCATCATATCCGTGGCTGTTATAGGAGCTTAAACTTATCCCGGCTTCGCCGGGCGGTTTATTTGTCTTTACAAAGACCACTTGACCTCTTATGGCTATTTAAGCCAGGATATCTGAATTTGGTCACAAATACACATTCATATACTATAAACTTAATAATATAGATAGCTTAGTAGTAATACTAGTATAGCCTGTTAGATTGTTATGTTTTGCCCTTGTGGCTTCACAACCCTTTGTGGGGTTGCCTGTTAGCACCGGCATTTACCGTCGCACCCTGTGTAAAAGGTGTACGTTTCGCAGTTGTTTACTCCACAGTAACCAACAAATGGTATCATTCTACGGCAAGAGGGAGTTAAGTGTCGTCAAATATCAGAGATTGACTAACCGGTTTTCCATACTTACGAGCGCCTTGGTGGGCAGACGCTGAGTCTCCAGCCTTAAGATGTTGACTGCTTGTCAGTATGCCGAGTAGTGTTAATTGCTTGAATACCTGGCCCGAGTAATTATAATAGTCGGTGAGTGTTAGTTGCTTCTGGATAGGCACCATTAGAGATTTGGCTGAAACGTCGGTATCTACGTAGTGAGGACGGGGCAAGGAGACTATGGACAAAGTGAATAAAGCAAAGGCAGTCAGTTCAGAGAAGGCTCTATTTGGAGGGTTTGATGTGGGTAGTGGTCTCGTGCATTATGCGGTCCTTAATGCGGCCAAGGACATAGTGTACTGCCCGGAGCCGATAATGCACTTTGCCAACCCAATTGGGGCAATTAGGGAGGGTTGGCGGGATGTAATTGGTAAATTCGGGAGAGCCGCCATCAAAAATACAGCCTTTACTGGAAGCGGTGCCCAAGCCTTCCCGAAGGTTATGCCCGGCGTTACCTATGTTTATGACAGTGTCGTAATCCCGAAAGGCGCGGGACTTATCCAGCGCAAGGCTAAATATATATTCCATATCGGAGCGAAGGACTCGTACTTTTTCAACATCAGCCAGGTAAACGGCAAGAAAATTATCCAGGAATGGAAGACCGGGAGCAAGTGTGGGGGTGGGTCTGGTACGCTTATCGAGAAGCAGTGCAGAAGATTGTTTGAGGGCGAGGTGCCGGCGCCGAGCCTGGAGGATACGAGCGATGCAATCGATGAAGGTGACAGGAAGAAGATCAGGGCAAGGAACCGAAGCAAGCTCCAAGTCCGTTTGGAAGAGATGTTCTGCCGGGCGGAGGCAGAGGCGCAAAGCTCAACTGAGCCCAGCGAGTTCCTGGCGAGATGCGGCGTGGTTATTCAGTCGGACTTGATTCACAAGCAAAATGAGGGCGTGGCGAGGCGGGATAATTTGGCGGGCCTCTTTAGGACGGTTGCCAGAAACTTTAAGATAGACGTTCTTGGTTCGAGGGGTTTTGAGAGTTCGAGCAGTTCCGGTTACGCCATAGCGACCGGCGGCGTTATGAGTAATGATCTGGTAAGAGAGGGGCTCGCGCAGTTGTTGGGAATCCGCATAGAAAGGCCGAGATATTTCCATAACGTCGCGGCGATAGGAGCAGCCTTGAAAGGGTTAGAAGACAACAACAGCGTTGTCTTTAACCTTGAGCAGCTCGATAGGGTCGCACAGTATAGCAGGGAAAAACGACAATTTAGCCCGCCTCTGTCGCAGTCGCTTGACAAGGTGCGCGAAAAAAGCGAGGGCCTCACCGGAGAAATCCCACAGGGCACAGAGGTCGTTTTAGGAATCGACGGCGGCAGCACCACTACCAAAGGGGCACTCGTCGAGATTGCGACGGGCAGATTGCTCGACAAGCTCTATATTAAAACCCACGGCAATCCCGAAGAATCCCTCAAGCGCGTCCTCAAGTACCTTAGCAGACACAAAGACACTGTGGTCGTCAAAGGAGTCGGCACCACCGGATCCGCCCGGAAGCTGTACGAGAAGATTCTCCTTGGCAAGAGGCGGGCTGAGGAATTAGCGAACGCGGGCGCCGAAGTAGTCGATAGAGTTACCGACGAGATCACCTGTCACGCCCTTGGTGTTAAGCACTGCAACCCTGAGATTGACACAATCTTTGAAGTTGGCGGCCAGGATATGAAGTTCACCAGCTTTGGCCCGGATGGAACGGTCAAAGAGGCGAAGATGAATTATAGCTGCCAGGCGGGCTCCGGCCAGACACTTGAGAACATGGCCGACATCATCAATCTCAATGTAGAGGATTCTCTGCAGGAGGCCGCTCTTCGCGCCCCGCGCGTGCCCATCATCGACTCGACCTGCGGTGTCTTTATGGAGATGGATGAGAACCGCCTCATTGCCGAGGGCTTCAGCAGGGACGAGATAGCCGCCGCGATAGTAAGGGGCACCGCCGCCAGCTACTACTACAAGTTCGTAGGAGGCTCGCAGCACGTCGGGCAAAAGTGCTCGGCGCAGGGCGGCCCGCCCCTGGGAAAGGCGTTTCTGGCCGCACTTGCGCAGGTCACGAATAAGCAAATTGAGGGCTATCCTCATCGGGAAATGTTCGGGGCGTGGGGCCAGGGGCTGGACATAATTGAGAACATAAAACAGTTCGAGCAGGAGGGTAAAAAATACGGCTCAGCTTTTCGCGGGTGGAATCTGGTCGATATGCCTTTTGAGAAGCGCAGTATCTCCTGTAGAGAGTTGTTCAAAGACAAATCCTGCGGAATGAGAGACTGCCAGCTCGAAATCTTCTCCATAGAAGATGACGAGATAATCACCGGCGGCTTTTGCCCAAGGGGCAATTCCGAGGCATCGAGAAAACCCAAGACAAATTATGTCGATAGGTACCACAAAATATACGAAAAGCACTTCAAAAAACAGGGCGCCCTACAGGCCGACCTTGCTTCCGCTGCCTTAGACGGTAGCGCGATCACCGTCGGCATCAAAAGGAGCACGGCAACCCTCGGAGAAAAGGGAATCTGGAGCGCCGCGCTATTCAACAAGCTTGGCTTCTGCCCCGTGGTCTCAGCCAGGAGCACCAAGGAAATAGCAAAAATAGGCGTCGATAATTCGAGAACAGAGTTTTGCATAGCGAGAAAGCTCGCAACGGGCCATGCCTCCGTCCTCAACGACGACCCTAACATTGAGTACCTGTTCAACCCGAGTTTCATCGAGCAGCGAACAGGCGAGCCGCCGGATCTCAAGTACTGTATCTATACAGAATCCGAAGGCTACATCCTCAACGATGTCCTTTCTCTCGACAAGAGCAAGCAGATAAACCCCATCCTCCATTTCGGAGACGAAGAGCTTGTTGTTCAGGCGTTCAGACGGGAATTCGACAGGCTCGGATTCGCCTTTTCCGACAGGGGCATAAGGGCCGCAATCAAATACGCCGACCAGATGGAAGAACAGTTCAAAGCCGAGCTCTACGCCGAGGGCGATAAGTTCCTCCGGCGAATTGAAGCCGACAACGAAAAGGCCTATGTCGGCATAGGACGAGACTACGTCCTGCTCGATCCCGAAGCCAGCTCGAACTCCGGCTCAATGTTCTCCCAGGTAAGGGGCCTCGACTACATACCACAGGTCTTCATCGAGCATAAATTTGAGGATATTCGGCTCGACCAGATCGTGGAGAATGAGTTCTGGGTACAGAGCGTGAAGATTCTAAAGGCCAACGTCTTTGTCGCTGATCACCCGAACCTGTTCGCTATAAGGATGATGAACTTCGCCTGCGGACCGGACAGCCTCAAAATCTACCAGGAAGAAAAGATCCAGCAGGCCGCCAACAAGCCGATCCTTGTTCTGCTGACCGACGCCCAGACCAACAACGCACCATTCGTGACGCGAACCGAAGCCCACGAGAGGGTCGTCAACCAGACCAAACAAAAAGGGCTGAGCCTCGAACGAATAAAGAGGCGATCACGCGGCGAGACCGCCGGTCGAACCTGGCTGCTGCCGTATATGGGCGATGCCAGCTTCGTCGGTGCCGCCGGCCTGCGGTACTTCGGCGTGGATGCTTTGGTGCTCCCGACCGACACACCCAGAGGCTACGAAGTCGCACGCCGGCACATCTACACCGAAGTCTGCCATCCGCTCAAAGGCGTCGTTGGCGACGCAATCGGCTTCCTCCACGAGCAGATCGAGGCAAAAGGCAGAGAATACGTCGAAAGCAGCTACCTCGTAATGCTGCCGACCACGAGCGGCCCGTGCAGATTCGGCAAATACACCGAGCTGATGCGTGAATTTCTTGACGCCGAAGGCCTCGAAAAGGTCCCCGTCGCCGGACC
Source organism: uncultured Pirellulales bacterium (assembly GCA_964459805.1). Lineage (GTDB taxonomy): Bacteria > Planctomycetota > Phycisphaerae > Sedimentisphaerales > Anaerobacaceae > DAOVRL01. Next base: position 9,027 of record CAYWOD010000017.1, read on the forward strand.
TTCTTCCGAGACCGACTATTTCGACATACCTTTCCCCAGGGAGCTCAGCTCATCCGGCAAGATGAGGATGCAGAAGATGCTCTTCAAGGGAATAAAGGCCTCGGACCTGCTTGAAGACATTTATCTGAGGTACCGTCCCTATGCCCGCGACAAAGAGCATATACAAGAATTGAAGCAGCGAAGACTGCACGAGTTAGAGAAGATTGTAGAAGCCGGCGCCGAAACGTCCGATTTGGTGGACTGGGGAAAAGAAACGGTGCGCCAATTCAAAACCCTGAATCCGCAACGGCAGCAGAGGTTCCCCATCGTCCTCTACATCGGCGAGATTTATATGAGGCAGCACGACCCTTACACCGGTTTTGTGATTGAACAGTTGCAGCAGCAGGGCCTCGAGGTCGTGCGCGACCCGGTAAGCGACTGGCTCGACTATGTAAATAAAATGAACCTGAGAAACGCCAAGAGGGACCTGGCGCTGCGCATCAGGCAGTTTGATTTCCGCAGGGCGCTCAAGACGGTCCGAAAAGTCATTAAGTCCCTCATCAAGGGCAGGTATATGGCTTATGCCGAAGCGAAAATAGCCGAGCCCTTCCACGAGGTGCTGCACGGCAGACACGTCCTGCCCAAACCGATGCAGATGATAGAGACGCTCGAAGAAAATCACGAATGTCACGGCAACATCGAGGGGGAGTCGCCGCTGAGCACCGGCATCGCCTATCATGTTATGAACGACCTTATCGAGCCGCACGGCGAGGCCTGCATCTCAGGAATCTTCCACGTTGCACCTTTCACCTGCATGCAGGAAGGTGTCGCAACAGCTAAGATCGAGGCGATGGCCAAAGAGCTCCGCAAAAGAAAGCCCGACCTGGTCTTCCCCATCGTCCACGCCTTCTTCGGCGATTCGCCGAGTGCCAACCTCGATTCTGAAATCGCCGTCTTCACCGAGCAGTGCTACCAGAGAAAAGAGATGCTCCAGGAAAAACACAAATAGCACCAAACGGCAGAGCGTTTTCTTGGTGTCATGCTGATAAGCAGGACCGCCCAAAGGAGCAACTCGCCCCGGTCCACTTTCGAGAGTATCCTTCTGGACTGGACGGCCAAACCGCGGCCATCAGAAAGAGTCCTCGAGAGCAAGGTTTTCGCCGGCGCAGGCCACGCCATCCTCAGCACACAGGGTGAGGGCGAGCTGTCCGCGGCGAGATAACCGCTCCGACCAGACCGGTCTGCTCAGACAATGGCCTCCGAGAAGCGATAGGAACTCTTTTAAGTCGTGGAGATCCCATCTCCGCAATCGGACAGAGGCCATCGCCCACTCGTCGGCGAAGACGATCACCGTTCTGCATCTTAACAGGCCTCGTAGGGTGGGCTTTGCCCACCATCAAGTTCCGAGGTCCGGAAGGACCCGCCTCTTGACCAACAAGGATACAAGGAGAACTGCGGCGCCTACCATTCCTGTCACAGACCCTATATTCAAAAGAAGCCTGTCCTCCAACAGATACCACGCGATTGAACACGATTGCTGCAAAACGGACGAAGCAGCCAAGATCACTCCAAGACTCAAGACAGTGATCATTTTCTGATACTTCCGTAGAAACAGGAGGATAACGACTACAATAGCCGGGATAATCGACACCGCCAGTACCACCCACAATGTGCGATACTGGCAATGTGCCATTCGCGCAATCCTACTTACCTGCCAGCCCAGGGCGATAACCCACGCGACTGCGAAAACTGCCAAGGCCGCAAGGCCCGCCTTGGGCCGGTGAGACAGAGCCAAAGCGAGTAATACCACCGCCCCTACTCCAAAAGGAAGGGCTTCTATTAAAGCCACATTGAACCCCGTGACAAATTCATCACCAACATAGTACCCGTCCCACGCATCCACGGGAGCCCATGTGCCTTCAGCAGGCAGAAAATACGATGCTGCCAGCAGCACGCAACTGACGACAATTATCACATTCGCCAACTTATTGACCTTTTGCATTTTCGGGTCTCTCTAATGTTACTACGGCATCAGTCTGTCTCTTGTTTGTGCTTGGTTTTGTCAGGTTCTCGGTGTTTCTGTGACTGATGTGTACTTCCGGTTTGGTGATGCAGCCACACCTTTGCGCACGCTCCGAAAAAGATCAAAGCAATCCAAACCATAAAAGGGATACCCGGATATTCTGCCCCAAACAAACATCCCATCGAGAAGACCATTACTAAGCTAACAGCCCAATTCGCATAGAATACATGAACACTTTTTGACATGGCACACTCTTCCACCATCAAATTGCAATTCTTCTTTTGTGCTTTGGTTTCTTAGGCTATTCTCTGCTCTGTGTGCTCTGTAGTCTCTGTGGCTTAGTTGATCTTCTTGAGGAGCTCTTTCCTCGCTTTGACGCGCATTTTGGCGTTCTCGTAGCGTTTCTTCTCGGCGGCGGTTTGCGGCACTATCGGCGGCACGATTGTCGGCTTTTTATTCTCGTCCAGCGCGACAAACGTCAGATGCGCCGTCGTGGCGATGACCTCGTTGCCGCCGTAAGGGTCTTCTCTTGTAACCTGCACGCCCACTTCCATCGACGAGCGCCCGACGTAATTGACCGCGGCCTTCAAGAGCACATGGTCGCCGATGCGGATCGGCTCTTTGAAGATGATAGAGTCGATGCCCGCGGTGACGACCTCTTTGCCGCAGTGCCTCTGCGCCGCTAATGCCGCGACCATATCAATCCACGCGACAATAGCCCCGCCGAACGCCGTGCCGTGCGGATTCGCCTGCTGGGGCATAACTAAGTATCTCGTTTCAACCGCGCTTTGTTTTGGACTCTTACCCTTATGATTTTCTGTCATGTCAGGACCCCGCCAACGTCTGCGAGTTTCGATTCTGCATTTCTAAGGCCCTGCGAGTTTACACCATTTTGCCCCGGACCACAACCGAGCAGCTATTGGAAATGCTCCCGGGCGAGCACCTCGACAGCGTGCTCTACCGCCGCCTCAACAGGACTCGAGAGCCCGGGATTCACGCTCTCGCAACTGCCTGCCACTTGACAGGCGATCACGATGACTTCTACGCCACAAAGGTCGCGAAGCTCGCGGAGCAGATTCGATGTGGGTATCTGGTGCATGGAGAAGTCGTCGAGCTTAACCTGCGGATAAGAGTCGATGTCCGGGGAGAAGACCTCGCCCGGCTTGCGGCCGCAGTCCATCGCATCTACAATGACGACCTTTGACGGCTTCTTATCGGAGAGTATGGTGTCGAACAGAATCTCTCGAACGGAGGTTCCGGCATCGAAGACACAAATATCAGCGGGAATCGTGAAATCTGCTTCAAGGCGTTGAGCAACAGCCGGGCCAAACCCGTCATCTCCAAGCAATATGTTGCCACATCCTAAGATGAGAGTAGATTTGTCGTGCCAGTCGGGTTCCATTAGTACGAGCTTGCTAAAATATTTTTAGTTGCACCGGTGATTCGCATATTGTGCGGAGGGCCTACAGTAATGTCACTATCCGGACGAGCATTTGCGCACAGCGGGACATATTCAGCGTTCTCCGGCGAGATTCCAGAGAAGCGAGCTTACGCCTCCGGCCGAGATGGGCCGGAGACGTAATACATATCAGCTTAGGCCCGCGACAGTCTTTACGACAGACTGTGCGAATGCCCTGTAGTTATCCGTGAAAAGAGAGCTACCTCAGGCAGTTTCTCAATTCGTTATAGTGTCGATTACTTTTCCTTCAGCGTCCCGAATCTCAAGCTTCACGGGTATTGTGCCGTCCAACTTATGGGTTGCGCAGGACAAACATGGATCGTGCGCGCGTATGGCCATCTCGACCTTGTTCAGGATACCCTGATCGTAATTGCCGTCCTTGATGAGGGCTTTGGCTGTCTGTTTGACGGACATATTGATCGCCGCATTGTTGTGCGTGGTGCCTACAATCAGATTGACATTGGTGATCAGCCCGTTTTCATCCGTTTCATAGTCGTGGATCAACGTGCCTCTGGGCGCCTCGACGCAGCCCACGCCGTGCCCGGCGCGTGGCGTGACCGGGACGCGTGTCTCCTTCCCGGTGATCTCCGGGTCGTTCAGGAGCTCGATGGTGTGCTCGGCATTGTAAACCAGCTCGATCAGTCTGGCGTAGTTATAGAGCAGCGTCTGTTGGGCGGGCCGACCAAAGCTCTCCCGGAATTCTTCGAGCTCGGCCTGGGCCAGCGGCGTCGCCATCTTGTCGCAGACATTGATGCGAGCAAGCGTGTTCGTGCGGTAGATCCCGACCGGCCCGTCCAGGTCCATGTTGAACTCGCCCCACTTCTTCGCGTACGGAAACTTGAGATACGTCCACGGCTCTATGTGCTCAGCGATGTATTCGGTGTACTGGTCGTAGGCGAATTCATCGTACGTCCCATCGGGCTTCATCAGCCTGAGCTTCCCATCATAGACATTCAGGGTTCCGTCGTCGGTGACGGTTCCGAGGAAGCCCGTCTCGATGATACCGACAGTCTTTATGGCGTCGAGGTACTTGGGGAAGATGTCCTTCTTGGCGAAGCCGATGGCGAACTTGGCGAACTCCAGCACTTCGTCTGCCATGGGAATAAGTTGCTGCCGTTCGGCCTCGGTTAGAGGCTTGCTAAATCCGCCGGGCACGGCCGTCACGGGATGGATCGACTTGCCCGATGCGATACCCAGCATCTGCGTGCCGAGGTACCGGGCATGCACGACCTTCTTGCCGAGGTCCGGATTCGCCTGCACGATGCCGAGGACATTGCGGACGGAGTAGTCCGCGTCGGGGCCCATCACGAAGTCCGGGCCGGCCAGGAAGAAGAAGTGGAGTATCTTGTCCGAGCAGAAGGCGATGCTCTGACAGAGATCCCTGAGCTTTGTCCCCGTAGGCGGCGGCGTTACCCCGAAGATCGCGTCGTTGGCCTTCGCCGAGGCCAGGTGATGGTGCCACGGGCACACGCCGCAGATGCTCGTTACAATGCGAGGAAGCTCTTCCACGGGCCTGCCGATACAGAACTTCTCAAAGCCGCGAAGCTCGACCACATTGACGAATGTGTCGGCTACATTACCGCTGTCGTCAAGATTTATGGTTATCTTGGCATGGCCCTCTATTCTAGTTACCGGAGCAATTGTGATTGTCTTCATAAATATATACCTCCTTACTACTTTGGACGTGCCGGCAACGGCCTGAGGCGCTTGTGAGCACCAATGTACCTGTTCAACAGTGCACGTCTATCCGGAACTTGTTTTGCATCCAGCCCTATGGATGAAATAGCAGTCATCATGTCAACCAGGGGATTGGCGCCTTTGCGGATCGGACCGAAGCATCCACGGCATGGCATATACCCCTTGATGCAACGTGGGACTGTTACCCCCTCGCCGTCTCCTTCCTTATGGCCGCAGCCCGCCAGGGTGACCGGTCCCAGACACAAGTAGCCCTGCTCCATATAACACCTGGTTTGATCCCAGGGCTGGCTTTGATCGAACTCTACAGACTCAAGCATTCTCTTGATATCGCCTCCCGAGGCCTTCTTTTCTCGTCTTAGGGGGCACTCGTCGCAGACACTGCGCTCGGGAATCTCAAAAGATTCGCCTTTCAACAGTGCGGTCAGGGCCTTGACAACCAGATCAGGGTTTGTAGGACAGCCCGGAATGCGGATATCCACATCCACAACCTCATCGACAGCATAGACCCTGTCCAGCAGGGGCGGGAGGTTCTCGGTTGGTGTCTCGGCCGAGTCGGTCGTCTTGCAGTCCTTATAGACCTTATGGTAGAGGTCTTCGAGAGGGAACATATTTGCCATAGCGGGAATCCCCCCGAAGCACGCACATGAGCCCAGAGCAATAAGGGTCTTGCACTTCTTCCTCATCTCCTCAGCAATGTGCTTTTCCTTCTCATTTCGCACGCCTCCGGAGATTATCCCCACATCAGCCTCGGGGATCTCCATCTGCTCTTTTTCTCCCGTTTGGCCAAAATACTTATGGTCCATCAAAATGGGCATGTGGACAAAATCGAGCTCAGGCAACAGGTCAAGAAGCGGCTCGCCTATGTCCAGTATTGTGACCTCACATCCGCCACAGATGTTCAGCCATTCTTCTGCTACTTTAACTGCCACGGTATTACCTCCTTTCTAAAGAGTTTTGACATTCACAACGGTCTGTCATAATACTTACGTCAGTACGGTGCTGTCTGACGGTTAAGACAGCACGCGCTTGGGTTTGCTTACTGGTCTAAGACAATCTCAGTGACAACGCGTCGTGTGTAAAGCAGCACCTTGCCATCCTCACGACACGCTTGAACTTCGAAGCCCTTTTCGCTGTACTGCTTCCGGACCGAGTCGGCCTGTTTTTCGTCGTCGTACTCTTGGCCGTCCCACATGAATTTCTTGCCTTCGAATAAGCGAGCTTGTTTTGCCATATCTTAAAGTCCTGCGAAATTTCTTTCCACAATTTACATCTGCGCCAAATTCGGCACAACGCAGTCCGGCCGGGCCAAACCCGTCAAGTCCTGTACGGACTGGGGCCCAGCTCTCGGACAGCCTCGGTCATTTCCCGCATCACCTCGGCAAACCTCGGGCCCTCGGATGCCGATATCCATTCCAGCCTGAACCGCTCGGGTTCCAGGCCGAAGTCTTCCAACAGCAACTCTATAGCCTCTTTTCGCTTCTCAGCCGTGAGGTTGCCGTCGATGTAATGACAGTCGCCGGGATGACAGCCGCAAACGATAACACCATCGGCGCCTTTAGTCAAGGCATCTATGACCAAGTTCGGATGCACCATCCCGGAGCACATAACGCGAACGATTCGCATGTTCGGGGGATATTGGAGCCGGGAAACCCCGGCCAGGTCCGCCCCGGCATAAGAGCACCAGTTGCAGCAAAAACCGATAATCAGCGGTTCGAAATCTTGGTTTGCCATGTTAAGCGAACTCCTCTTTTAATCTCCTTCCAAAGCGGCATCTACCATCACACCCAACTGTTCGAGCTTGAAACCGTGAATGAATATGCCCTTCTTCGGGCACGTGGCCTGGCAGACTCCACAGCCTTTGCACAATGCTCCGTCTCTTTCAACAGTTTTCTTGATGTCACCCTTGCGCAGATATTCAATTAGCGTCAATGCGTTGTAAGGACACGGGTCGATGCAGTACGCGCACCCGTCGCAGTTTTCGTCCACTACTTCGGATATAGTAGCTTCCAGCTCGATTTCGTCTTTTGACAGAATAGTGGCCGCTCTGGCAGCCGCTGCATTCGCCTGTGTGATACTCTCTTCGACCGATTTTGGGCAGTGGGCCAGCCCGCACATGAACACGCCGTCGGTGGCAAAATCGACCGGTCGCAGCTTCATGTGCGCCTCCAGGAAAAACTTATCTTGATTAAGCGGTATCTTGAACAGTTGGGCAACCTCGTCAACTCCCTCATTGGGGACGATAGCGGGCGCAAGCACCACTAAGTCAGAGTCTATGCGAACCGGAGCGTTCAGAATGGGATCGACACAGGAAACTCTCAGACTACCGTTTTTGACGGATACCTCCGGTTTCTGATTCTCCTCGTAACGGAGGAAACGCACCCCTTTCTCTCTTGCCCGTCTATAATGCTCTTCGAGGAAGCCGTATGTCCTGATGTCACGATAAAGTATATAAACATCGGTCTCGGGACGGATGTTCTTTAGAGCAATGGCATTCTTAATCGCCTGCTGGCAGCAAATACGGCTGCAATACGGCCGCTCCTCTTCTCTCGAACCGACACACTGAATCATCACAACAGACTTGAGGTTCTGGAGCTCAGGTTTGCTCTCGGCAATCCCTTCTTCCAGAGACCGCTGTGTGATGACACGAGGGTCTTTGCCGTAGAGGTATTCGGTCGGTTCATATTCACCGGCTCCGGTTGCGACGATAACGATACCGTGCGACGCTTCCTTTTCAGTGCCGTCGTGGCGGATTGTGGACTGGAAGTTACCCACCGAACCCTCAACAGCACAGATTTCGCTTCCTGAGTACAAATCAATATTGGGATGAGAGTCTATCCTCTCGATAGTCTTGGCCAGCTTCTCTTGGGGGTCGTCGCCGCTGAGCAGGCTGTGTATATGCCTGAAGTTTCCTCCTAACTCCTTGTCTTTTTCAACGAGATGCACCTTGAATCCCTGGTCGGCCAGGTTGAGCGCAGCGGTCATTCCCGCCAGCCCGCCGCCGATTACGAGCGCTTCATTATTTACTTTCAGCCTGCCCTTGTGCAGAGGCTCCAACAGTCTGGCCTTAGCCACCGCCATCCTCACGAGGTCTTTCGATTTTCGTGTAGCCTCTTCCGGCTCGTGCATGTGCACCCACGTACACTGGTCGCGGATATTGGCCATTTCAAACAGGTATTCATTGAGACCGGCCTCCCGACAGGTGTTGCGGAAAAGCGGCTCATGGGTCCTCGGGCTGCACGACGCCACCACTACGCGGTTGAGGTCATGCTCGGAGATTAGCTCGGTTATCCGTTCCTGCGTGTCGGTCGAGCAGGTATAAAGGTTGTCCTCTGCATAGACGACGTTGGACAGGCCCTTGGCGTATTTGACAATGCTCGGCACATCGGCATAGCCGCCGATGTTCCTGCCGCAGTGGCAGACAAACACACCGATGCGGGGCTCCTGGCCGCTTACATCCTTCTCCGGCGGATACTCCTTGTGTGTAATCAAAGTGCCTCTTTTGTCCTTTAGCAGTGCCATCGCCTTTGCAGCGCCTGCTGATGCCTCCATCACCGTTTCGGGAATGTCCTTCGGCCCGGCAAACGGCCCGCAGACATAGACGCCGGGATTTGAAGTCTCAACCGGAGCGAAACTCTGTGTCTCGGCAAAACCGTGCTCGTTTAGCTCAACCCCGAACTTGTCCGCCAGCTCACGCACCGCCGAAGGAGGTCTAAGCCCGGTGGAGAGCACGACCATGTTAAACTCTTCTGTCGTGATATCTCCGTCGTCTTTCTGGTAAGTAATCTTCAGGTCCTTCGTTGCGGGGGCCTCCTTGATTGAAGAGGGACGACAGCGAATATATTTAACGCCAAGCTCTTTCGCGCGCTCATAATAGGCGTCGAATCCTTTCCCAAAAGCACGCATGTCGATGAAAAAGATTGTGCAATCGAGGTCGGGGGCATGCTCCTTGGCAATAATTGCTTCCTTGGTCGCATACATACAGCAAACCGAGGAACAATAGTTGTGTTCTACTTCTCGCGAGCCGACGCACTGAATCCATGCGACCCTCTTTGGATGTTTCTCGTCGGACGGCCGAAGGATTTCGCCCAGATACGGTCCGCTGGCTGAAAGAAGGCGCTCAAACTGCATGCTTGAGAGGACATTAGGATACCTGCCATAGCCGAGCTCCTTCTTGAGGTCGGGGTCGAATTGCTCAAATCCGGGTGAGAGGACCACAGCGCCGACGTCCACCTCTTCGATTTGGTCTTGTTGGTCGTAATCAATGGCGTTGGCCTCGCAGAAGTTCTCGCAGGACTTGCAAACGTCCTTCAAAAAGTGCATGCACGTGTTGGGGTCAATCACGGCCACTTTCGGTATCGCCTGAGGGAACGGTACGTAGATGGAAGAGCGCCGAGTAAGACCCATATCATACTCAGACAAGATAGGTCTGGGTTTGTTGAGCGTCACCTCACTTAGGTCCACTGCGTCTGTCGGGCAGACAACCTTGCAGGCGCCGCAGGCGATGCAGATAGGCGAGTGCTTGTCGTATGGAACACCTATCTTCCTTTCCGAACCGCGATTGACAAAGCTTACGGCGCCGACGCCCATCCGTTCTTCACACACCCTCGCGCAAAGTCCGCAGAGGATGCAGTCATCGTCCTTCTTGGGGAAACGGGACTCTTCAACTCCGTACTCCTTGGCCATCTCCTTAATAACAGGGGCGTCCGGGCAGCGAGCCAACAGCAATTCGAGCATAATCCGACGGGTCTTCAAGACCCTTTCTGTGTCGGTCCGGACGACCAATCCCTCCTGGGCAGGATAGACACAGGAAGCCTGAATGACCGAGCCGTGGGGTCCGGTTATTTCAACCAGACAGACACGGCACGCACCGTAGGGTTTCAGTGACTTGTGGTGGCAGAGAGTAGGAATCTTGATGCCGAGTTTCTCCGCGGCCTCGAGGATGGTCGAACCTTCTTCAACCTCAACCTTTTTGTTGTCGATAGTCAGAGTAATCATTTCTTGTCTGTTTCTCTCGTGTCAAAACGATATGTTGAATTATCCTTTTTGTGTTCATACAGAAAGTCGATCTCAGGGTGGGCAGCAACCAGCGTGCCTATGGTCTCGCCAAGGTCGCCTATGGGTTTGCAGTCCGGATGGCTCAAGCGAAACGTCGCCTTGACCGTTGTTCCTTCATCAGGTACGGAGCTCAGATCAAACCTTCCATCGCTTTGCCTGGCTGCCTGGGCCAGCAATGAGAGCCCCAAGCCGACTCTGCGAGTTGTCCTTGTCGTGAAGAACGGATCGAGGGCTTTCTTGAGGGTTTCCTCATCCATGCCTCTCCCATCGTCCGTAATCTCAATAGTCAATAAGTCGTTGGCCTGGTCCTCGTCGATCCTGATTTCAATTCTACCGGCCGAGGCAGAGATCGAGTTCTCTGCGATGTCTAAGATATGCAGGGATAAATCTTCCATTTTTCCTGTAACGATCCTCCTTCCGTCTTCACAGTGCAATGCCTTTTCTATTTCGTCGAATGACAGCTCTTCCACTACAAAACAGGTGGGACTCTTTCCGATATCCTCTAAGAAGTGAGCATCGGAAGAGGTTACCATCGGATAGTCGTAGTCCCGTTTGGCCGACGACGGCCTCGATACCTCCAAGGCATCCAGCTCTAATCCTTTTGGAATGAAACCCAATTGACCGATCAGGCTGAACCGCTCGCGGTCGATATGAGCGGCAATCGCCAGTCCTCGGTGCCGGTGAATCGCCTCGGCTATCTGTTCCACCGTCAAAGTGGTGGCTCCGATTAACAATTTACGGTTTGTTTCAACCACACGATCCCATTCGTCAACTACTAATTGAGGGCCGAAAGCCTGCTCATCATTCTCGCCGGGAAGGTTTTCATAAACCATATCCTGGAGATGCATCAGGTCCCGCGCGGTCCTGAATAGTCCGAGGATATGGACCTCCTCTCGCGAGGTCACCTCAATGCCGGGTATGACAGCAAGTCCTTCCCGGACACCGGCTTTCATCACGGCGCTTACATTCTCAGCAGAATTATGGTCACATATCCCAATCATATCCAAACCTACTTGGCCGGCCTGTTTGACTATTGCCGTCGCCCGCATTTCACCGTCACCGCAGGGAGACAGGCACGTATGTAAATGCAGGTCGGCCCTTACCTTTCTCATTATGTCATTCCACGAACCCCAAGGCCATACAGCCTGCCGACCAGCTCAAACGTTGGCAGTTCGCTCACCATAATTACGATATTCTCCGTTTCAGCTTTCTCGATGGTTTCCTGCTCCGGCTCTCTGCCATTTACCAGAACAATCCCGGCAAGATCCTTCATACTGGCAATGGCCACAATGTTGTGGTGAATCTGTAAAGTAATCCAGAGGTCCCCTTCTTTGCTATGGGCAAGAACGTCGCTAAGAAGATCACTGGCATATCCGCCGGTGATCCGGCGTTCCAAGCTCCCCTTGGCCGACCTGACACCCAGATTTAGCTTCTGAACCAATTCAGTCAGTTTCACTTTTGGCTCCATCTTCGATAAAGACGCGAATATACAATTGTGTTCCCTTTCCCACGACGGATCTCAGGTCCATTTTGCTGGCGCACTTGAGGATGTTGTTCAGGCCCATACCAGCCCCGAAGCCTAACTCTCTGACCCACTCGGGGGCGGTCGAATAGCCAGGCTGCAAGACCTTCTTGATATCCGGGATCCCAGGGCCCGAGTCTTCCACTTTTATAAATATCTCCATTGGCTCAACCCGCACGCGAATCTTGCCGCCATCGGCATAGATAATCACGTTCATCTCTGCTTCGTACGTGGCGATGGCAACGCGGCGAATTACCTGAGGGTCGAGGCCCAGGCGCCGCAGGGTAGCCTTTAGGCGGCTGGCGCCTTCTCCGGCCCTCTTGAAATCGTGACCGACAACATCATATTGAAAGAGAAGCACGACTTTGTCCGCGAGAATATCCTCAAAAAAATGCGTTACTCGATGGCGGTACACATCCTCTTCTTGGTGATAGTCAATCTCCAATTTTTTGAGCAGGCCCTCAATAATATCTCCCTTGGTAACAATTCCCAGGAGTTTGTTGTTCTCGCGATCAATCACCGGAAAACGGCCAAAACCGAATCGTTCAAATTTGTTGACGGCCTGGGTCAGTGGCTCATCGGCATAAAGGGTTCGAACATTCCCGATCATCTTCTCGCTGATGGGGCAGTCGTGCTCGCGATCGGCCAGCCACCTGATGAAATCCTCAAGGCTAATAATGCCGACGAGCTCATTTTCCTCTACGACCGGTGTTCCCGATATACGTTTCTCCAGCAGGATTGCCCTTAACTGACTCATAGGTGTTTGTGGGCCAACTGTAACAACGTTTTTTTTCATTACCTGACCGACACTAATCTCATAGATTAGTTCCTGAATCTTGCTGATTTTGCTATCTGGAGCCACCTGCAAGTATCCTACCTAACCTCATTTCTTATATTCAGAACAACCAGGAAGTCCTTGGCGCCACAGCCGGCCGCAAGACTCAAACATCGGCAGTGGCGTCGTCAACAACGGGATGCTCTTGGACTGGGCCATTTTAATAGTCTCTTGCTCAGGCTTCTTTCCGCGAACAAAACATATCGCCGCGAGGTCGGCCATTTCTGCGGTGCGGACGACCTGTGGATTGGTCAAACCGGTCAGCAGAAGAGACTCCGACTTCACGAAAGACAGCACATCGCTCATCAAATCGGACCCGCAGGCCATCTTAACCTCCTCGTCGAGAAGATCGGCTCCGGCGAGGACTTCCGCCTCAAGAACTCTTTTTATATCATCCAATGTCATGCTACCGACACCGCCTCAAACTTGCATACATCCAGACAGACACCACACTTTATACATTTTTCTTGATTGATTACGTGCGGCTCCTTCGCCTCGCCCGTAATAGCCTCCTGAGGACAATTCTTGGCGCACAGGCGGCAACCCTTACATTTCTCCTCGTCGATCGTGAACGTGATTAACGCCTTACACACTCTGCCCGGGCACTTCTGATCCTTGATATGGCTCTCATATTCATCGCGAAAGTACTCGATCGTGCTCAGGACCGGGTTGGGCGCCGTCCTTCCAAGCGCACAGAGAGAAGCATCTTTGACGGCCTGAGCCAGCTCCTCGAGCATTTCAATATCGCCTTCTTTGCCGTTTCCCTCGCAGATGCGCACCAGTATACCATGCATTACGTCAATACCTTCACGGCAGGCCGTGCATTTGCCGCACGATTCATCTTTCAAAAACTCGAGAAAATATCGGGCCACATCCACCATGCACGTGTCCTCGTCCATCACGATCAGTCCGCCCGAACCCATGATCGAACCCACCTCAGCTAGTTTTTCATAGTCGATCGGCAGATCCAGAAGCGACGCAGGGATACATCCGCCCGATGGGCCGCCGGTTTGAACCGCCTTAAATTCCTTGTTGTTGGGTATCCCGCCCCCAATATCGTAAACGATCTCCCGTAGTGTAATACCCATCGGAACCTCGACAAGACCCGTATTCTCGACCTTGCCAACCACTGAGAAGACCTTCGTACCCTTGCTGGTTTCAGTCCCGATACTGGAGAACCATTCAGCTCCTTTGTTGATTATCTCCGGCACATTAGCCCACGTTTCAACATTGTTGATGTTAGTCGGCGCACCCCAGACCCCGGATTGAGCAGGGAATGGGGGCCTGACTCTCGGCTCGGGAGCTCTGCCTTCCAAAGAGGCTATTAACGAAGTCTCCTCACCGCAGATGAAAGCTCCCGCGCCTTGCTGGATCGAAATATCAAAATTCAACCCTTCGCCGAGAATATCCTCGCCCAACAAACCGTATTCCTTTGCTTGCTCGATCGCCTTTATCAATCTCTCGTGGGCCAAAGGATATTCGTGTCGGATATATATATATCCGCGAGAGGCACCGGTCGCCCTTGCGCCGATTATCATACCCTCGAGAATAGAATGCGGATCGGACTCGATTATGCTTCGGTCCATAAACGCACCAGGATCCCCCTCGTCCGCATTGCACACCAAGTACTTGACAGCGCCTTTTGCTGCGGCTACCAGTTCCCACTTCCTGCCCGTTGGAAATCCGGCGCCCCCTCGTCCCCTCAGCCCGGATTCTTTAATCTGCTCTATGATCTCTTTAGGCTTCATTTCAGTCAGTGCTCTGACCAGCGCTGTGTATCCTCCTCGAGCGATGTACTCATCAATCTGCTCCGGATCAATCATCCCTCGGTTGCGCAGTGCAATCAATCTCTGTTTGTTAAAGAATCCGATGTCGCTCATCTTTGGCACCGGAGCCTGCTCGGCCGGAGGTGTATACATCAGTTCCTTAACCGGTCTGCCCTTGAGAAAATGTTCCTCAACGAGGTGAGGGATGTCCTCTTCGGCGAGCAACTGATAAAAAATTTCGTCCGGCTTGACGACGGCTACCGGCCCCTGGGCGCAAAAACCGTTACAACCGGTCATTACAACTGTAACCTCATCCTGAAGGTCGTGCTTCTTGAGCTCTCGTTCCAGTGCTTCCTTTATCTTGAATGACCCGTTTGAAACGCAACCGGTCCCGGCACAGAGCATAACGTGTGTTCGAGAGGGTTTCATTCACTAATCTCCCTTGGGCTTAAGTTTCTATCCAACGCGTTCGCTCCCAATAGCCAAAGCATACTCTTCGACCACCACCCCCGACAAGACGTGATCGGAGAAGATTTTCTTGGCCTTCTCCTGGTCCAGATCAACATATTTGACGGGAGCCTGGCCCTTGAGCTCTACAGTCATCATCGGTTCGCGGCTGCACAGTCCCGCGCAGCCCGATGTGGTAAGGACAACATCCTTTGAGTCCTTCTCCTCAACCAGAGCGAGCATCGTACTCATTATCTTTCTTGCCCCGGCCGCTATGCCGCACGTTCCCATGTGAACTGTAATCTTTGCCCGCGCATCACCGTCACGCAGACTCATTGCCCTGGCCATTTTTTCCCTGATTTTGTTAAGGTCTTCCGGTCTAATCTTAGACATGTTTGTCCTCTTTCACTCACGATATTTATCAAGGATTTTTGCCGCCTTGGCAGGGCTCAATTTGCCATACAGATCGTCGCCTACCGTAACTACCGGCGACAGACCGCAACATCCTATGCAACGAACCGCCTCCAATGTGAACCGCATGTCGGATGTCGTCTCTCCGGTCTTTATGCCCAGCTCTCGCTCAAACCTCTCCAGGATTCTCGGTGCTCCCTTCACGTGACATGCGGTGCCCATGCAAACGGTAACTATGTGTTCGCCTCGGGGCTTAAGACTGAAGGCTTTGTAGAAAGTGGCGATTCGCAGGATGTGCTCTATGGGTATCTGCTTGACCTCGGCGACATACATCAGCATATCAGGTGGGAGCCAGTTAAACTCGTTGCTGATTCCCTGAAGGATCGGCACAAGGCTTTCTCTGCCGCCTTCATACCGGCTGATTATCTGGTCGACTTTGATGCGGTCGTCTGCTTCGAGTTCGACCTTTGGGACGTCGGGTGCCTCGAGGTAGACGATGTTCTTGACCAGACAGTGCTCCACGCACTCGCCGCAGCCGGTGCACTTGTCCGGATCGACGAAGCGGGCCTTCTTCCTGACGCGGACCTTGAAATTGCCCGCTGAGCCTTCGATTGATTCTATCTCGGAGTAGGTCAGCTTCTCGATGTTCAGGTGCCCGCCGCAATCGACCATGCGCGGCGCAAGGGTGCACATCGCGCAGTCGTTGGTCGGGAAGGTCTTGTCAAGCTGTGCCATCACCCCGCCGATAGACGGACCTCTTTCGACAAGATAGACCTTGTACCCCCCCTCAGCCAGATCGAGCGAGGCTTGCATACCTCCGACGCCGCCTCCGACTACAAGGACGGCTCCAACTTTTTGACCGGTTTCCTGATCCATTTAATTTTCACCCTGTATCTATTGCCAGATCAACTATCCTTTGGAAACGCCGGACAACAGCTCATCCGTGCTAACAAAATGCTTGTGCAATCCTAATTTGTCCGCGGGTATTCCCAACACCAATCCCATAAGCTGCGTAAAGTAGAATATGGGCAGACCATAATGAACGTCGTATTCCCGTTCAATTTCCGCCTGTCGCGTGTCCAGATTTGCATGACACAGCGGGCAGGCAACGGCAATCGCATTGGCCCCAACTGCCTTGGCCTCGGCAAGTATGTCATTTGTCAGCTTGAGAACGACGTCGGTCCGGCTCAGCGAAAGGGACCCGCCGCAGCAATCCGTTTTGCACGACCAATCAAGCGTGGTAATCCCCATGGAGCCAAGCACCTGGTCCATGGCGATTGGATACTCGCATTCATCGAATTGCATAACCTTTGACGGTCTGGTAAGCAAGCAGCCGTAGTAGCAGACCACCTTAAGTCCGGGCAGTTGCTTTGTGACCGCCTTTGCAATATCTTGTTCGGAACTGAATATCTCAAGGGGATTGAGGACATTCATCGATTTGGGCAGCGGTTTTTCAAGAACTTGACTAATTTGGGCGGCTATCTCCGGGTCTTCCGAAGCTTCGTGTACTGCCGTCTTCAAGCGCGCAAAACACGAAGCACACGGAGCGACGACGTCGGTCATTCCCATTTTCTCGGCCCGACAGAGACTTTCAAAAGGAAGCGCGAGTGACAGAAGCCTGGATGTGCAATGGGCGGGAGAAGTGCCGCAGCAGATCCACCCTTCGATCTCCTGAATCTCTACGCCAAGCTTTTGGCAAACGGCCCGGAATGATACGTCGTACTCGGCGCCGGTCGAGTGAAGTGAGCATCCCGGATAGTAAGCATACTTAGCAGTCATAGTCTGCGGACCTCCCTGAATGTATCAATAAGAGGGTTTTGGCTCATCGAGTGCATCTTTGGGGTATAGTGGTAGAGTTGTTTCACGTCATGCGTTCCGATTCTTCTTTTCGAGGCTCTTTACACGGCGAAAGATTCTCCATGTTGTCCAGGCGCCGGTAAAGCTGGGAATCATCTTTAGCTTGCGTTTGAGGACCATTTTGATTCCCAGGCCCATGTCTTTGAAGAACTCGAAGGTCCTGAGCTTGAGGCCGAAGATCATGCCGAGTTCATACATTCGGCCGCACTTTTTGATATTGGCAAGCGCTGCTTTATTGAACGATGCGACTTGCGGGATAGCAGGCTTTACTCCCCGCCTGGCCGCTATGATTTTCACAGCGTCCATTACTTTCATGACATCGACATCCTGCGGACACCTGGTGGTGCAGGTCTCACACGATGCGCACAGCCAGACGGTCTTGCTTTTGAAGACGATCTCGTCCGCGCCGAGACGGATGGCGTGTATGATCTGGGCGGGCTTATAGTCCATAGCATAGGATACCGGACAGCCCGCCGCACACTTTCTGCATTGATAACAAAGGTTCACATTCTGGCCGCTTTCGTCCATAACCTCCTCGGCCAGTTGCGACTGTGGCCTAATCATTACATCAGGTTTCATTATCTATTCGTCTCTTTCTCCTATAACAGCAAGACGTCTCTTTCACACACAAGAGCCGCTACTCCTGCCTTACGACGCACGATGTATGTGTACCCTGAAAGTCGCTCAAGAATCTCGGACACAACTCGAACCGATAATTGCTGCCTAATCGTTTTATGCACGCCCTCAAGTATCAGTTTTCCTTATAGATTCATAAGTATTCTATCTAAGGTTCAGGTGGAATATTCAAAGTCAACTTCATTCCACGTTCCACCAAGTAGGGTGGGCCCCACCAATAGGTGCTACATCGAGTTATAACTACGTTTCCGGTATTGGGAAGT
>CAYWOD010000018.1:0-26635 GCA_964459805.1 uncultured Pirellulales bacterium
CAGAAGATCAGCCAATTCTCCCGAAACTCGGCCCTATTTCGGGTATTTTACCGTGCACCCATAAGGCTTGGTCTGAGCAGTAGTTACGCGCCTATTGGCGATCACGGCGTCCAAAGCCTCGGAGACATAGTTGACGTACTTTTGACCTTGCGGAATCTTGCCGTTAGGTGCGTTGTCAATTGCCCCGTCGTAGGCGATCCTGCCCCTGCTGTCGATGATGATCATGTGCGGGGTCGTCTTGGCGCCGTACTCTTTGCCCACCTTGCCGGGCTTGTCGTTGAGTATCGGATACGGGAGCTTATACTTCTTCGCAAAGGCCTGGTTTGCTTCGGCGGTGGTGTGGCTGGTACTGTTGACCGCGAACCAGACGACATTCTTGTCCTTGTACTTCTTGGCCAGGTCAACCATGGTCTGCCTGGTCTTGTGGTGGTATAGCGAAAACGGGCACTCGAAATTAAGCCACTCCAGCACCACAATCTTGCCCCTCTGCTGGGCAAGGCTGACCTGCTTGCCCTCAAAGCAGTTCAACGTGAAATCAGGCGCCCTCTTCATCGCCGCGCGATCCGGCTCTCTTCTTGCTTCCGGCCGCTGGGGGCGCGCCCTCTCGAATCTCTGACGCCTTTGCTCGAGTGCCTGCAATCTCTCCTGAAACGCCTTTTGGCGCTTGGAGATCAGTTGTTCGACACGCTTGGCGGTTTGGGCGGCTTTTTCCTTGCGCGCCAGATCGAGGATTTCCCGCAGCTCGTTGATGGTCTTTTGCTGTTCGGCCTTTAGCTGGGCAATCTGCTGCTCGAAGACTCTGGGGGTGTCGGTGCGGCCTGAAGGTCCGCGCACCGAACCGAATCTCTCTCGCATCTCGGCCCTGAATTTCTCCCTTTCCTCGGCAGGCATATTCTGCCATCTTTCCCTCATCTTCTCTCGTTCCTCAGGAGAAAGCCCTAAAAGACCCGGGACCCGCCGTCCTTGGGCCCGCGGTGCGGCCGGCCTTGCGCCTCTGGCGGTCGGTCTGTCACCCTCGGCACGTTCTCGGCGTCCGGCGCTTGTTTCTTCGGCCCGGGCAAATGTGGACCAAACCATCATCAGAGCCATGAAAACGATGATGCTCAAAACAAAGCGTCTCTTCATAATAGTATCCTCCAAAAAAGGTTAACCATTGCAATTGAGCTAATCCCCAGTTTGGGTATTTGGCAGTATAGCCACACAGGTTCATCAGGGGCAAGCGCAAAGCAAAAAAACCACGGGGGGTTTTCTAATCCGGCCAAGGCTGTAAGCCGAGCGAGCCGCCCGGTGTCAAGCTGACTTTGGACGTACATACACCACAGCGAAGCTGGGGCGACATATACGGAAATAAGGCACCCCAGACAACGCTTCTGCGGTTATCATAATCCACATCGCCGTCACGGTTCCCTTAGTGTGAACTGCGGCGGCTTTGGCGCCGGAATTATTGGCGTCCGGCTCCTTCTCCGGCGGGTCTGCGCTGAGCACCCGTCCCGGCGCCGGTGCCTCTTTCACCTCGCTGGCCACGACGTCCTTCGCCCGGTCTGGCGGGTGCGCCCGGTCTGCCCGGCTCACCACTTCCCGGAGCGCCAGGGCCTCGTCTTCCTCCCATCCTCGGCATTTGCTGCATCTGCTTTTCGATGAGGGCGGCGAGACGCTTGGTGGTCCCTGCGGCCTTTTCCTTTTCCGCCAGTGCACGAATCTCTCTTAGCTCGGCGAGAGTCGCCATTTGTTCGGGTGTTGCCCGTGGCGGGCTGACCTTGTCGAGTTCGGCTCTGAGAGCGGTAATCGCGGCCTCGCGATCTGCGCGAGCCTTGGTGGATTGCTCTCTGAGCTTGGTCCTCTCTTCTTCGGAGAGGTCGCGGAAACTGGTGCCTGTTCTCGGAGAGGAGCTCTCTATGCCCGCTTTTAGCTTTGCAAGCTGCTGCTGCATCGCCGCGATGGCTTTGAGCTGGTCTTCCCGGCTCATGCGGCCGCGGCCGGAGAATCTTTGGCCCATTTGAGCCCTTTGCTCCTCGGACATCCCCTCAAATCTGGCCCGCATCTGCTCTCTGAACTTCTCCCTTTCCTCCTCGGACATGTTCTGGAATCTCTCCCTCATTGCGGTCCTTTCTTCGGCAGACATGCCGGGAGTTCCACCGAAACCTCCACGGGCGCCGCCTCCAGCCCGTCCGCCGCCGCCTTCGCGTGCCGCAAATGCGGTCCAGGCGACCGTCAGAGCCACCAAAACAACTGCGATTGAAATTAGACGCTTCTTCATAATAAGATCCTCCATTATGAATTTGAGTGATACGGTTCGGCCTGCGCCCACGTTAGGCGCCGGTCGGGCATCTGCCTAATCTACCAGTTAAGGACGGAAAAACGTAACCATTTATTGCGGGAATCCCAAAAAAAGTCCGTAACCGTTCAGGGGGTATAAACTGAGTTTCTTCTGTCATTGCGAGGCCTTTTTCAAAGGGCGTGGCAATCTCAAACACTCGAAAATCGAGATTGCTTCCCTTCGGCTGCGCTCAGGGCAGGCTTGCTTCGCTCCTCGCAATGACGACAAACGGCCAAAATTCAACATATTACACCGTGAACGGTTACTTTAACGTAACATTAGTTTCCTTCTTATTGCACAGGCAGCCGACGGCCTACACTGTTAGTTAGTGCTCGAAAATCGATTCTGGTTACAGCAAAACCCAATTTTCTCTCAAAAAGGCGACTGCGCCCGGAATGACGGCCAGCGTAAGCAAGATCAATGCCCCGAATCGGGGGTTTTAGGGCGGTGAGATTGCGGATTTTATTTGGGTCAGGACGGTTGAGATTTCGGTCAGCATTTTCTCGGTGTTCTCGAGGTTGGTCTCGATTAGGCCGACGAGTTTTGAGCCGATTATTACCCCGTCGGCACCGGCGGAGGCGACTGCGGCGGCATGTTCGGGCTTACTGATGCCAAAACCCACGCAGACGGGCACATCGGTGAGCTTCTTCAGATTGCCGATTAGCTCTTCGACCGCGCCTGAGAGGGCATCTCTGCTGCCTGTCACGCCGAGCAGGGAGACGGCATAGATAAAGCCGGTGGTTCGTGAGGCAATCAGCTTCATACGCTCGGGTTCGGTGACCGGAGTGACCATAAAGACGGTGTCGAGGCCGACAGAGGCGGCAGGGCCGGCGATTTCATCGGCGTCGTCGATGCTGAGGTCGGCAACGAGAACGCTGTTGACGCCTGCTTCGTGGAAGTCGGCGAAGAACTTCTCGGTGCCGTACTGGTAAACGAGGTTATAGTACATCAAGAGTCCGATTGGGATGTCCTTGTGGTCTTTGACCTTCCGGATGAACTGGCGTGCCTTCGCCACGGTCATTCCGCTTTTCATGGCTCGAATGTCGGCCTTTTGTATGGTCGGCCCGTCCGCTATCGGGTCGGAGAAGGGTATGCCCAGCTCCAGGACGTCCGCGCCGGCGTCGATGGCCGCTTTTACGACGGCGAGACTCGTATCGAAATCCGGGTCGCCAATCACGAAAAATGGTATCAACGCCGGTCTTTTTGCTTGTGCGAGTTCCGCGAACACCTGCTTGTATGTTTTCATCAATTAAATCCTTCTTTGGTTCACAATCAATACTGGTCGAGCAATGGTCAATCTTCGAGCGGGCGGTGTTTCTCGACGATTCCTACGTCCTTGTCGCCCCGGCCGGAGAGATTCACGACCACAACCTGCTCAGGGTCTAACTTGCCTTTTTGGCTCATAAGGTATGCCAAGGCGTGCGCGCTTTCCAGAGCCGGGAGTATTCCCTCGGTTTTGCTCAGCAGGGAGAAGGCGTCAAGGACGTCCTCATCTTCGGCGGCGACGTATTCGGCCCTGCCGGTATCCTTCAACAGGCAGTGCTCCGGCCCGACAGCGGGGTAATCCAAGCCAGCACTTACCGACTCGGTGTCGTGGACCTGGCCTTCGGCGTCCTGGAGCAGATATGCCTTGGCGCCGTGTAAGATGCCAACCCGCCCTGCCACAAGGGTGGCTGCGTGCAGGCCGGAGCTCAGGCTTCTGCCGCCGGCCTCGACACCGACCAAGCGAACGTCGTTGTCGTCAAAAAAGCTGGAAAAGATGCCTATTGCATTGCTGCCGCCGCCGACACAGGCGACTACCATATCCGGGAGTCTGCCGATCTTATCGAGGCACTGCCGCTTAGTCTCTTGGCCTATGCAGGTTTGAAAGTGTTTCACTATGGTGGGATAGGGATGCGGGCCGCAGGCTGAGCCGAAAAGATAAAACGTGTCGGTGACGTGGGCGGTCCAGTAGCGAAGGGCGTCGTTGATGGCGTCCTTCAATGTACCCGTGCCTCCTTCGACGCTAATAACTTCTGCGCCGCAGAGCTTCATTTTGTGAACGTTGACGCTCTGGCGCTCGATGTCGATTACTCCCATAAAGATTTTGGTCTCCATTCCGAACAAGGCCCCGATCATCGCGGTGGCCAGGCCGTGCTGGCCCGCGCCGGTCTCGGCGATTAGCCTGGTCTTGCCCATATACTTGGCGAGAAGCCCCTGTCCGAGCGTGTTGTTGATCTTGTGTGCCCCTCCGTGCAGGAGGTCCTCTCGCTTGAGATAGACCTTAAAGCCGACGTAGTCGCTGAACCTTTTGGCATAATAGAGCGGGCTTGGCCTGCCGGCATACTCTTTCGATAGCTGTGTTAGCTCGGCGACGAAGTGCTCGTCCCGGTAAAAGCGATAGAACGCCTCTTCCAATTCTTCGAGCACGGGTATCAAGACCTCCGGCACATAGAACCCGCCGTAGTCTCCAAATCTGCCTTTATGCTTCATATGTTTAGCCTCTTAAAAGGTTTATATTTTCGAACAGTTTTTTCATTTTCCTGTGGTCTTTTTTACCTGGATCGGCCTCGACGCCGCTGCAGACATCGATCCCGTAAACTCCAAGTTTAACCGCAGCGGCGGCGTTGTCGGGATTTATCCCGCCGGCCAGGAAGATCCGCTTGCCGATATGGCCCACTATGTTCCAGTCGAAGGTCAGTCCGGTCCCGCCGTATTTCTCCGGGTGGAAAGCATCCAATAAAACGGCATCGGTGAAAAACTTGTCGGCCTTTTTGATGTCACTCGTATCTTTTACGCGCAGCGCCTTCATTGTTTTTACGTGAACGGAACGGAACGACCCGCAGAATTCAGGGTCTTCGTCTCCGTGCAGTTGAATCCAGTTCAACCGGCACCGGTCTATGGTCCGGCGAATCTCGTCGAACGTGGCATTGACAAAGACGCCGGCGATGTCGATGAAAGCGGGCAGCTTGCTTATTATCTCGGCGGCCTTTTCCGGCGTTACGTACCTCGGGCTCTCCGGGTAGAAATTGAAGCCCAACAGGTCCGCACCCATATCCAGCGCCGCGACGGCGTCTTCGTAATTGGTAAGACCGCAGATTTTGACTTTTACTATCAACATAATAACTGAAAGCTCAAAGCCAAGAACTGAAAACCATAATTGCAAAGCAAAAAGTTCTGAGTTTTGCACTATGGTTTTGCATTTTTCGCTTTGAGTTTTACCCCCTATTCGAGCCTTCGATTAACTTGTCCAGACAACTCAATGCACTGCCATTGCTGATTGCATTCTCGGCCAGTTCGATGCCTTCTGCGAAATCATCAGCTAAACCTGCAACGATAACCGCAGCGGCGGCGTTTAGAACAACAATATCCTTGCGCGGGCCTTTCTCCTGGCCGGTTAGAATTTCACGGATTATGGCGGCATTCTCTATCGCATCACCACTCTTAAGCTCGTCGAGGGACGGGTTGGAGAAGCCGAACTCTGCCGGATTGAGCTCTATGGTACTAATATCACCATCCTTGAGCCGGCGGATCTGGCTGATACCGAGAGTGCTTATTTCGTCCATACCCTGACCGTGAACAACCATCGCCCTTTTTGTGCCGAGCATTTTGAGCGTTTGGCATATTCGATCCAGCAGTGCTTCCTCCGCGACACCCATAACCTGGGCGGTAACACCAGCGGGATTGGCCAGCGGCCCGAGGATATTGAAGGCCGTTCTGAAATCGAGACTCTTGCGAATCGGCTGGACGAACCTCATTGCCGGATGGAACTTGGGTGCAAACATAAATCCTATGTGCGCCTTTCTGATGCACTCGGCGACAACCTCGGGACCGGGGTCGATATTGACTCCAAGCTCCTCGAGCACATCGGCCGAGCCGCATCGGCTGGTTATGCCGCGGTTGCCGTGCTTGGCCACGTAGGCGCCGGCCCCGGCTGCGACAATGGCGGCGGCGGTGGAGATATTGAACGTCTTAACGGTTGCCCCGCCGGTCCCACAGGTATCGATGAGGTTGTCAACCCCGGCCCTGACAGCGACCGCGTGGTCACGAAGTGACCGGGCAAGGCCGGCAATCTCAGAGGACGTAGCACGTTTCATCCGCATCGCAGCGAGAAATGCGGCAATCTGCACTTCGGAGACATCGCCGTCAAATATGATGTCCTGCAGATCCTTGGCCTGCTCGAATGTCAGGTCGCCGCCATCCAGAATAATCTCAAGATAATTCGTTATTTTGGCCATCGTAGGCCCCTTATTGAACTGAAAACTGAAAGTTAAAAGCGACAAGCTACAATTCAAAATTTAAAACTTTTGGTTCAACTGCAAAAAAGTTGGTGAGTTTAGGCATCATCTGGCATGGATTTAGCGCTTTCTGGCACCAGCATAAGCCCGTAAAAGGGCGGCACCAAGCGGATACCGCCCTATGCTGTATGCCACCATCAGGGCGCTCGGGTTGCTTCCGGAGCGAGCCCTATCCTCGCTGATGGCTATTGTATTGTATCTGACCATGCTGTTGCCTTAAAGCGTTAAATCCAAAAGAGTTAAGGCTCATGTTCGTGCTCAAGCCACCAACTTTAATGTAGTTGATCCAATCTTTTTAAGTTTTCCGATGTGGTTTTACGTTTCAAGTTTCAACTTTTTCGCTCCTCTGCTATCGACAATATGTTCTCGATTATCCTGCCGCCTGCGGGGGTTAGGATGCTTTCCGGATGGAACTGTACGCCGAATACGGGCAGCTCCTTGTGCCGGACTCCCATGACAACGTCCTCGAATCGTGCGGTTTCTTCGAGGCAGTCCGGGACCTCCACCGCGCAAAGACTATGGTAGCGACCGGCCTGGAGCGGGTTTTCGACGCCGGCGAATACGCCCTTTTCGTCGTGCGTCACCCTCGATGGCTTTCCGTGCATCGGCACCGGTGCGTGCCCGATTTTCCCGCCGAAGTGCTGCACAATCACCTGATGGCCCAGGCATACGCCCAGAATCGGGAGCCTGTCTTTGAAATAACCGGTTGCTGCGAGGGAGACCCCTGCCGTGTCGGGCGTGCCGGGCCCGGGCGAAATCACGAGCAAATCCGGGGCAAATTCGGCGGCGACGGCTTTTAGCTCATCAAGGGCGGTGTCGGCGCGATAGACCTTGGCCCGGCAATTACGCTTGCAGAAATCATCGACGAGATTGTACGTGAACGAATCGAAGTTATCGATGAACAAGACTTTTCTACTTGTACGTTTCATATCACTTCCTTCCGTCATTGCGAGGAGCGCAGCAACGAAGCAATCTCAAAACTTTCTGTTTTTAGGCTTTTAATTTTGGATTTGAAATTCCTATTCTCCCCGAATTGCACGCAGGCAGGAGCCTGCCTTGTGCTGGGTTTCTTCAAATTCGGTTTTCGGGACGCTGTCGTGTACGATGCCCGCGCCGACCCGGATATAAGCGGTGTGGTCTCTGACCTGGAGGCTTCTTATCGTAATGCAACTGTCGAACTGGCCGTCCACGGTCAGATACATCACGGCGCCGCCGTAGTAGCCTCGCTTGGTTTTCTCCAGCAGACGGATCAGTTTCATCGCTTCAATCTTCGGGGCGCCTGTTAGCGTTCCCATATTCATTGTTGCCAGATATGCGCTGAGTGCATCAAGATCGTCGGCGAGCGTGCCTTTGACGTTACTTACGAGATGCTGGACGGACTCGTATTTCTCGGCGATCAATAACTCTGTGACGAGCCTGCTGCCGGGCCGGGCGACACGGGCAATATCGTTTCGGGCTAGGTCAACCAACATTATATGCTCGGCCAGCTCCTTGCGGTCGAGCTTGAGCTCGGCCTCATATCGAAAATCTGTGTCTTCGTCGATCCGGCCTGCGATTCGGCCTCGCGGTTTTGTTCCTGCTATCGGTCTTATCTCGACGGTGCGCTGCTCGGTCCCGCTGACCCGCAGATTCAGTTCCGGGCTTGAGCCCATCAGCACCGTGTTGGGCGTGTTCAGATAGAACATATACGGTGAAGGATTGAGCACCCGCAGGCGCTTATAGACATCCAGCGGCTCATCGGGGCAGGGCTCGGTTATTGTCCTGCTCAAGACGACCTGAAGAATATCGCCGTCGATAATGTGCTGCTTGGCGGTGCGGACGATTTGTTCGTATTCGCCCTGGCTGGTATCGGCGGAGGCAGGGGGAAGCTCGCCGGCGTACTTCTGTCCTTTCGGCGCGTCAAATCTTGCGATATTTGCGTAGAAGTCAAAGCAGTCCCGGGCCTCGGCGATTACGAGATCGCGGTCGCTGTTGGTTATGATGCAATTGACAATGACGTAGCCTTTGGAGTGCTCATGGTCCATCAAGAAGATGTTGTCGGCAAAGTAAAGCTCGTAGTCGGGGTTGCCGAGCAGGTCGGTGCCGCTTTGCGGGAGCTTCTCGAACTGGTCTATGAAATCGTAGCTCAGGGCGCCGATCAGTCCGCAGGTTATTCGGAAGGGCTTGCTCGCTAAGCTAAAGGCAAATGCAACGGCCCTCAGGACGTCCATCTGATTTGTGCTTTTGAGGCGGGTCTGCTCATCGACGACCTGGTCGATTTGTTTGATACGGCCGGTGATGGCCTCTTCGGAGAATTCCATGGATTCGCCGAAAGCGAAACGGTCCTGCTTATCCGCCAGAAAGGTCAGGATGCGACGGCCGGTATTGCTTAGGGCCCTGATGGCAAAATCAGGACCGGTGCCGGTAAGGTAGAGCGCCGGCCTTGCGGTGCCGAAACTAAGCGCCCCGCTGCCGGTCAGATATTCGCGGGATTCAAACAGACAGCAGTCCCGGGCCCGGCCGTAGTCGCTTAGCTTGGCAAAAAAGTCCATAGGGTCGTCCATATCAATTTGCTTGACGATGGGCACGATTTGGCCGGGTCTGGCGCCCTGAATTATTTGCCTGTAATCTTCCATATTCTCGTATCTCGTATTTCGTATATCGTATATCGTCCGTAGTATTGCGTCAACTGTATATCCTATCGTGCTCAATCGGCATTGAGGGGCGACGCTCACCACTTTGCCGACATAAAAAAAGCAGCCTGCTGCTCCGACAGGCTGCTTTTTCGACCAATTCAACAAATTGTCTATAGCAAATAACCGCTCGCCCGTCGAATTTTATCCCGCAGGCCACCACCAGTTAACGGTATTGTGACGGTCAATTCGCTTCATAATGCTTGTATTAGACCAAATGCGCTCAAGATTGTCAAGCAAAATTGTGAAAATTATTTCTCTCGTCGTTTTTACGGGAAGGAGAATCAATCCGTATGCACGGGATAGATAACAACCTTGTCCTGGTAGATCTTCGGCGGGAGCATGTCCGGCTTTGGATTAGCCAAGATCGCCTCAATTTGAGCTATTCTCTTTTCCCTACTTTCTATTGTGCTCTTAAGGTGCTTGACTTCGGAATCGAGCGAGGTCCATTGATCGAATAAGTCGAGGAAGTCTTTCTCTCGCTGGCGAATCGCGACGGCAGCCTTCCTTCTGGCCTCGGCGCCCTTCAACTCGATTGTCTGGATGATTTGCATCTCTTGGAGCTTGGCGAAGGCTTCCTTGGCCCACGTGCCGTCCTGGCTCCAGTAATCCTGGATCACCTTCAACTTCTCACGAATCCCGGCCAGCTCCACATCGAGCGTATCGAGCATTTTGCCCATCTCCAATATTGTCTGCTTCGCCTGCTCGGCGGCCTCGGTATCGGCCAAGAACGCGTGCGAAGATTCCTTGCTCTTGTCGTATTCGCCCTTGACGCTCCGTAGCAGGGCCTCTTTCCCAGGGAGCAGCCCTTTGGCCTTGGCCATTTCTTCCCTGGCCTCTCGCAGCATCTTGGCGTATTTCAGGCGTATCTCTTTAGGCCTTTCCCCCAGAATCTCGATAAGAGCCTCGATCATTCTCCTGGCATCGGCCTCGCTCACCGCATACAGGCGGAAGAATCTCTCACTCCCCCCTTTCATGTTGGGTCCCAAGTAAATGTAGTCATCCGTGCCTTCTTCCATGAATTTTTGCTGTTTCGCCGTCAAGGCCGCTCCAGCCGAGGTCTTCAGAAAGATATCCGGCTTGAGCGATCGCCCATATTGGCTCTTTACAAAACCTTCAGCGACGTGTGTCGGCCTGATAGACGCTTCGTCGAATGTCGGCATCGGCCTGCCGGGTCGTACCACACGCTGCCTCTGCCAGTCTTTTTGTTGGTTGCTTATTTCGATCTTGATTTGCGAATCGTTGGGGTCATTTGGCTCTTCGGCCGCCCACAAAGCGAAATTACACGTTAGGACCAGGGCGAGAGCTGTTTGCCATTTCTTTGAATTACTCATTTTTCCATCTCCGTTTCAAAATCATTCTACCTGTAATCTGGCTCTGTTCGCTGCCGACGTATCCGGATACCTCTCGGCGATGCGACGATATTGCTGTTTTACTATAGTCTCGGCATCAGAGTATCCACCCAAGAGGTCGGTGGCGGCTAATAATCTGGCGGCGTTGCCTGCTTCTGTGATTTTTCGTTCGATTTCTGCGAAAGTCGGTTGGTCTTTCGCCGGCTTGTTTATTATGTGTGAGGTAATGGATATAGCCGAGACAATCAAGATTGCGGCGGCGGCGTATCGAGACCATGAACGTCGCCTCGTCCGTGCGGGTGCTGCAATTCGAATAGTCTCGGTTTGGCTGAGGTTGTCTTGCCAGATTACTTGAGCGAGTTCGAGCGATCTGTGAAGGCCATCCAGGAGTCTGCGGCAGTGGTCGCATTCGGTTAGATGCTCGGCCACCTTAGCTGACTGCTCGGCGGAGAGGCGGCAGTCCGCGTAATCGACGAGCATCTCGGCAAAATTATCGCATGATTCTTTCATTATGGTTCAAGGCCTCGCTTCTGTAATTTCTTTGCAAGAATCATTCGGGCATCCCGCAGGCGGCCTCGCACTGTGGAGGCAGGCAGGTCCAATATGTCGGCTATCTCTTTCGACTTGAGCTGGCAGAAATATCGCAGCACCATCGGCGCCAGCAACGAGTGATCTAATTCCTGCAGGCCCTTGCGCATAATCTCAATCTCCTCGGCCTGAATTGCTTTGTGGTCTGTTGCTTTTTCGGCCTGATAAGTCTGCGATCGGTGTTTGAGGATTTCGCCGGCCCGCCTCTTGAAGCGTCGGCGTCGCCGGTGTTCTGTCAGGCATCGGTTTAAGGTAACTCTTATCAGCCATCGAGTGCTCTGCTCCTTACTTTGCAAATTCGCGGGGCCTTTCAGTGCCTTGATCGATACATCCTGAAGGACATCCTCGACATCCGAGGCGTCCAAGCCCATGCCGGCGGCAATTCGCCTGAGCCGAGGCTGCTGGGCCAGGAATATATCCACCATATTCAGCTTCGATGAGCGTTGGCCGGCTGTATGGTCCGCACGTGCGGCAAAATCCTCGTTCATGTCATCCACAGCTCGTTTACATCCCGAGTCAGCTCCGTTCATCTACAAGTATAATGCCGAAGGGAGGCGAAGTGTTGGCAAAAAAATGAAACTTTTCGGCAAGAATGCAGGTTTGCTCACAAGACAATCTGAGCCCGGATTCCCAGGCAACGTGGTGCATTACGAGTCAAATTTGACAGCAAAACCCTTACGGAAACCGGGAAATTGAGCCTTTGTTTCCTCCCGCAGGAATACCAGATGGGCAAGAGACGCAAGGATAATGAGCCAGCAGTAGTCTTCAAGCAGAAATTTCTGCCTTTTCTTTTGGCCACTTATGGCGGCAGGAGCCGCAGAATCGGGGTAAATCCAAGAGAAACAGCCGTCTGATGAGAGGATTTTACGGAAAAAAATCATTAACACATCTTGCTTTTTTCACGCCGGTCTGATATAGTAAGGTTAATAGAAGATGAAAATCAGGGAGGCGTAGTGAAATGAGTTCAGAAGGAAGACCCCAAAACCAACGAATCGTTAGGAGACATATCCATGAGAGCCCGGGTAATGATGACTACAGTCCTGCTAAATGTTATTGTCCTGGTGGCGGCGGCATCCGTCTCGGGGGCGCCGTCGCAAGTCCGCGAAGTGCCCTTTCCATATCGGACTATTCAAGAAGCTATCGACGCTGCCAATGACGGCGATACAATTGTTCTTCATCCGGGCACGTACGTGGGCGAGGGCAACCGAGATGTCGATTTTAGCGGCAAGGCCATTACCGTTAGAAGCGAAGACCCCGATGAAGAGGGCATCGTCGCCGCTACCATCATCGACTGCGAGGGAACAGCCGAGGACCCGCACCGCGCTTTCATTTTCCAAAATTTTGAAGACGCCAACAGCATCTTAGACGGTTTTACGATTCTAAACGGTTATGTAAGCGTTGGCGCCGATGCGCCGGACCCGAGTGGCAACGGAGCGGACGGCGAAGATTCAATGGGTGGAGCGATAAACTGCACTGGCGCCAGCCCTATTATCCGCAATTGCATCATAAATAATTGCGTCGCCGAGGGCGGCGTGGGCGGAGCCGGGGCGCCTGGAGAGCCTGGAGTGCCCGCAGACTCTGGAGATCCTAACGATCCTAACGATGACATTCCTTCAATTCCTCCGACCGAAGGTGGCGCCGGTGGAGACGGCGGCAACGGCTACGGCGGGGCAATTTACTGCGACCCCAATAGCGGTCCGACCATTCTCAACTGTGAATTCAACGTCTGTAGTGCTATCGGGGGAACCGGTGGAGCCGGCGGAGCCGGTGGGATCGCGGGAGACCCTAACGACCCTAATGCACCAGCCGGCGAGGCGGGCGTTTCCGATGCGAACGCATGGGGTGGAGGGATATGCGTTGCCTCGGGCAGCACGGCAAGCGTCACCGACTGCATCTTTTACGACTGCAATGCCATCGGAGGCGACGACAAAGGCCGCGGTGGTGGCGTATTTTACGGAATGGGCTACTCAGGCGCACTCGTGGCGGATGTGACTGCCTGCGTATCCGGCTTCGGCGGCGGCGTTTACTGCGATGCCAACTGTGTGCTTGCGATTGCCGGCTGCTTGATAACCGAAGGCGCCGCCGACTACGGCGCCAATATCTACTCCGACGTCAACTGTGTGCTTGAAATCAGCGACTGCAATCTGATCAACGGCACCGCCGATTATGGTGCGGGCCTGTGCTGCGCACCAATGTCCACCGTCAACATCCACGGCACGAAAATATTGAACAACATCGCAACTTCCGACGGCGGCGGAATTTTCTTCGGCCCAGACGGAATCCTGACACTTAACGGCTGCAACATCGGCGAGAACACGGCAACCGGGAGCGGTGGTGGGATATTCTACGATACCGGCGGGACGCTGACGCTCGAGAATTGTGGCGTTGTGGGCAACAGTTCCGGTGACGGCATTGGCGGCGGGATCTTCGCCGGTGATTTGACGGTTGACCTTGGCGCGACCGTAGTAATCAGCAGTTCCACTATCAGCGACAACACGGCGCTGTATGGAGCGGGAATGTGTCTGGTTGGAACCATCTCGGCAATCGATGACTGCACGATTGGCGGTAATATGGCCGAGTACGGTGGAGGAGCATATTGGTATCTCAGCGACGTCAACATCAGCAACTGCACCGTAAGCAACAATATTGCGGCAACAAGGACCTATTGTTCGGGTGGAGGATTGTACTGCCTGGACAGCACAGCGAGAATCGAAGACTGTGTTGTGACCGGCAACGAGGCCCAGGGTTTCGGTGGTGCGGTGTATTTGATCGGTCCCAACCTTCCCGGCGGTGTTCAGGAGCTGACTAACTGCCTTATAACGGACAATGCTGCGGGTTTAGACGGGGCAGGTCTGTCGTTCAACGTTGACGCGACGGCCAAAATGGCCAACTGCACAGTAACGAACAACCATGTAGCCGACCCTGACGGCGGCGGCGGCGGCGTGAGCTGTTATGATGCATTCGTCGAGATCGTAAACAGCATCTTATGGAATAACGCCGCCGGAAACGGCCCAGAAATTGCGATAGGCGACCCGCTTGAGCCGAATAACCCTCTCGCTGTCGTTGCGCTTACTTACAGCGACGTCGATGGCGGCGAAGAATATGTATATATAGGCGCGGGCTGCACGTTGAACTGGGGCGAAGGCAACATCGACGGCAACCCGCTATTCGCAGATGGTTACCACCTCAGTCAAACAGAGGCGGGGGATGCAGCCGACAGCCCATGTGTGGACACTGGAAGTGAGTCGGCAGAAGCTTTAGGGCTGCACAGATATACTACGCGAACCGACATCGTGCCCGACACGAACATAGTGGATATGGGTTATCATTACAGATTGCCAACTGTGCTCTGTGACCTTGATACTGACGGCAACGTTGACCTGGCCGACCTTGCGATACTTCTTTCCTGTTGGCTGGAGGAACATTGCGAGCTGACCGAGGATTGCCAGGGAGCCAGTATGGACTCGGACACGGATGTTGATTTCTTCGATTATGCGATTTGCGCCGGAGCTTATGCGCCGGTTGACGAGGCGCCTCCAACACCCGACCCGAGCCTATGGGAGATTGAGCCCCGCACGTATCTGCAGCTTCCTGATTCGGTTGTAATGAAGGCGGTGACCGCGAGTGACGCCAGCGGTGTGAAGTATCGTTTCGTATGCACCGACGGCGGCGGGCATGACAGCGGCTGGCAGGATGAGCCGCTGTATGTAGATAACGGGTTGTCCGCGGGCACATATACCTACAAGTGCCAGGCGCGCGACAAATCGCCCCAGAAGAACATGACTGCCTGGTCGGTAGAGGGCTCGGCCTCTATCGAGTAGGCCGCGACGATACAAAGCAGGACCTGAATTTGCCAGTTCAGTATGCTTGCAGTTCCCAACGGATTCTAAGATCAACAGGACTTTTGCTGCGGCTTTGGTGAGGTCTGTTTAGACGCTGCGGCGATGGCGCAGGCGGTCGAGCGCAACGGCTACTATGATAATGACGCCTGTGATAATCTCCTGGACCCAGTTAGGCAGGCCCATCTGCCCGCAACCATTGTCAATAACCGTCATAATCAATGCCCCGACAATTGTTCCGAGAATCGAACCTTCGCCCCCGGAAAGGCTGCCTCCGCCGATAACGACCGCGGCGATCACATTGAGCTCCAAGCCCACCGCCACGGTGGGATCGCCGACAGTCAATCTTGAAAACTGCATCAGGCCGGCCAAGCCGGCGAAGGCCCCGCACAACATAAAGACCATCAGCTTGACGCGCCAGACCGCGACCCCGCACAGACGGGCGGTCTGCTCATTCGAGCCAACCGCAAAGATATGTCGGCCCAGGCGAGTATAGCGCAGCAGCACTGCGACCGCCACCGCCATAAGAATCATGAGCCACACCCCCAACGGAAACAGCATCCAGCTCTGCTGTTTCGGCACCGAGGCCATCAGCTCATCGAGCCACTTGAGCCGCTCGAAATCGACATCTATCTTCTGCTCTTTGCCGATCCCCTTGGCGGCGCCTCGCACTACAAGCATCATGCCGAGGGTCACTATGAACGGCACGACGCGCAGAGATGTTATCAGGGCGCCGCTTATCAGGCCGCATAACGCCCCTGCCGCCACTCCGCCGGCGGCTGCGGTAACCGGCCCGGCACGGTATTTCTGCAGCAGAGTAGCAATCACCACCGTGCTAAGAGCAACGATGGAGCCGGCGGATAGGTCTATCCCGCCGGAGATGATAACCAATGTCATACCCAGTGCCGCGATGCCCACGATAGTCGTCTGCCTTGCAATCGTCTCCAAAGTCAGGGACGTCCTGAAACTCGGCGGCCCAAAAACGACGAAGATTCCGTAAACCAGCAACAGGCCCAGCAGCGGGCCGAAAGTATTTAGCCAGCTCTTCCACGCCGGCTCGAACAGTGCTCTTTGCGAAGATGCAAGCTGCCTTTCAGTCATATACTTACCTCCCCGCCAGGGGACCCCGGGGCCTGTCCGGTTGCCTCCAGCATGAGCTTGTGCTCATCGACCTGGTCAATTGTGTGTGTGTGGCCAAGTTTTCCGCGGCACATCACGGCGATGCGGTCGCAAACGCCTAACAACTCGGGCAAATAACTGCTTACCATCAGGATGGCTTTGGGCGGGCGGCCACCGGCCAATTCATCAATCAACTTGTAAACAAGCGCCTTTGCGGCCACGTCGATGCCTCGCGTGGGCTCATCCAGCAGGAACACATCCACATCGTGCTGGAGCAGTCTTGCCAGAGCCACCCTTTGCTGGTTACCTCCCGATAGTGACAAGACGGATTGCCTGGGACTTCGGCATCGGATACCGAGCTTCTCAATCCATCGTCGGGTGGCCCTGTCCTGTCGTCCGGGCAGCACCAAGCCGAGCGGCCCGAAGCCTTTTAGCCTGGAGAGGGTAACATTGTCCGCCACGCTCAGGGCAAGGGCCAATCCTTCTTCCTTGCGGTCCTCGCTGAGAATTCCGGCCCCCTGCATCCACCGCCTGACCGGTGAGGCGGGTCCGGCATAGACGCCTAACCTGATCCGGCCGGCGCGGACGGGATCCAATCCGAAGAGACTCCGCAGCAATTCGGTGCGTCCTGCACCGATCAGCCCGGCGATGCCGAGCACTTCTCCTCGGTGCAGTTGGAGGCTCGCCGAGCGCGGCTTCTCGACTCCGGCCAAATCTTTGACCTCGAGAATTACCTCTCCGGCGTCCCGGACCGACCTCGGATAGAGCTCCTCGACCTGCCGGCCCACCATCAGTGCGATTATTTCGTCGGTGGTTATAGCGGCCACATCACTGCCGCCGACCACCTGTCCGTCGCGCAGGACCGTCACTTCGTCTGCGACGCGCTTGACCTCTTCGATGAAGTGGGAGATGTAAACGATGGCTTTGCCCTGGCGTTTTAGGCGTCCGATTATCTCGAACAATCGCTTGACATCCTGCTGCGAGAGAGAGCTGGTGGGCTCGTCGAGGACAAGCACGCGGCAGCCTATTGCCAGGGCCCGGGCAATTTCTACCAACTGCTGGGAGCCGACCGAGAGTCTGCTGACGCGGGCATCCGGGGTCAGCTCCGGATTATCAAACTCCTTGATTGCTTCGATTGCGCGGCGGCGTACTTGTTTCCATCGCACCACCCCAAGGGTGGCCGGCTCCATACCGAGCACAATATTTTCCTGGACGCTCAGGTGCGGGGTCAGTGAGAGCTCCTGATAGATCATTGCCACACCGGCCCTTCGAGCCTCAAGCGGGTTGCTCGGTCGGTATGGAGCGCCGTCCAGCCACATTTGGCCCGCATCGGGCTTGATCGCCCCGGAAAGGACTTTCATCAGCGTGCTCTTGCCGGCACCGTTTTCGCCGACGAGGGCGAGTACGCTGCCAGCGGCGACCTTGATGCCGACATCCTCAAGCGCTACCGTAGCACCGAAGCGTTTGCAAACCCCCCGCATCTGAAGCCTCAAGCTCGATTGGTGCGAATCTACTCGTTCAGCCATTTCTTGAAATCCGGCTCCAACAGATTCTTCATCCTGGGATCGTCCATATTTTCCGCAGTCGCGACCTCTGAGCCGGTATCGATTCGCTCGGGCACCTCCTCGCCCAGAAGGTGCGCGACAATGGTCTTGACCCCCAAATAGCCCATATTGATCGGGTCCTGCACGACGAGCCCCTGGATGTGCCCGCTGCGCATACCTTTTACAAGGCGCTCTGAACTGTCAAAACCGACGTATTTGACCTTGCCGGCCAGGCCGCTGTCCTCCAGTGCCCGGAGCATTGAAAAGGCGGTTGACTCGTTCGGACAGAAGATTCCGTCGATAGTCAACCCCCCATCCGGCGTCCGCAGCGGCAGCAGCAAATTCTCGCTGGCCCTGTAGGCACTTTCGGTAGTCGCGCCGCCGTACTGGTTCGAACTGACGACCTCGATTTCGGGATATTTCTCTTTTAGTGCGTCCAGGAATCCCTGTTCGCGATTCATCGTGCTCGCCGAGCCTTCCTGGTAGCGCAGCATAATGACTTTGCCCTTTCTGCCCAGTACCCTGGCGAGATGCTCGCCGCCTTTGTAGCCGCCTTTGTAGTTGTCGGTTGCCACGAAGCTGATGTAGTCATCGCTCTTTAGGCCGCTGTCGATAATCACAACGGGAATATTGTTGTTCACGGCGTTCTTAACCTGAGACCGCAGCGCAACATCATCCAGCGGCGCGAGCACTATTCCGGTTACTCCGCGGGTTATGAAATTCTCGACCACGCGAATCTGGGACGCTCTATCATCTTCCTTTAGAGGCCCTTTCCAGATGACTTCGACGTCGATGCCGGCTTCTTTTAGCTCCTGCTCAGCCTTGATTGCCCCGGCGTGGATCGACTTCCAAAAAATGTGTGTAGTGCCCTTTGGAATTACGGCGATACGATACTTAGCTCCACCCTCGGCTTTCTGCCTGCATCCAATCGCGGCGAAAACGACAGCCGCTGTGACAAGGACGGCAATAATTGTTGAGACCTTTTTCATAAGTCGCACTCCCTGAATCTCTGTTTTTTAAGAGCTCTGCAAAATGGAGATTAGGCATACTTTATTTTCAGCAGAGTATATCCTCGCAGTGGTGCTCTTACAAGTGGTCGTTTCCAAAAATAAGTAACCGTTCACGGGGTAATATGTTGAATTTTGGCCGTTTTTCGTCATTGCGAGGAGCGAAGCAAGCCTGCCCTGAGCGCAGCCGAAGGGAAGCAATCTCGATTTTCGAGTGTTTGAGATTGCCGCGGCCTTTGAAAAAGGCCTCGCAATGACAGCCACAGTTTCGGTCTTGACAGACTACTATGAGGCCCCGGAGAATCCTGCGACCCCTAAGGTCCGATATGGTCATATACAGGGTGTTTACGGCCGGGCTGTTGCGCCGAGCAGAGCTTGAATCTTCGCAGATTCGACGTTGTCTTTGGTGAGCAATGTGAGCTCCGCTTTCATCAGCCTGTCCACTTTGCGGCCCTCGAGCGCTGCTATGAGAGCATTGACCGCTTCGATGCCCATTCTATTGGGATCCTGGGCCACGAGCGAATCGACTATTCCGGCCTTAAGTCCTTCAACGAGTGAGCTTTCAGTGCCGAAGCCCACCATTTTTACCTTTCCGTTGCGTCCGGTGCTCTGCAGGGCTTTGAGGGCCCCGATTGAGGCCGACTCATTGCAAGCAAACAGCCCGTCAATCTCCGGGTTCTTATTCAGCAGGCCTTCGGCAGCGGCCTTTGCCGTCTCAACTGTATCCATTGCGTATTTGGTATCCAGTATTTGTATTTCCGGGAAGTCATTCTCGATGGTATCGGTGAAACCATTTATGCGGTCGGCCGTCCAGGTTGAGCCGGGCACGTACTTTACAACAACTACCTTGCCTTTGGCGTTTAGAATCTCGGCCATGCGCCTGGCGGCGATCAAGCCGGCGATGTAGTTGTTCCCGTCAATGCAACAGAGAAGCCTTTGGCTGTCAACATACGAGCCGATGACTACACACGGTATGTTGGCGTCACAGACCTTCTCTACCGACGGCAGCAGGGTCCTGGCCTCACGGGAAGCGAGCACGATGCCCGAGACCCCATCGGCAATGAAGTTCTGAACGATTTGTTCGGGGCTTTGGCCGGTCGGCTCCTCGCAGCAGATTCTAAAATCGGCCCCTTCAACGGCCTGCTCTGCTCCGCGACGAAGCGACTCCCAGAAATCGCCCGTAGCTGTTTCCGGAATCAACGCGATCTTGCCTCTGGTGTCCGGTTCGGGCCTGTTGACAACCTTAATCACAACCACGGCCGCGACAACGACAAGTACAATTATGATGATTATTGGTATGGCCTTTTTCATAATTCGAACTCCCTAATTTATCCGTTTCGCCAACTGCGGCATATCGAAAGTATATCCGCCTTGTTTTGGATTACAAGCCCTCAATTCCCAAAAAACTATTCCTAAAAGGGCTGCAATTTGGCTGAGTCCGGCATATAACGGCGAAATCTGTTGCACTCGCGCAAAAAGTTTTTGAGTTTTTCAAAAGAATCCTTTTTGGGCTGTTGACAATGCTCAATTTTACGTTTATGATAAGTACCCGGTTGGATTTTCCCTGTCGCATAAACACGGCGACAACTTGGGAGTCCCTGAATTTGTTCGACTTGCCTAGAAAATGGCGTCCTGGCCGCTTGAAGGTCGAGAACAAGTGAAAATCGTAGCTTTTATACCTGCTCGTTATGCTTCCACCCGATTCCCAGGCAAAGTTCTCGCCAAAGATACGGGCAAGTTTCTTATCCAGCACACATACGAGCGGGCGTGCCTTGCCGAGCTTCCCGAGAAGGTGATAATAGCGGCCGACGACGAGAAGGTGGTTGCGGCGGCCTATACGTTCGGGGCCGAGTGCGTCCTGACCGCTGTCGAGCACAAGAGCGGGACGGACCGCATCGCCGAGGCCGTAGCGGATATGGAGGTCGATATTGTGGTGAACCTCCAGGCCGATGAGCCGGAGATCGACCCGGCGAATATCGATTATCTCGCCCGCCTGCTGATTGAGAACCCGGACTACCCAATGGCAACGCTCGCCGCCCCGTTTGAGAACGCCGAGCAGGTAGCCGATCCCAATATCGTTAAGGTCATTGTAGCGTGGAGCGTCCAGCGTGGAGCGAATAGAAAAAAGTTGGACGCTAAACGCTATCCGCTAAACGCTGACTGGGGCAGAGCGATATATTTCTCCCGCTGCCCGATTCCATACGACAGAGACAAAGCGGGAATTGGGGAAGTTGGGCAATATCTGCGGCACATCGGAATCTACGCCTATCGCAAAGATTTTCTGCTCAAGATTACCGCCCTGCCGCAGACACCGCTGGAGAAAATCGAAAAGTTAGAGCAGTTGCGGGCAATCGAAAACGGATTCGCAATATTAGTAGGCAAGATCAAACACACCTGCGACGGAATAGACACCCCAGAACAATACGCAGAGTTTGTAAAGAGATGCAGAAACACCGCCACAGAGTAGAGCAAAAAAAAGAAGAAATAGCCACAGAGGGCACAAAGAACACAGAGAACCGCAATGGGCAAGAAAAAGAGGACGAAGGAAATCTGCTATCTCTGCGGCAAGAGTATAGAAAAGGGTCGCTTGGCCCGCGATCACGTTCCACCGAAAGCGTTCTACCCAAAAGATGTGAGAGCCGGACTAAATCTGCAAGTAGTGCCTTCGCACAAAGAATGCAACGAAGCCTACCGCAAAGATGAAGAGTATTTTCAGCACGCGTTTTACGTGGAAGTACTAAGACAGCAACCAGCCATAACGCCACATCTCAAGAATGATTTTCTGCGAAGGAGCCGAAAACCGCAAACACCAGCAATGATACGGAAAATCCTGAAAGGAGCTTCTGCCATCACACCAGGTGGCATTCATCTCCCGCCCAGCACATTGCAACTGAAAATTGACCGAGCGCGTATCGAAAAAGTTGCACTGAAAATCGCGCGTGGACTATTCTATATAGATGAGAAACGTTTCCTGCCTTTGAAGAATGCCAAAGACATAAGATTCTGCTTAAATGGAGATAACGTGCCGGACCTATACAGACTTTATTGGCCATATGTTGAACGAAGATGGGTCTGTCCGGCGGTCTTTTCATACAAATACTTTAAATTCGAGGATTTGCAGTTGTATTCGTTGTTCTTTTGGGAGGCCATTATGTCTTGCGCTGCTTTCGGAAATCCTTAGGTGGCCCCTGTGGTCACGATTGCCGAAATCTGGCTCTGCACTCTCTGTGTCCTTTGTGGCTAAAGAATCAGATGTTCTCTGTGGCTTGAGATGGAAGAAGGACGAGTTTATGACAAAGAATGAGGATTTGTTGGCTTCTGTAAGTGACACATCTACTGAGAGTGAGTTTTTCTCTCCGGTTCCGCCGGGGTATAAGAAGGGTAAGACCAAGTACTGCTTTGTTGTGGGCACAGTGATGAGCGGGTTAGGTAAGGGGATATTCTCATCGTGCCTTGCCAAGCTGATGCAGGATAAGGGACTCAAGGTCGCGCTGATCAAGTTAGAAGGGTATCTGAACATAGACTCCGGCACGCTCAATCCATTTCGGCACGGGGAGGTATTCGTCTTAGACGACGGGATGGAATGCGATATGGACCTTGGCACGTACGAGCGGATGCTGGATCAGGACTTGACCAGGGCGAATTTTGCCACGAGCGGGCAGATATTCAGCTCGGTCCTGCACAAGGAGCGGCACGGAGATTATCTGGGCAGGGACGTGCAGATGATCCCGCATGTTACCGGCGAGGTCAAATTGAAATTGCGTCAATTAGCAATCGAATCCGATGCCGATATTGTCTTCATTGAAATCGGCGGGACGGTCGGCGATTTAGAGAACGCTTATTTCATCGAGGCGATGCGCGAGCTGGCCTACGAGGAAGGCCCGAACAGCAGTTGCTTCGTGGCCCTGACGTACATCTTAGAGCCGAAGACCTTAGGCGAGCAGAAATCAAAGGCCGCGCAATTGGGAATCAAGCAGCTTATGCAGTTGGGTGTTCAGCCGGACATCATCGCGTGCAGGGCGGGCAGCCCCGTCACCGAAAAGGTCCGCCAGAAGATCAGCATTTACAGCAATGTGCCTATCGGGCGGGTGATCAGCCTGCCGGATTCGGCCAGCATCTATATGATACCTGCTATGATTAGAGACGTGGGGCTTGATTTCGAGGTGGCCAGGCTGCTCAAGATCGACGACCGAATCGATCTGCGGCACGAACGCAGGGCCTGGGCCCAGTGGTGCGATTTCACGGACAAGATCGGCTCGACCGATCACCAGGTAACGATCGGCATCATAGGCAAGTACACATCGGTCCGCGACAGCTACGCCTCGATAATCAATGCGCTTGAGCACGCCGGCATCGCACTCGGCTCCAGGGTCAATATAAAGTGGACTGAAACAACGAACATAACCGACAAAAATGCAGGCGATGAGCTTGCCGATGTGGACGGGATTATCGTGCCCGGCGGGTTCGGCACGCGTGGGGCCGAAGGGAAAATAGCGTGCATAAAATATGCCAGGGAGAATGATCTGCCGTATCTGGGATTATGCTTCGGGTTTCAGATGGCAGTGATAGAATTTGCTCGCAACGTTTGCGGCCTGACGAAGGCCAACAGCACCGAGATTGAGCCGGAGGGCCCGGAGCCGGTAATCGACATATTGCCGGAGCAGAAGAAAATCGAAGGGCTCGGCGGGAATATGCGGCTCGGGGGCAGGGACGTGGAGCTAAAGGCACAGACGATGGCATGGAGGCTTTTCGACAAGGCCAATTCGGTCAGAATGCGGTTCAGACATCGCTACGAGGTTGACCCGCGATACATCGAACAGCTTGAAAAAGCCGGGCTGGTATTCTCCGGAAAGGCGCCCAATCAACCGATTATGCAAATTCTCGAGCTACCCTCTCATCCATTTTTTATGGGCACCCAGGCACATCCGTGCCTGACCTCGCGCCCGCTCAAGCCTCAGCCGATGTTCGTGGGACTCGTGGCGGCGGCGATGCAAAGACGCCGGCCGGGTGAGAAATTGCCCGATTGCATAAAAGCCGTCCGGAAGGTTTGCAGCCAGAGCAGTTGACGCCTGACCGTGAAAGGTCATGTGCCCGGGGCATTGTTGCTGCTTTTCCGGTTCGTTTTAGTCTTTTGATTTAGCCTTGAGCTGCTCTATTTGCGCCTTGAGAGTCTCGTTTTCCGCACGGAGTTTTGTGATTTCTTCCATCGCAACTGCCAGGACGTCGTTGACCTTTCCCTGAATATCCTGCTTCAGCTCTTTTTTACAGTCTTCTGTTTGCTTGCGGCAATCGGCGAGTTTCTTTTCCTGGCGTTTGATTTCGCCGGCGTGCTGGCTCTTGAGGCCTTCGATTTCCCCGGCGCGCTGAGCCAATTGTTTTTTTAGCTCGATGTTTTCAGCGGCTATAAGTCTGCTCTTTTTCTCACTTGGTGCCTGGGTTTCTCCACAGCCGGCCGCGAACATAAGAGCAACACCCACGGCCAAAACAAATGCCTTTTGAACCGGTCTTTTCATTTCAGCATCCTTTCGAACAAGTGCTTTGCAAAACCTACAAGATTTCGGCCCTACTATATCAGCTACCGTCCTACCGTCAAGCATCTATTCTAATTTAGACCCAACCAGTTATCGACAAATACCAGAAGGTCCAGCATATCGATGGAACCATCAGGGGGAATACCGATGTCACAGTCAGAATTGTACCGGCCCTGCCCATCCTCGGTTGACCATGCTGCCGCCAATACCGCAAAGTCATCAAGGTCAACGTCTCCGTCCGGCTCGAAGTCACCGGCAACCGGAGTAATGAAGATTATCTGCCCGTGCCCGGTCAACTCGGCATTGACCGGATTGCTGAGAGTTACGCGAACCTTCCAGAGGTCCTCGATCGGGGGGATTTCAAACTCAATGTGCTGGACGGTTTCTCCGGGAATGAACTGCAAAGAGCCGCTGTCATAAAGTCCATCCTCCGTAACGATGGTGTAGTCCACTGATACAGAACTTGTGGTGAAGGTGCTCAGACGAACAGGGATTGTGTCCGAAATCTCAGCCAGATCAAAGACATCCCCAAGTGTCGCCAGGCCGATTCCTACTTTGTCGCCGGGTGTGGGCAAGAATCGTTCGAGCAGATCGAGCTGATTGGAGTCGTGCTGAGGGTCCCAGATTACGTTGTTGGGATGGTTGGCGTTCGGCGCACTTAGGTAATTGTTCCGGACATCCATCTTTGAAAGATGCACTGTCCAGTCATCCCATGCGCGGCCCCAGACGTCCCGCGTATTGAAGATAAGCAGCGAATCGCTCACCGTCAAGAAGCCGCCATAGCTCCAGTCGTAATTATCACCAAAGCGGGCTCCCACTACATTATTCGTGCATAGGCAGCGAACCGCATTGACATCCGGGGCATCATATCCACATTCGATTCCTTGTCCGCAGTTCAAGGTGACTGTGTCATTGACGCGGGCAATTTTTGGCCCCGACCAGGCCATAGCTTCGTGATAGAACGATTCAAACCAGCAATTATCGACCTTGACGGAACCTGCTGCGCTGGCACCTGCATCAATGCCGTCATCCGGGGCCCACCCGATGAGGCAATCAGTCAAAGAATGTACTCCGTCGGTCAGATAAATGGCATCGTTGTCGGCATCGACGTAGGGATCGGTGGCCGAGGGGAACTCGATCAGTGCGCAATCTTCAAAGATTACAGCACCACCGTTGTACTGGCCTGCGGTTGTACATTTCTGAACAAGACAGCCCGTCATCGTCAAATAGGAGTCTTCACCGTGTCCGGCCTGGCCATGGTTGGCCACCAGATAGCAATCAGTCAAGGTCAGACGGGCGCCGTTGGAGAGGTAAAACAG
The DNA here is from genome assembly GCA_964459805.1 of uncultured Pirellulales bacterium. GTDB lineage: Bacteria > Planctomycetota > Phycisphaerae > Sedimentisphaerales > Anaerobacaceae > DAOVRL01. Next base: position 25,566 of record CAYWOD010000018.1, read on the forward strand.
ACACTGGTCTTTGCGGTGACTGCTACCGTGGCCGGGATTGTTATTGAACCACTTTGAATCGGCGCCGCTTCCCGTGAGAATAGCGTTTGTTAATTGGCCTCGAGATGAGCCCGACTCAAAAAGCAAACCTCCCCAGGGAGCGCCGCTGTCCCGGGCAGTGAAGACAACGGGCCACTCCGGAGCACCATTGACGACTATATTACCGTCCACAGCAATTTCGATGTCAGGGTCGATCATAATTACACTTCCGGCGCCTATGGTCAGAGTCGCCCCTGATGCTATTGTCAGCAAATCGCCGGTAACGCCGCTAATGCGAATCCGGGCGTTTTCTGGCCAGTCGGCCGAAGTGGCAATATCGTCGGAGACCGTTTGCCACGTTGTGGCCGCTTCAATTGTAATTTCCTTTGGAGTCTCAAGAGATTGAATTTCAGCCTTGTAGGAAATGATACCAGGTTCCGTAGCGGCCGGTAGAAAGACAGACCCGACTCCGCGCAGCAGTTGTAACCGGTGATCTTCAAAACCAGCAGCCGAAACGGCGCCAAAGACACCGAGGCGATTACCTAAATCGCCCTCCACTCGGGCGACGACCGGGATCTCAAGTCCCATGGGATATTGCGCGGGAGTGATGATCTCGAGCCTGGCGCCGGTGAACTCGGCCGCCGCTGAATCGATCGGTGGATAGGGAGTCCACAACGACAGACCCCACTCGGAATTGCCGCGTTCGGATGCCCGGACTATAAAGCGAACCAGCTCGCTATCCTCGGTTCCGGAGGACTGGCCGCGCCGATGCACGTACAATTCGTAATACTCCGGTTCACTGACTTCTATGGAGACGCCCGCCCCAATGGAAACGCCGTTTAACTCGACCGTGTAATCAAAACCTTCCTCAGAGCCAACTGTGAAGGAAACACTATCTTTGTAAACTCCCTTGTCCACTACCCCTTCGATAGAAATCTGTGCCGGTGCGGAGCCGGCTAATGCAAGCAGGCTTAAGAAGCAAACCAAACCCGGTATGAATCTCCGGCGCGGCAAACTTCCTGACCTTTCAAGTTGAAGAACAAAAGTCCGTG
>CAYWOD010000019.1:0-25899 GCA_964459805.1 uncultured Pirellulales bacterium
AGGCTTCTGGATTTGGACGAAAGCATGGCAAAATCCCTTCATCTGAATGACCCAACTCATCTGGTCGGACAAATCTCAAATACACTAACAACTCCGGCACGCCTCACGGCAATACCGCTGAAATGAGTTTGCGCATTTTATTATGGGGGGTTTTGGCTGGGAAGTGAAATGAAATCGCGGCCAATTATGAGGATTTTGGTATTTGCTATTAGTCCAGTGTCGGCGGGACTATTTGCCCTTTTGCCTGGGCTTGGGTGTTTTCGTAGGAGCCGAAGAATTCGGAGTTGCAGTCGAGCCAGAGGACCAGTCGGTGGAAATCTTTCTGTGAGAGCTTGACTGCGTAATGCTGCTGGTCCATATACGGCAGGAGCGGTGAGGCTTTTGCGCCGAATTTTCCGGGGATGGTTCGGCTGCCGCCGTGGACTCCCTGGTTTATTGAGCCGTTTGAGACGTGGAAGTAGAATCCGTACTTGCCGGCCAGATTGTTGTAGGAGCGGGTCCACCCGTTCTTGCCCTCGATTACGCCGGTCAGGTCGAGTGCCTTCTTCTGCCGGTGGCAGGTAACACAGTTTCTATTCAGAACGGGCTGAACGAGACGGACGTAGTTGAATGGGTTTGAGCCGTCCAGATCGGGGCGTATTTTCGAGGGTGGGCGTTGCACCGCAAGTGGGATTCTTGTTGATTGCTTTGGCGCGCGATGCTTTGGCTCGTGGCAGCCCAGGCAGGTTAGTTGTTCACCGGGGTGTACGTATGTGCCGGAGCGCATCGACTGGATTGCCATACCGCGTGCATCGAGGGCCTGGAAATAGATCAATTTGGCAACTGGTGCTTCGAAGTGCGCACTGCCGTCGGGCTCGACCGGCACCGTACCAAGGACGGCTCTGGCGTTGGTCTGATTGCCGATGCCGATACGCGGCTGATTTGGCGGCGGGGTTGTCTTTGGGAGAACCTGAATAATTCGCAGAGCAGCGACTTTGGCGTTCTTGGGCCACTGGAAATCGCTGTTGTACACGTTCATAACGGTTATGGTTTCCTGGCGGTGCTTGCCGCCTGCTTTTTGTATGGCCTGGGCTGTCTGTACGGTTCTTGTGGGGATCACGGGGGGCACAGGGCACGGACGCAGGGGAATCGGGCTCAGGGACGAAATAGACGGGTCACGATAGATCAGCTCGCGGTTGCCGAAGCGGTCGATCCAGTAGATGCCGCGGTTCTTGGCGTCGGCGTCGTAGGCGCAGATGTAGTCGTCCTCGCTCAGCGGCCAGGGCGTGCCGTACCTCATGTAATCGCGAATGGGCCTGGCCTCAGCTTCCGGGAAAGGCGTATCGGGCGTCAGGCGGGTCAGTTGGGCCATCGCCCGGTCGTCCTCGATGCGCGGATCGATCAGTATCAGCGACCCGAAGGCGTTGCCGTGGTGCGAGCCCGTGGTGGCGACGTAGCGGTGCGAGCCTGGGATCGCCCGGATGCTCATTTCCATCCACGGCCGGCTCTCGCGGCGCTGCGGATAGTTGCCGTGGAACGAGCGGGGGTCGCGGCCGTCGGGAAAAGAGGTCCATATATGATGGGCGATGTTGGTGTCGCGATCTACGTAGTCCCAGCGGGTATAAACAATCATTCCGTCGTTGTTCACGCTGGGGTGCCATTCGTGGGTCTCGTGGTAGCTCAAGCGGATGATGTCGGTGCCGTCGGAGGTCATCGAGTGCATCGCGTAGGTCGGGCAGTGCCGGCCACAGCGCAGATACCCGCCCCGTCGTCCGGATGTAAATGCGATTCGGCCGTTAGGCAGAAAGCACGGGTCGAAGTCGTCCCAGGGGCCGTCGGTCAACTGGACCAGGCCGGTGCCGTCGGCATTGACCTTGAAGATGTGGTAGCTGATCTCGGGGGCCCACTCATAGGCCTCCTTGCCCCGGTATTTCTCATAGGCCCTGGCCTGTGTGTAGGCAAATAGGATGGTCTTGCCGTCGTATGACAGCTCGGGCGATAGAAACGCGCCGGTGGAAAGGTCGTCGCCGGTGAGCCGGCCCCGCTCGACGGGCGAGTCTTGCAGCACATTGATAAGCTTCGGACTGTGACCGAAGGGTTCTGAGAGGATGAAGAGTCCGCCGCCGGGCCGGGCGTTGCAGCCGTAGTACTGGTCGCACATGTGGAACACGCCGCCGGGGTCGTGGCGTTTGATGAACAGTATTTTGTCGAAATTCAGGAGCGGATTGCAAAAGGCGATGCGACGAGCAAGCCGGCGGGCATCGAGATATATCTCCTTGCGGGAGTTCTCGGACGTGCTGCCGGGTTTTTCAAGCCTGGATAGGCGGGCGTCGAGCTTTTTCAATTCAGCTCGCAGCGTGTCCAGCCGCTCGGGCTTGGCGTCGGGCCGAAGCCTGGCTACAAGTGCCCTGCCGCGTTCGACGACTTCTCGGGTGTGGGCCAGCTTGAAGCCGCCTCCAGTAGCCTTCGGTGGTGGAGCCGAATCCACGGTATCGGGGAGGGTTCCGGGGTAGGAGTATTGGCTGACGCTTTTTTGGTCGGCCGGCTTATCGAGGGCGATGTTTTTCTGTGGGTCGTAGGCGGCATACACCTCGACCTCATCGAGGGCGAAGGAGCACTTGCCCGGGATTTGCAGTCGCACGATGCGGGCGGTTACGTTTTTGTCGTTTAGGGTGACCGTGAGCGGTTTGTTTTCCTTGACGCCGTAGAAGGTCAGGCCGTTGTGCTGGTAGATTTGCTTGAATTCCTGGTCCTGACTGGCTACAAATACGCGAATTTGCCGAGTGCGAGGGGCGGTGCTGCCGTCGGTTCGGTTGAAGATGACGATGCGGTCGAGCTTGTATTGGTTCTGCAAATCGACCTGCCACCAGGGGTCCTGCTCGCCGCTGGCGGTGTGGAATCCCCACCTGCCGTTCTTGACTCCGTCGCAGGCGCCGGCGGCGTCCTGGGCGGTGGTTACGGCGTGGGCGTTTACCTTTGGGTCGAGTTTCGTGGATTTAGCGGCTGTGAATCGGCTGTCCTGCCCAATCCAATCGGCCTCGATCAATTCTCGCATCGAAGCGCCGATGTCGATTGTGCGGGCGGAGCTTAAACCGGCTGACGGGGCAAGCATAACGACTATCAGCGTCAAACCGGTCTTTATTATACACCGTTCCATTTCGGCGATCCTCGATATGATTGGGTTTATTCGATTATACTGCAATTTGCCACGATATCAAACGATTTGAGTAACCGTTCACGGGAGCAAAACTGCGTTCTTGTGTCATTGCGAGGCCTTTAGGCCGAAGCAATCTCAGATTTTCGCAACAGAGAGATTGCCACGCTTGGCTCTGCCTCGCTCGCAATGACATAGAATCGCCAAAATTCGGCATATTAACCCGTGAACGGTTGCCGATTTGAACGGAAAATGAGGGGGCCGACTCCAATGAGCGGCCTTATGGATTGCTGCCTCGGCTGGGGGGGGTATTAGACTCTTGTCTTTTCCTGCTGACCTCAGCCCCTTTTTTTAGGGCCATTTTGCGACATTTCGAGGGGTCGTGGCTTTTTTTGGCCTTGTACGGTCGGTTTGGAAACCATCTGTGCCGTAAAGATGCCGAGGTTATGCGAAAATTTTCTCGCCGAACGAAGATTTTTTTGATATTTCACTTGACAAAATATGACGCAGCGGATATTTTATACTGAGACCTATTGATGGCGAGTATCGTGAGGTGTGCCATACGGGTGTCGATTTTTGTTAGCAGTGAGCTTTTTTCTGCGAGAAATAGTTAGCACTATCGAGCTTTTTGATATATAATTTAAGTAGAGCATTCAGCAGGGCTGGGGATATCTCGCTTTTTCCTCTCCCTCCGCACCTCAGCCCTGTTCTTTTTTTGCGATGAGAAGGTTGTGCATTCCCTTTTCTCCGTCTTAACCGCCCTTATCAAGATTATCGGAGTAGGATTCAGCATCAATACTCGTTGTTGAGGAATCTGATTAGCTCTTCGGGGACGTAGTCGCCGGCAAATGTCAGGATGTCGTTTATTTCCGCTTTGGTCAGGTCGGGTTTGATCTGCCGGTTGTTAATATCGACGTTCACAATTATGCCGAAGAGCATATTCTGCTCGGGCATACTTGCGCCACCTTTGCCGGCACGCATTACGCGGGTCGGTCTTATTTCGAGATTGATGTTCTTTCCTTCGGTCGGGATCTCAAGGCGGATGCTCAAGTTCGTAATCTTCTCTTTCCAGACGTCGTTTTTCAAGTTACTGGCTATTATCTCGAGGGAGTCTATCTGTCCTGTGTCGAAGACAATTTCGTGAATGACGCCCACCCGGCGGACGGCTCGGTCTGAGAACCTGCTTCTTAGCTCATCGAGGGCCTTGCGAAATATCTTGTCCTTCTGGGGGATATCGATATCCTGTGTCTGGTCGATATAAAGGCGCTCGGGGAAAGTAAAAAGCGGGCCTCGGCCAGTCAATATGAACGTCGGCATATCAACGCGTTTATTGCCGGAGACGAGAAAATTCTTCTGCACGCGAAGCTGGCTGGGGCCCGACAGCAGCGTCTCAAACACATCGGGGGACTGCTCGATAAGCCAGTTGCAGTAGTCCAGCAGCTTTGTTTTATCGTCTTTGAGTATTATGGTGGGCTGAATGTGCGTGTCGTATTTGACTACGTGCTGGGATATGTTGTCCGTGCTGAATTCGTAATTCATTTTTTCGCCCGCCTGAACGGATACAGAGCAAATTCTCAACTTTGCACAGTGTACAACGCCAGCGCCGACAAGTCAAAGAAAACCAGACTGGCTACGAATAGGAATCCTGTCCGGCCCGGCAACGGGTTCCAGTTTGTGGCTGGTTCTACTCTACCACAAATGGATGTATGCGGCGGTCAACGTGGAACTTAGACAACTTGACACGTAAGGCATATACTTGTACGATTTCACATGATCGGTTCTTACCCAAACTGTGCGTAGAAAGGTTCTTATGCGAGAGATGGATCAGACATCAGATGTACCATGTTTCGTGGTCTATTGTGATGAAAGCTGCCATGACCTGACAGGGCACCATGCGTTTATGTCAATCGGAGGGCTGAAGGTACCTCGAGGCGAGAAGCCCAAGCTATCTCATGAACTAAGGCGCTTAATGAGATCACTCGGCTTGAATTCTGAGCTTAAGTGGAGCAAAGTGAGCAGCAAGAAGCTGGAGGAATACAAAAGAATCGTGGAATTCTTCTTTGAGCGAGAGGAGTTGCTATTCCGAGCCATCGTGGTTCCGCAGGAGAAGGTGGAGCTTGACAAATATCATGGCAGGGATCGTGAACTCGCGTTCTACAAATTCTATTACGAGATGCTGGAAAAATGGCTCGATGCAGGTAATGAGTATCTGATACTTTTGGACTACAAGAACAATCGCGGGGCTGACCGTTATACCACGCTGCGGACCTATTTGGAGCGCTACCTTCGTGGGAAAGCATGGATCAGAGATCTGACAGTAATTGACTCGAAGCAAACGCCTTTGGCGCAGCTTTGCGATATCCTCACCGGGGCAGTCGCAGCAGCGTACAACGGTCTGCGGTCAGGGGGTGCAAAAGATGCGCTGGCACAGCACATTGCAGTGAGGGCGAGTCTGCCGTCACTGCGAACGTCAACACCGCTGACCGCGGGCAAGTTCAACATCTTCAAGATGGATTTGAGGTAAGTGGTGGACCCCATCCTCTCTTCGCTGCTTCTGGACTTGACGGGCCTCTCCGACGAAGAGGCCGAGAAGGTTACATATCAAGAGTATGTAAAGCTGTATATGGATCGTGAAACTCATGGCGGCATGAGAGGAGAGCGCATAACTCATGATGGCGCAAGTGTTACGTTCTATGCAGACCGCTTCTGGCACGCGTTCTTCACAACTCATGACAAAGCACAACACCCTTATGATAAGACCAAATTGGACAGAACGCGGGCTGCGAGAGTCAGATGGATAGAGAACGTGATCGGGGGCAAGATACCGGGCACATCGTGCTGGTTCTTGCCTGCACTTCCCGGTGGAGTTGCCAAGAGGCTCTACGTTCTGTGGAATGAGTGCTATCTGATCTGGCTAAATGCGGCAAACAGGGGCGGATGGAAGTTCTCCTCGGCATACACAGCCGACCGGGGCTATATAAGGCGCAAAATCAAGAACGCACACAGCGAATGGCGCAAAACATAATCCCGTGATTTGCTGGCTCACGGGATCAGAGGCCTTATCCTAAGCCATAAGGCTAGGATCAAACTGCTCGGTTAAGAGCATCGATCATATTATACAAATGCTTAACCAATTGTCAAGAGAATTTACACAATTTTCTGCATAATTTTGCCATTATGCCCTATCTGTGCGATCCAAGAACATATACGATTTCGCCGAAGGAGTTGTTCACGCTCGTTAGTAGCGTCTGGAGGTGGTTTTTGGGGGGTTTGTTTGGTTTATGAAGAAGTAGCGTAGTGCGTCTATTGGGTGGTCGTAGATGCCGTCTTTTAGTGGTAGTTCGCCGGTAATTCCGGCTCGGTGCGGTTCTGGATAGTGGTAGCACTGCATAGCCTCGATGAGGCGTGGGCATTGGGGGGATATTAGGAGCGAGCTTCGGCCGTCGCCAGAGCGGATGGCCCGGCGGACAAGCTCAATGCCTTCGAGGATGCGGCTTCGCCTAAATCGCGTTAGTATCCCAAGCGTCCTGAGCTCTCGCACGACGCTGGTGCCTGTAACGTCGTTAACGCCGGCGCCGGCAGGGTCGCAGAAGGTGGCGGCGACCTGCTCTTCGGCGCAGGGGGTTCGGGTCTTTATCTCGGCGGCGTGGACATCGATAGTCGCCCTGCTGCGGATATACTCGTCTATGACTCGGATGACGCCGGCGTTGTCAACCTGGATCCAGAGGCAGACGAATGGATTTACGAAGCCGAAATCGAGTGTGCGGTAGAGCGGCAGGTTCGGGTCGTAGTCAGCCGGCTGGACGTGGACGGCGGGGTCGAACTCGGCAAAGACGACGTTCTCGAGTGATGGCCTTTTGCAGAGCATCTCGGCCTCGAAGCCGGCCCTGCTGGCGCGGCGCATCTGCGTGATGCAGTCGTCGATTTTGAGGTAGCCGTTGGCGTGTTTTGCCCTGCCCCGGCAGTCGGGCCATAAGGGACACTGGGAACACGTTCTGCCAATACACTTCTCAATGACCTCCCACACGCACCACTTGAAGACCGGCGTTGCGAATTGAGGTGCAGAGGCAACAATTCTCTGCATCAAGCCGTAGGGCCGGTGCATTGTGCTGATCAGTTCCATAGCAGCGATGAGGTTGGCGGTGCTCTGGGTTGTGAACTTTGCGGCTGCGAAGACGTCTTCGTCGAAAAGCTCGACCTCGTCGCAGCGGAGCTTCTGGATATGCTGGCCGCGGACACTGGTGGGCGATTGGGTGAGGACTTCGACCGCTGAGTTGTTGATAAACCGGCACTTGCCTTTTAGAGCGCGGCCGCTTAGGAATTCTTCGAAGCCGTGGTGAAGAAAGCCGGTGAGGTATTCGTACATTCTGGATGACTGCTCGCCAGAGCCGCCTAAGATTCTTACCTGGCAGTTGGGTTTGAAGATGCAATCGAGCAACGTGGCGACGGCGGCCAGCTCGGTTTTGCCGCCGGCACGGTTGGCCCAAATGACGCAGTCTGCATTGAGCTTTCGGTGGCGAGATTCTTCCCCTTCGACTCCGCTCAAGGCTAAAGGCTTGTTTTGCTCAGGATGACAAGTTGAATTGCGGTGAAAGTCGGCGGAGAAGGTGTGCCAGAGGTAGTCCATCGGACTGTTGTGTTCGGGGCAGATTCGCTTATCCGGGACACTGATGCCGAGGAAGGCTTTGACGTAGTTCCTGAGGTCCTGCCTGGTTGTCGGCCGGGTCCGCCTAAGGACCGAGTAGATATGGGTTGCTTTTTCGATGTTCCTATTGGTTTCTGGTTCAAGTAGAGATGGTTTTGTCATAGCTATTATCCTCCGTTTTTTAATGTTAGTTATGAGTTGAGCTTGCGGATGAACGGATTGTTGCTTCTGTAATTCGCGGGTCTCCCAAAGCAGCGAGACAAATCCTCAACTGACCGGCATTATACCAGATTTGAGGGCATTTGTCCAGAGCTTTTTCAAAGTCTTGTTGCCCCAAGAAGGGTGCTCCCTTTGAGCAAGATGAATGGGCTACCAGCAACCAGAACGTGAGGAGCCGCTTCGCCCCCCGGGGGGCTTCGCGGGCCAGTTCTATCTTTTCATCAGCCCAGCCTCCAAAGCCAGATTCATCCATGCTCTCCTACTGGGCTGGCCAAGAGAATGCGCGGGGTCTTGGCTGATATCTGGCTTCGGCTGGGGGGTGATGAGGTCGAGAACGCATCGCCGAAGGCGAGTCCATTTTATCCACATTTGGTTGTATTGAACTCGGAATGGCATAGTTTTCGATATTCGCTGGTTGATGCTCGAAAGAGGATGGGTGCGGCAAGCCAGACGTTGGATATGGATTCCTGCTTGCGCAGGAATGACATTTCAACAGATTCTTCGACTGCGCTCAGAATGACAGGCTACTGGATGAGCAGGTGTTTTTCGGTTTCAGGTTGAAGGTCTATGGTGATGCCTTTGGTGAGCTGTTTGCCGGTGTGGGTTGTTTTGGTATTGGCGGTCAGGTCGAGGAGGGTATAGCGTTTTTCGGCTTTTGCGGTGAACCATTCGGGGAACTGGTTTATTCTGGGCCAGTCGAGGGGCATCTTCATAATGGTTTTGTGACGCGGGGTATCAAATAGGATTTTACCTGTCCAGGGTTTGCCGGCGCGGATGGTTATCTTGAGGGAGTCGGTATCGGTGGCGGCGCCGAACATTACGTCCTCTCGCCAGGGTCGGATGGTAAGGCCCTTTGTTTTATAGAGGCAGTACATGATGGTTGTTCTGGCGAAGTTGCCGTCGCCGTGCCATCCTTCGATGACGCCGTCTTCTTTTTGTTTTGACCACATCACCTTGATTTGTCTGTCCATCCATTCGACGGCGGAATCAATCCGTTCCCGATTGTATAGATTGATGGCTCCTTCGATAGAGTCGGCGTAGCCATCGGCGCCACCGCCTTCCCACTTGTAGTCTTTGTAGTGGACATTGAGGCTTTCGAGGGCTTTTACTACAGCCTGGCGATAGCTTTCGGTATTATCGATGAGATAGACGGTGTAGAAGCCGTTGAGGTTGTAGCCCCAGTTGTCGGTTCTGCCGTTGTCGTGTGCGCCGGTGGCCGGGTCGGCCCAGTTGTAGAACAGGCCGTACTCATCTCGAGCGACTTCGAGGATGCGGTCGAGCATTTTATGGATAGGTTCTTGGTAAGCCCGTTTCTTGTTGGGCTCTGCGAATTTGACGGCGGCATAGAGCTCGCAGAGGCCGGAGACGATTTCGCAGCCGTGGTCGTCGAGCCGCAGTTTTGGCTGGCTGCCGCCCGTGCCGACGGACCATCTTGTGCCCATGTCACCATCGATGGTGTTGGCCGGCTTGTTCGGGACCTGGTGACCGCTGGCCGTTGCGGATTTGATTTCCAGCTTCTCCGCTGCCGCTCCGTAGAGCGCGAGCTCGGCGATGTTGGTCCAGTCGTTCTCGTTGTTGCCGAAACCGTTGATGCGGACGTATCGGGTGGAGGCTTTCGGAAATGTGTATGATTCCATATCCTCCGACTTGCCGCTGGACTTGCCGGCGAAGACCTTCTTCCAGGTCTTCTTGTCACTGGAGATCTCGATGTTGAAGACGTAACTTCGGCGGTCGCCATATATCCAGGCGATGTCGGCGCGGGCGATTTGCCGGGGCTTTGCCACATCGAGCGTGAGCCACTGGCCCTTTGCCGGGGTGTATGCGTGCGTTGGGTGATGCTCACCCAGCAGGTAGTAGTCGCCGAGACGGATTGCCCAATCGAGGTATTTGGTATCGTCGGTCATATAGTAGATTCGGGAGAGGGTTTGGAGCATTTCGCCGTTGACTTCCTGGTTGGTGGATGGGATTTTGCCGTATTTGGTTTCCACGGGGGCGTGTTTCCATATATCGTCGAGGATGTTGAGCATTCGCTGCGACCAAGGGCTTGGGCCGAGCCATTCTGTCAGGGGGAGCAGGCCGTCTTTTATATATTCGGATGAGCCGAAGATGATGCGGCCGAGGTCGGGCTGGTCAGATTGGAAGCCCTGCTTTGAGAAGGAGTATGTATCGGGCATTGCGCCGATGCGGGAGGTGAGCTTTGTCTCGGTGCGGAGCATATCGAGCATCCGGCCTTCGAACATCGCGCGGTCGGTGATGGCGGCGGTGAGGACCATAAAGGGATAGTTGTCGGCGGCACTGTCCTGGGCGTTCCAGATGTCCTTGTTGCGGTTGAGGTTTCTTGGGATAAGGCCGGTCTTTGGGTCAGCGTGGGCGAGCCAGCCGGCGACGAAATTGCGACAGCGGGCGAAGCCTTCATTGGCGAGGCGGGCGTTTTCGGCGGCTTGCTTGAAGGCCGGGTCGTCGTTCGTGATGCGTTTTCCGCCTCCGTGCTTTGCAAGCTGCTTTAATTCACCCAGGTGGTTCTTATAGACGCCGTGGGGGGTCGTGTTATGTTTTTTGCACAGCGAGGCGGCCATACCGGCGAGTTCGCCCATCATTCCGCAGGTTCGCATCACGCGGACGGTGCCGAGGGCCACGTGGGTGACGCTTATGTCGCGGCCGGCCATAAAGAGGTTGTCAATGTTGCGAGAATAGAAACAGCGGTAGGGGATTGGGTAGGGGCTGATGCGGAGGTGTTTTGCGATTGAGCGGAATTCGGCGTCCGGGAAGTATTTGGTGTTTTTGGGGTCGGGGTAGTGCAGGTCGATGGTCCAGGTGGTGGTGACGAAGGCATCGGGGAATTTTTTTCGGCCTTCGATATCCTGCTGCTGCAATATGACCTCGCCGAGGAGCCGACGTGACTCGCGTTTTCCGGCGACGTAGGCGACCCAATCGAGCTTGCGGTCGGCGTAGTCAGAAGTCTTATTGCTTTTGTTCTTGAGATAGGCCCAGTTGCCGAACGCGGCGCGGAGGGCATAGTCGCGGATGTATTCAAACTCGTTGATCTGGTCGCGGTTGAGGCCCGTTTCCCAGTTCCAATCGCCGCGGGTCAGGTAGTGACAGCTCTGCTCGTTGAACTGCAGTGCCCAGGGGCAATCGGGGAAGGTTGCCGATTCGTCGGTTTGCCTGGAATACCATTGGACTGAAGCGCCCATTGTCATTTTGTCTGCCTTTTCGGGGGCCAATGACTCACCCGTTTCGGCTCGGCTTTCGCGTCCCATTCTAAAATCGGCACCGGCAAGGTATCCGATGGCACCGTCACCGGTGCAGTCGGCAAAGACGAGGGCGCGGAAACGCAGCTCTTTGGAGTTACGGATGTGCCTGGCGACGACGGCGGTGATGCGAATGCCCTCTTTTTCGACTTTGAAGGCGTGCATGTTGACGAACAGATGGATATTCTTCTCGGCTGCGACTACGCGGAGCTTCTTTTGGTCGTCGTAGTACGAAGCGGGTCGGGCGTTGCCGTGGTATCCGGAGTCGAGCTCCTTTACGACGTCGCCGAGAGCGGGATATGGCGGCAGGTTAATTTTGCCTCCCAGGTGGACGCGGACTTCGGAGGAGTTGTTGCCGCCGAGGACGGGGCGGTTTTGAATCAGTGCGACGCGGCAGCCGAGTCGTGCTGCCGAGACGGCGGTACATGTGCCGGCCATTCCACCGCCGACGACAACAAGATCGAATTGGCCGGCGTCTTCAGGTTCGTCCGGCAAGCCGAGCATCTTCTTGCGAAAGGCAACCAACTGCTCAGCTTCGTTCGGCGGGATGAAGTCCGTATCCGTAGTGAAGACAATTGCATCGCATCGGCCGTCGAAACCGGTCAAATCGTGCAGGGCTAAGGTTGCCGCATCGCTATTTATTTCGACTATCCCGCCGTATTGCCAGTGCCAGTCGGGTCCCTGGACCCCGAAGGTGGTTGACAGAGGCTTGCCGTTGACAAGCAGTTGGGATCGACCGGGGGCCTGGTCGTCGGTGTAGGAGCTAAGCCCGGCCCGGCCCGCGTTGCCACCTAAAGGAAGCGCGCCTTTTCTCCAGGGCCCTGCCCAATCGCGTGTTCGGACCCAGACTTTGTGTTTGCCGGTTTGCTGGAATCGGACTATTGTCGTCGCGTCCTTGACCGGCTCACCCAGGCCGTGGGCGAGCAGGAAGGGTGAACCCATCCGGTCGGCGAACTGCTGGTCAACGACCCAGCCGCCAAGGTCCTCAAAGCTCTCAGCCTCGATAAGAAGCGTCTCGGCCTGGACCGCAGGGAGGGATAAGAGCAGCAAAACAAATAATGCAGAACGTGTGATGTCAACCGGCTTTGTCATTCTTTCGGCACCTCCAGAATTGAGCGATCAAATCTTCGTGTTTGGTATTGTTTGTAAACGTTTTGTGCCGGAATGTCCAGAGTCTTTTGAATGAGGCGTGGGGGACGAACGCTCACTGACAATTGACCGCGGGGTTCCTTTTGAACGAATAGTCCGACCGGTTCTACCCGTCATTTCTCAGATGTTCTCATTATACAGGGAAATCCGGATAAGGTCGAGTCGCCTTTGGTGACGGCGCTATTCAATCATCACCCCCGAGCGGAAGCCAGATTCCGGCAAGGCCTGGACGATTGCCGCAGGGGAGCCAGCCGTGAAATTCTCGATGGGTCTGGCGTTCACTGCCCAGCCTCGTCGAGCCAGTGGCCGGCGAAGATGGCAAAGTCGAGCAGATCGGCCCGCCCGTCCATGTTTAAGTCTCCCGACCAGTATTGACGCAAATATGGATAGGTCTGGTTTTCTGCGATGTTCCATATTTCGAGAAAGTCCCAGCCGGCAGAGGTAAAAGTGAATTCTGTCTGCATTTGTGCGGTAGGCGGACCCGCAACATTGGTAACGATGCCGTCGTTATCACCGATACTGTCAGTTACGCCATGGGTCTGCGTATCAATATCCCAGAAGCACCTTGAAACACTGCCCCGATTAGCCCCCACGAGGCCTCCTAAATCGTAACCACCACCGACATCGCCGTTAGAATAACAGCTCGACACAGTGCCGTAATTACCACCAACCAGGCCGGCGACATACCCGTGACCGGTGACGGAGCCGGTAGAATGGCAGTGCGAAATAGCGCCAGATTCATTCTTCCCCAGCAGACCGCCAACATAGTTGCCACCGCTGAAATCACCGGTCGAATAGCAGTTCGAGATACTGCCCCGATTAAACCCCACCAGGCCGCCGACCCAGGAGTTACCACTGACACAGCATGATTCAATGCCCATGTTCTTGAGCTCACCACCGTCGTTAGCTCCGAACAGGCCGAGATAATCATTGCCGGCCCCTGCGTCATCGATGGTCAAGTTTGTTATCTTATGGTCGTTTCCGTCAAAGACACCGGTAAAGGTGGCGCCGTTAAAACCGGACCTGGAATTATCAGTATCCGGGGCAATAACGGCGGTGGAGTACGTTCGCCCGGCCAGATTGACATCCGTCTCTAGTCGGGTATAGTCGTCCCAGTAGTTCGGGTCAGCGGCAAATTCGTCGAAATCCGCCAGGGATTCGATCTGGTATGGGTCTTCCTGCGTTCCCGAACCAGGTAAAGCTAGGCCTGTATTTGTGGAAATGATTACTACGGCCGTAACAAATGTGAGCTTAAACATAACCAATCCTCCAAAACGAATTAATCTTATTGGTCCGGGATTCAGCGCACGAAACTGGGCAGACCAACCTCCCAGCCTGCTCCTTACCATTCTACCAGATTCGCATAGGCTATGCAAATTATTTTTCGGATAATTTCGGCACTTGCTTATCCACGAAATAGCGCCACGAAATCTGAGTCCACTTCAAGGCGTGCTTGCCCTTTGGTGCGTTTTGGGGTTTGGGGGCTTCCAGCAGGAGGGGTATGCGATTTCGCTTGGGTGAGAATGATATGCAATGGCCAAAATCCACGTTTGCGAATCGAAAGTATGGATCTGATTCGCACGACCGCAATCTCCCTGCCCACCGTCTTTCGAGGGAGTAACCGTTCACGGGGTAATATGGTGGATTTTGGCCGTTTTTCGTCACCGCGAGGAGCCCGCCGCAGGCGGACGACGAAACCCCCTGGGGGCCTCCTAAGAAAATAGCGTGTTCCTTTCGTGTAAGGGTTGAGATTGCCGCGGCCCCTTGGGGGGCCTCGCAATGACACAGAAACGCAATTTATACTCCCTGAACGGTTACGGTCGGTTTTGCGCTTTTGGGGGCTTCTGGATTCCCGCCTTCGCGGGAATGACAGGTAGGTAGCTTTCTTTTTGTTAGATGCCCTTAGTGTGTCAGGGGGTTTTCGAGGTTTACGGGGTATTTTTGCCAGGGGACGGCGCCGGATTCGGTGATGTGGGATCGCAGGGCGGTGAAGAGTTTGTTGTGCATTTTGTGGTTTTTGGGCAGGGGGTTTTGCTCGGCGGGGTCTTCTTTTAGGTTGAAAAGCTGGAGCGGCTCGAAGGGGGTGTTTTGTACGAGTTTGTAATCGCCGTAGCGGGCAGCGTAGTAGGCGAGGCCTGCGTAATGGCCTCCTTCGCGGCGAACCCAGAAGAGGAATCGGTCTTGGGGGGGTTGGGGTAGCCCAAGCAGGGTCGGCAGGATGGTTCGGCCGTCGATTTTGTGTTCGATTTTTGCGCCGGCGGCGTCGCAGATTGTCGGGAAAAGGTCCATTGTTAGGGCGATGCGGTCGGAGCGTGAGCCGGGCTGTATTTTTCCGGGCCAGGCGGCGCCGGCCGGGACACGGATGCCGCCTTCGTACATATCCTGCTTTCCTGCCCGGAGCGGGCCGTTGTTTGCACCGACGGAGAGCTGGCCGCCGTTGTCGGAAGTAAAGATGACGAGGGTATTGTCGGTTTGGCCGGAGTCTTTTAGTGCCGTTAGGACTTTGCCGATGCCGTCGTCGAGATGCTCGATGAGGGCGACGAGTTTGGCGCGTTTGTCGGTGATGTTAGGCTGGCGTTTTTTGACGCGAGCGAGCCATTGAGCGAGCGGCTGGATTGGCGTGTGCGGGGCGTTGTAGGCAAGGTATAGGAAGAAGGGCTGTTTCGATTTGGATTGCTGTCGGATGTAGTCTATGGACCACTCGGTGAAGAGTTCGGTGGCGTGGCCTTTGGGGTCGATTTCTTTTTCGTTTAGGCGCATATAGTTGTATCCGTACCGGCGGTGTTTGTAATAATCGTCCATCATGTCGCCGAGGAAGCCGTGGAATTGGTCGAAGCCGCGGTCGTTGGGTTTGCAGGGCGAGCTTAGGCCGAGGTGCCATTTGCCGACGATGGCGGTATGATAGCCGGCGTGCTTGAGTAATTGTGGGAGCATGACGGCTCTTGGATCGAGGTAGCCCCAGTTGCTGGCGATGTGCGTGCGGATAACGCCGGGGACGCCGACGAGGTCGGGGTATCGGCCGGTGAGCAGCGATGCTCGGGTCGGCGAGCAGACGGGGCAGTTGGCGTAGAAATTGTCGAACCGCATGCCGGAGGCGATGAGCTTGTCGATGTTGGGGGTTTGCATATCCTCTGCCCCGTAGCCGGACAAGTCACCATAGCCGAGGTCGTCAACGAGGATCATAAGGATGTTCGGCTTTTGCTCTGAGCTGCGTTTCTGTGCCGCCTTAGAAGCCGGCATCGCCAGGGTAGCGGCACCGGCTCCAATGACTTTTAGAAATTTCCTTCGGGTTGTGTTCAAGCCTTCCATTGCCATTTTCTCCATTGGTCTATGAGTCCAGCCGGCTGTACACATCACGGCGATGGCCAACCATCGCTACTACAATAACGAGCTTGTCATATTGCACTTGGTATATGATACGATAGGCGCCCGAACGAAGGCAATAGAGTTTCTCTTTGGCGTGGAGCAGCTTGCTGCCGGGAGGATGCGGATTGGCAGCCAGAGATTCTATTCGTTTGATGAGTTGCCTCTGAATCTTTTTGGATTGCGCCGCTAAAAACTTCTGGGCCCTCGGTTTCAACTCGATCTTATACATCCATGTAAAATCTCAGATCCCGAGCTCCTTTTTGAAATCGTCCAGGCTTACACTGCCGGGGTTTTTCAGAGACTGCAAAGCGTCCTTGACATCTTGTTCGTCTTCAAGCACTTCGATTTCTTCGGGTGTTGGACGCCCGTTGAACCTTACAGGTCCACCTTCACATAGCCCAGCGATTTTCTGGAAATCCGGTTCCGGGGCTACGATAGTCTCAGAAGCGGCGTGTCCAATGACATCTTTGCTAATAGCCAGCTTAAGAAATCCAGGCTCAATA
The DNA here is from genome assembly GCA_964459805.1 of uncultured Pirellulales bacterium. Lineage (GTDB taxonomy): Bacteria > Planctomycetota > Phycisphaerae > Sedimentisphaerales > Anaerobacaceae > DAOVRL01. Next base: position 16,267 of record CAYWOD010000019.1, read on the forward strand.
CATCGAGTCACTGTTTGGATCGGTTCCTTCTTCATCTACTTGTCCTCCGGTAGAGCAAGTTCCGTGCAAATAATCCTACGTTCTCCCAGTAAAGTTGTTCCCGCATAGACCTGAAACCTGTATTCGCCTGGATGCGGGAATTTGATGCCACCTATATCAAATGTGGAATTCACAACCTGTCTAACATCCTTCAATTCCTGCTGTACCGTGCATTCCCAGAGCGTTTTGTCTTCGTTCTGGACGTTTACGAGCTTAATCGTTAGTTCAGTTTTCCCGCGTCCGTTCGTCAACTCGAAGAAGAACGCCAATCGAGGATGCCGGGCCGGGTACTTCGGAGCGCTGATGTTTTCGAAAATCCCTATGACGCTCGCCTTATTCGTTCTGGCATCGATGATAACCTGGTCGCAGACAACAGCCGAGAGCAGTACCGGAGGCGGCAATCTTGTCTTTTTTTCTCCTGGCATCGACTACCCCTTAAGTATATGCTTCTTTCGGTGAAAAGTCAAGCGTCTCTTTAGACTTCCTGTACCTGATGAACGCTCGTACAGCTTATATGAGCGAGAACAGGAGTCAAGAAGATTTTTCGTGGTTCACATGCCAATGAAACCCACGATTCCATCTGAGAGTTGGTGTTTTTTGTGAACAGGCCTGTATTTATCGGTCCTTTTTTGTGTAGAGCCTGCCATCTACCGATTGGGGCTAAAAGACTTTTCGCGATATGAGTAAGGGTTCGATTTTTTTTCTTGATACGGGTGGGGGCGGTAGTAGCCGACGGTTCGCATTTTGACATCATTTCGCACGGCGGAGTTCTTTCCCTGGTGGAGCCTGCGGTCAATGTTTGATATTGATAACCGAAGGAGGCAGGGCCAAAACAAATCAAGGAAACAGAGATTAAGAGTATGAAACTACCTTTCAACATTGGTCGAGCTTTTCAAAATGTCGGTCTCTTGTCCTGGGCTCCTGCGATGACGACTGACTTCAAAAAATCTCTGTCATTATTACTCTCTGTCATTGTACCTGTCCTCGTTTAGTATGTCGATTTTTTATCCCAACCCGGCATAACCCATCTCTGCAATTCTTTTACTTTCATTTATCTGTTTTCCTTTCTTAATATTTGTGGCCAATGTCTGCGTTCGCGCGCGCGGTTTACCGCGTGGCCGCGCAACGCTTTGTTCGGTCATCTTGGACCGGGATCATTAATCTTTTCAGCCCCGGTTGTCTGGCCGGGAACAATGCCTCCTGTCGGTCTTCCACTTTTCCCGTGAATTGGTTTACCCGTTCTGCGGTCATAGCGGTCAGGTGTTGCTTTGTCTAATGGAGGTACTGTATCACCTGTACGGCTCTGCCATTCATCCATAAGCTTCCTCAGATCATCCACTGTTTTATGATGCCTTGGATCTGCGGCGATGTTTTCTATCTGGTGGGGGTCATCACTTACGTTGAAGAGTTCTTCAGCCGGTCTGGGCGCAAGTAATGGATCCATCTGGGCGGGAGTCAGCTTGCCGGCTTTTGCCAGTTCTCTCAGTTCTTTCAGGTTGGGGCATGCTGAAATCAAAGCAATGATCTGGGGCAGTTGCCGATGCGCATTGCGGATATAGACATAATCTCCATGGCGGATCATCCGCTCATGTGCGATTTGGGCATGCCAGTTATGTTCGGCAAATACATATTTCCGGATAGCAGCATTGGGATCGACCAGCAGCGGCTTCATGCTGATGCCCTGAAAGGTCTTCGGTGATTTCAAGCCGGCCAACTCAAGAATTGTGGGGGCAATGTCAATCGCACTCACCAATGAATAGCTAACTTTAGCTTTTTGTTTCAACCCAGCAGGCCAATGCACCACAAAAGGTGTCTTGATTCCGCTATCATATAGTCGTGTTTTGCATCGTGGGAACGGTCGGCCGTTATCGGCCATAAAGATGATACAGGTATTAGCGAGTACACCTTGTTTTCTTAATTCCTTAACAACAGATCCTGTATATCGGTCCAAGCGTTGCACTTTATCATAGTATTTGGCCATGTCTTTTCGAACACTGAGCGTATCAATCAAGTACGGTGGTAATACCGCATCTTCCGCTGTGTGAGGTTTCGCTTGCTTGTCTTGATCCCAGGGGCGATGTGCATCATAGGAAGCAAACCACATGAAGAAGGGTTTATCCTTTGGTCTTTGCTGGAGACATTGTACCCAGCGTTCTTCTCCTCCGGGGCCGCCGCCGACAATCTTGTCAAATGCTCTCCTGGCGTAGTTGCCCATGTGCCATTTTCCGGCTGCTGCGGTGTAGTATCCGGCCTGCTTAAGGATTGCAGGGAACATGACTTGTCCCTTGGGTAAGCCTGTATGTAGTTCCGGGGCCCCCGTGTTGTGTGGATATCGCCCGGTGATAACACTGCATCGGGTAGGACTGCACTGACTGGTCGTCAGATACGCGTTAGTGAAGCGCAGGCCCTTGCCAGCCAATTTGTCGATATTCGGTGTTCGTATGTGTGGATGACCGTAGCATCCGAAATCGGCAGCCGAAATATCGTCGCCGATGATGAGTATTATGTTGGGTTGAGAATATTCAATCTTCTCTGCAATTGCTCGTGATGAGAATGCAAGGCCAATTGCACCAAGTGCAGTCCGGCGCAAGAAAGCTCGCCGTGATGATAGGTTCTTTTTAGTCATGTATTATCCACTCCTGTTTTATGACCGAACGACTGCGTTGACACGCGCGGTTTACCGCTGCGATGACGACGACGTATTGGCCTTTTGGTTCTTCATCGAGGCTGGCGAGCACCTCGGAGAGTCGGGCTCGATTGACCGACTCGAACATTTTTGTCAGCTTCTTTGCCAGTGCTGCTCGGCTTGCTCCTCATGATGCAGATCAGGCGCGGCTATTTGCCGTCGCCTGCATCCGGCTTGTGTTTATCTTGCGCCAGCGGCTTACTTGTTATCAGGCCAATGCCTCTGCCCTTGTTGCCAACCGCATTATAGAACATGTAGTAGGTTTCGTTTTCAGGGTTCCAGACGAGAGAGATCTTATGAGCGTATTTCTTGTCCAGCCCGGACGGGTTTCCGCCGCTCTTGTAGATCGGATCGGGGTCAACGGTCCAGTGGTACAGATCGCGGGAAAACGCAGTCATGACATGCGCGCCGCCGCGGCCCACGCCGAAGAAGAAATTGACCCAGTGATCCCCGTCCCGGAATACCTTTCCATCGGAAGAGAACTGCTCATTATAACTGCCTTTCGGGCCATTGGGGATCACGGGGTTGTGTTCATGCCGTTTCCACTCGAGAAGGTCACCGGAAAGGGCTAATCCCATCTGTTCGATGCGCCCATTGGCCGCATTGTAGAAGTTGAAGTACTTGCCCTTGTGTTCAAGAAGCCAGGGCTGGTAGATGCAGTCCTTTTCCCACGTGCCGCAGTCCTGCTGATGTACCGAGAGAATGGGTTCGTCTTTCGCCTGCCGCCAGGTCAAGCCGTCATCGCTACAGGCCACGCCTTCATACCCCGGGCGCAGTTCGTATCCGCCCTGGCGGGGGTAGGCACCGTAAAGTGAGAAGTACTTGCCTTTGTGCTTCTTGAGAATCCGTGGCGCCTTGATATCGTAGTCCTCGTATAGGAAGGCTCCCAGCACAACACCGCCGTAATCGAAGGAGCCTTTCGGCCCATAGCCCATGGCCAGGCGCATGTTGGTCCAGTGAACGAGATCATCGCTCTCGGCTACAAACGATTGATATCCTTTGCCGTCGAAACCAATGAACGTCATATACCATTTCTTGTCACCCGGCCGTTGAAAGACCGTGGGAACGTCCGCCATGTGGACCGTTTCGAATCCCTTGATATTCGGCTTTGCAGGGATCACATGGTCAGGATGGTAATGCCAGCCTCGGAAAGGATCGGACCATAGCTTGACAGTCCCCGGGTCGATAGTCGCGTATTCTTCGGCGCCCCATGCTGATGCGGATGTCAGCATTGCGGACATCACAAGGACGCCTGCCATGATTGTCGTGAATGGTTTCATGGTTATAATGCTCCTTAGTTTCTTTCTTCTGACATTTTTGGTTGTGGCTGGTCCGCGCTAGGCGGTGGGGATTATGGCCCCGTGTTTGCGGAGCATTTCTCGGATGTCTTTAAGTGGTACGTCGAGAGGTGTTGTGTTCTCTCGCACGGCCAGCGCGGCTGTAGCACCTGCGGCCTGGCCCATTGCCATGCAGGAGGCCTGTACGCGGAGACCCGAATTGGCCAGACGGTCGCTAGAGACACACCTACCAGCCACAATGATGTTACGGCTTCGCTTAGGCACCAGTGCGGTCAAGGGGACGGTCGGTACCGTGCCCTTGGCCAAGGGTTTGGGTTTGACGCCGCTTCTCGTGTGTAGATCCAGAGGATAGAAGGCGTAGCAGACCGCATCTTCGAACCTCCGCCCTGAGGTATAGTCATCTACGGTGATCACGGTTTCGCCCAGAATACGGTAGCTCTCACGGAAACTGGCCTCTGGCTGCATATGCATCAAGCGTTTTTTCTCTTTGCGGACTCTTTCAAGAACGGCCTTGCGGCCTTTCAGGTTTGCCGCGGTGACCGTGCGGGAGTTCGTCGAATCGGCCCCGTTAATGTAGTAACAATCCAGCAAACCGGATCCGGGGCCGTTTGGGCGTCCGGGATTATTTGCCTTATCCAGCTTGAACAGCATAGAGCCGGGCTGTGTTTCTTCTTCCCGAAGTCGTGGTAGATTCAGCATGCCGACCACCTCTGCACCACCCGTGCAGTCAATGATCTGTTTGCACAGAACACGACGCTGGGTTCCGAAACCGACACAATCGACCTGCCAGCCGTCAGCACTTTTGGTGATAGCCTGAGGAAATTCGTAGTAAGCAATCTGGACGCCTGCTTGCTCACACTTTTCCTCGGCAAGTATGGCATATAGAAACTGGTTGACCCGCACCTGATTCTTCCAATGACGGTCGGGCACCTTGGAGAAATCAGGGAGCTTTCCGCCATCCAATTCCACGCTCTCGCGGACCAATTCCCAGCCGATACCGGCAATTATCTGTTTGCCCCAGGCATCAAAAAGCCCCGGAAAAGATACACCGCCTGTTGTCGTGGTGCCGCCAGGCTGAGTCCCCCGCTCGATCAGGATTGTTTTCGCTCCAGCCCTGGCGGCCTGGATGGCCGCAATGGTGCCCGCCGTTCCACCGCCGACGACAAGGACGTCTGTCTGTGTCGCAACAAGTCCCTCAGTCTTGCCTGCGGGTCGGGGTTGAGGCGTAGAATCGGCTCCCAACGCCAGATTGGATGAGGCCGCTAGAGCAACACCGGCAGCAGAATGCTGCATGAATTGTCGTCTTCCTATATGGGCGTCTTCCATCTCTTGTTTCCTTATATTCAAATTGGTTCTGGGCATCTTCGGAAATAGCCCTTTTTCAAAAAAGTGACTCAGCCCCCACGTGAACAATCGTCAGTGAGTGGGGCGGCAGGTTGACGGTGCCTTTGTTGAATGTCAGCTTCACCTCTTTCGGCGCCACCCGGTCGGGATGCTCGATGTCGTTGTAGGCATCGGGTGACTCGCCGGTGAGGACCATCGCGTTGTATGTGCCATCAAGCGGCCTCTCTTTCATGCTGACGGTGCAAGCGACGTTTTCCGAAGGGTGGCGGTTCACCAGGGCGATGGCCCAGCGCCTGCCCGATTCGTCCACGGTGGCGATGGCATCCATCACCGGAATGCTCCGGTTGCCATGCCTGAGAGTCCCGGCTTTGAGGTCGAGTTGGCCGACGCGTGCTTCCAGCTCGTTGGCATACATCGCCATGGAGTGAAAATGCGTCCGCTTGACAATCCCCTTGGGATGAACGAAGAGCGGTCCCCGCGTGTTCACGATCGGCGCGATATTGGCCATGCCGACATCTTCGGCGTGCCGCAAACAGGCATTGAAGAACGAGGCGGAAAACAGCGTGTCCGCCATCGTGTACTGGGATGCGATGTCGTTCTTGTCACGGGCCTTCACCAACTTCGTGACCTCGGGATTGGAGTAGTTTTGGACCGTTTTACGCGGGAAGCCCGGGTGATGCCAACCGCGCAGATTCCACTCGTCGAAGGCGATCTTGATCCGGCCCCGGTAGCCGGATTCCTCGAGTACGCCGGCGAAGCTGGCAATGGTCTGCTCCGGACGTTCAGAATTCATGATACAGGTCAGGTAATCGGGCATATTGTTCTTCTGCCAGAGAGGTAACCAGTAGGCATGGATTGAGATGTAATCCAGGTATGGTCCGGCCATCTTCAGCAGGGGCAACGTCCATTCCCGGGAGGGCCTCGCGGCGGCAGACAATTGGATTTGTGGATCCGCGGCCTTCATTGCTTTTGCCGCTTCCAGGACCAGCGGCGCCCACTGCTCGATGGGCTTGTATCCGATTTCATGTCGGCCCCAATTCTCGTTGCCGATGCTCCAGATATTGACATTTTGCGGCTTGGCATGCCCGTTATCTCTGCGCATTTGCGCGTATTTGCCCGTCGTTGCGTTGCAGTACTCGACCCAGTTTCTCATTTCCTCGACGGTGCCGTTACCGGCGTTGTTGCAGATATAGGGCTGGCATCCGATGAGACGACAGAGTTTGACGAACTCATCCGTGCCGAAGGTGTGGGGCTCGATCACGCCCCAGGCCATGTCATCGGTCGGTTTGCGCTCCTTTCCGACGCCGGCTTCCCAGTGGTAGCCGCTCACATAGCAACCGCCGGGCCAGCGGACAACGGGTGTTTTCAACTCCTTTAACGCAGCAACGACATCCTTGCGGAATCCGTCTTTGTCGGAGAGCGGCGAACCGGGGTCGAAGACACCACCGTAGATCTGGTGGCGAAAATGCTCGAGGAAGCCACCGAAGATCATCGGGCTGTACGGTTTGGACGCGGTATCGGTATTGATGGTAACGGTTGCCTCGGTTTCAGCAGGCGGAGTTTCAGCCGGTTGTAGGGTCACGTCGTCGTACCAGGCCTGTCCGGTCGATCGTCCCCAACCGCCAAAGAGGCAGTTGATTTCGAGTTCGGCCGCTTCAGCTTGGAAAACGGTGGATACTCGGGTCCATTCCTTGGTCCCGGAGACCGCAGCCGTCCTGACCGCCTGCATGTTCTGGATGTTCAGCAGAGCACCGCGGGCGCCGCGGACATCTTTGGTCTTGATCCATCCCGAAAGCCGGTACCAAGCGTTGGGCTTGACGGTTACTGTCGTTGTCCACGCGGCATCGGCACCTTTGGCGGAACCGATAGAGCTACAGTGCTCGCCGGTCCGGCCCGGTGATTCGTTATTCCACCGGGCATCGTCTTTCCCGGCCCAGGCCCGGGACGCCCACCCCTGAACGGCGTCGGGCGTTCTTTCTTCGAACGATGGATTCGGCAGAAGATTCGCTGGCGGCTTCGGCGTTTCCTCGGCGACAGCAATAGTCGCGTGGTTTGCCGTCGGTTGCTGCACCGCCGCGGCGCAACACAGAATGCCGGCCAGTGCAGTTACGCTAAGAATCTGAGAGCGGTTCGCTTTTTTCATGTTATTGCTTTCCTCTTGGCAACAAAGCAATATTATAACGATACTTTTCATCCTATACCTATTTCTTAACACGTTCCAAAACCAGCACCCAATCCTGCGGGGACGGAACGTTCTTTTTGAAACCAATGGGCTTTGCCGTCTTGTCGTCGGCTTTGGCGCCGGCCTTGATCGTGCCCTGGTCAAATTTCCGGCCTGTAGCCGGATCAAAATAGTAGGCATGCCAGTTAACACTGGGGTCAAGGTTCTTCACTGCCGGACCGCTCCAGTTATAAATGTTGCGTCGCGGCATGTAGATGATTCGTACTTCGCCGGGAATTCCGGCGGCAAAGCAGCCATCTTCGACCCATTCGGGATGCGACTCGAACCTTGACCAGGGATACTTTTCCAGCAGTTTCTTGCCGAGTCCGAGTTGGGTTGAACCGGGGTAGTTCATCCCCTCCTTCCACGTTGTCCAGTCATAGACCCGCTTGAGGCCGGGATCGCCTTCCATGCTTGCGTGCCAAACCCCGGCCGCGCCGTAGGTGAGTCCGGCGGATCCGCTGAGCATGCTGGACCAGAAGACGTATCGCTGCACGTCGGCGAAGCCGGTTTGCATATGCCCCTCGTAGCTGTGCTCGCCGATCACGACGGGCATGGCGGGCTGACGATTGTAGGCGGCCTTGAGTTTGGGGATCACGGTGTTCGCGGCGGGCCAGCCGCCGTGCCCGGTCTGGAGCATGTCGAATGAAATGACGGTTTCATCGGTCACCCGTTTGCGACCCGAGTCGAAGGGATGTATCGTGGACGGACGGCGATACGGGTCGGTCTTCTGAACGTACCTTGCCATCTCTGTCCATTGGGGTCCGCCCGATTCCCCTCCTATAATCCAGATCGTAGGATAGGCGCCGTAGCGTGCAATTAGGTTCCGCCAATGCCGCTTGATGCCGGCGACTCCAGCCATCGCCATCCCGTTGCAATCCCGTCGTCCCCAACCGCCGACGATCGCAGGGACGATTCCCGCATCAACCAGATGTTTGATACGACGGTCCGCGTAATCGAAGTACCTGGGATTAACAACGCTGAAATCCTTGGTCTCGTACGGCTTGCCGCCTTCGTTTTCCCAGCGTGGTTCAAACACCCCTTCGTCGGGGTAAACGCCGCACACAATCTGAACGACGGAAAATCCCTTGGCCTTGCGGTCAGCCGTGAGTTCCTGGAAACCTTCCCACGTCATCCGCTTGCAGAGGCATTTCCACCACGTGTCGCCCAGCCAGAAGAACGGCGTGCCGTCGGCGTGCTCAAAGTGACGCTGATTCTTGCTCACGCGGATCTGACCATGACGGTATAAAGGGTTCTGGCCCTTGTAGGGGGCCACCTCAATCTTTCCTTCCACAGCGTGGAGCTTTTCGTTCGCGTTATCCGAGCACTCCGTACGGAAAGTGTGCAGGCCTAGAGCACTCGAAGCATAACGCAAACACCACCGGTTGCCGCCGGCCCAGAACATCGGCACCCGCAGTTTGTTGCCATCCGGCTGCGTAACCACAGCATTGAGTTCTATTTCCACGAACGGGTTCTTATACGTCTTGGCGGAAACCAGGGCCACTTCCGCAACGCGGTTGGCTTCGACTTTCGAGAGCTCGGCCGCCCGAGCAACCAACGTACTACTGACAACCAGCACTGCTGTCACAATCCATCTCTGTAATTTTTTTACTCTCATTTATCTATTTCCCTTTCTTTTATGACATTTGGTGTTTTCTTCATGTGAATTCCTTTCGCTAACGTTGTCGCCAATTATTTAGAGCCGCCATTTATCAATTCTGGGTATCGATGCTTGATTATCGCCTGTTCATCGGCGTTCAATTGTCCGATAGGAATTGGTTTATCCTGTGGTCGGATTCCCTTCTGGTTAAGTCGGTTGAGCAAGCTCCAATTGCGGATGTGTTGACCTGGTTTCGGGTCGGCGGGCTCCTGGGCCTTGAGGTCATATCGGGTGAAATCGATGAGTTTTTCGGGGGTATTGGCTTTCCAGTTCCTCAAAAGGGCCAGTCGAAAATCTTTGTTCATAAACCATCGAATTTCCATATCAGGGTCTTCACCATGAGCTACATCGCGTGACGTTTCAATCTGATTGACGCGCACTACGG
>CAYWOD010000020.1:0-25536 GCA_964459805.1 uncultured Pirellulales bacterium
TATAACTTCTTGCTAACAAACACCTTGCGATTTGCAAGTGTAGAAGATGAGTCAGGGTGATGCCTGAGAGGTTAGCTGAACGTGCGGCGAAATTTTACTCTGTCAGGGCCGTTAAAACAATATTACTTGAGCAAGAGACCTGGCCGGTACGGATTAAGTCGCTCGACCTGAAAAAGCTGTTAGAATGGCTGGAGAAAGTCTGGCTCGACCCGGAAGTACAAGAGGCGATAGATGAGCAGACGTGGCGGAGATTTATTGAATCATTTAAGGCGGATGAATGCACTTGCTTAGACTGAGTTGCTCCAATTAAACATTACGATGTCAAGGCCTCGGTGTGCAAATTCTCCAAAAAAAGCACAGAACCCCCCATACGATTTTCCGGTGGTCCGCACACCGTCGGGCAAATCCGAAAGCCGGTATTCTCAAAAAATACAACCGCTTGGCCTCATAGGCCGCTGACAATCAGTTCTTAGCGTGCCAAGCGGCACGGCGCCCCGGCAAAGAGCAAATCCCAAAATTACTTTGAGCAAACCCCAAAATTACTTTGGCACAAGCAACAACGTCATACGTCTTCCGCTCATTCTCGCCGGTCGTTCAATCTTGGCCAAATCTTCGAGCGACGCTGTGATCTGCTCAAGCACTTCGTAGCCGTGGTCCCGGTGAAGCATTTGACGGCCGCGGAAGAACATTGTGAACTGTACCTTGTGCCCTTTTTCCAGGAATTCACGGGCATGATTGACCTTGATGTCCAGGTCGTGTTTATCAGTCTCCGGCCGGAGTCTGATCTCCTTCAGCGCTGCGGTGTGACGCACGTTCTTTTTATGTGCCTCGCGAATCTTGCGCTTTTGATCATACTGCCACTTGCCGTAGTCCATTATCCGACAGACCGGAGGGGCGCTCGTTGGAGCAACCTCCACAAGGTCCAGACCCGCCTCGCGGGCCTTGTTCAGTGCCAGATACCGCTCTACAATCCCTATCTGATTGTTTGAGTCGTCGATAAGCCGAACTTGCTTGGCCTTTATACCTGCGTTTGTCCGTAAGCCATGCCTACTTATTGTGCACCACCTTACCTTTCTAATCGGGTATTAGTGTTTCCTTGTTCCCATACTACCACTCTGACAAACACCAATTATTTGACTATTATAACAATCGTTCGCCTAAAATCAGCCACTAAGTGCCAAATCTATCTCTTTGTCCCTGATTTTTTGCTTTGCCGTCCTCAAAAACTCGTCGATGTCGGTTGTTTCATTCTCCTTAACTGCCCGGATTCTTACGTTAACGCTGCCGGACTCGGCCTCCCTCGGGCCGACCACTAACATATAGGGGAGCTTCTGGGCGTGGGCCTTGGCGATCTTGGCGCCTATTTTTTCGTCCGACAAGTCGCAACTGCAGCGCATATCCGCGTCTTTGAGCCTGTCTTCAACCGCTTTGGCATAATCATTGGTTTTCTCGCTTATCGGCAGGATTCTTACCTGCTCCGGGGCCAGCCACAGCGGAAAACTGCCGCCGTAATGCTCTATGAGAATGCCGATAAAACGCTCGAAAGAGCCCAAAACCGCCCTGTGAATCATAACCGGCGTCTTTTCCGTGTTATCTTTATCGGTATAGAGCAGTCCGAAACGCTCCGGCATCGAGAAATCCAGTTGTATCGTGCCTAACTGCCACGACCTTTTCAGGCAGTCTCTGATATGGAAGTCTATTTTTGGGCCGTAAAAGGCGCCGTCGCCGGCGTTTATTTTGTAATCTATATGCTTGTGCGCCAGCGCGTCCTCGAGCGCTCTCGTGGCAGTCTCCCATATCTCGTCCGAGCCTATGTGTTTGGCCGGCTTGGTCGAAAGCTCAATGCGGAAATCCTCGAACCCGAACGCCTGATACAGCTCGAAGGTAAGCTCAATAACCCCTATTATCTCGGCCTCTATCTGGTCCGGCGTACAGAAGATATGGGCATCGTCCTGCGTGAATTGCCGTACTCTGAATAGCCCGTGCATTACGCCGCTGGCCTCGTGCCGATGGACCAGCCCTAATTCGGCAACACGCATCGGGAATTCGCGGTAAGAGTGCTTGCGGCTCTTATAGACCAGACACCCGCCGGGGCAATTCATCGGCTTTATCGCATAGCTGGTCTCGTCGAAGCTCGTAAAGTACATATTCTCTTTGTAATTGTCCCAGTGCCCGCTCTTGTGCCAAAGCTCTTCGTTGAGGATGATGGGCGTTTGTATCTCTCGGTAGCCGTACTTGTCGTGGACTCGCCGCCAGAATTCCACTATGGCGTTCCAGATAATCATTCCCTTTGCGTGCATAAACGCGAATCCCGGCCCGGCCTCGTTGAAACTGAACAAATCCAGTTGCTTGCCCAACACCCGGTGGTCGCGCTTCTTAGCTTCCTCTAATCTGTGCAGATAGTCGTCGAGCTCTTTTTTGCTCGGCCAGGCCGTCCCATAGACACGCTGGAGCATCTTCGCAGTCGGGTCGCCGTGCCAGTAGGCGCCCGCCACCGACATAATCTTAAAGTTGCCGACTCTGCCCGTGCTCGGCACGTGCGGACCCCGGCACAAATCCTCGAAGCCGTCCCCATGCGAATAGAAGCTGACAACATCACCCTCGGCGCGGTTTATATTGTCGGTCTTGTATTTATCGCCCGCGAGCTTCTCCAGAGCCTCAGCCTTGGTCATCTCTTTGCGAACGATCGGTGTGTCGGCCTTGGTGATTTCCCGCATCTTCTGCTCGATGTGCTCGAAATCACTCGGTCGAATCGGCTCGTCAAGGTCAATATCATAGTAGAATCCGTCTTCGACGGTCGGGCCATAGACCAGCTTCGTCTTGGGCCGGATGATGCTTATGGCCTCGGCCATTACGTGGGCGCAGCTATGCCGCATCACTTCGAGCCCTTCGGCGTCTTTGAGGGTGATGATTTGAACCGCTGCTTCACCGCTAATGGGCGCCGACAAATCCAACAGTCGCCCGTTTATCTTTACAGCGGCGGCTGCTTTGGCAAGGCCGGGCCCTATCTGTTCTGCCAATTGCTTTGCCGTCGCGCCGTCGGCAATCTCCAACGTGTTGCCATCGGGCAGTGTTACTTCTGCCATATATCTACCGCTACTCGATTCTTTCCTAATTCACTTATGAACATATCGGCCCAGCCGCGATTGTCAAGCAATTCTTTTCCCAAAATTGGTGCCAAATTCACCCGCCGGCAAACAAATAAGCGACACCGACGCCATACCCCTTATGTGAAAAAAACACTCATAACTTGCCGAATAGCACAGGCTTACGTAATTTTAAGCAAAAACGACCGTCCTGTCAATATTTTTATCATCGGATTTATTGCTTGTCGCCGGCGGCTCTTGGGTGTATAATAAATAGGAGCGGCGGTTTTGAAATGACCGAGGAAGGTTGGATGGATGTAAACCTGATTCTATTTAAGAAGGACGGCTCGCAGAAGAGTTTTGCTCTGCCGAGCAGCCTTGCGGTAATCGGCCGGCGCCACGATTGCGACTTGTGCATCCCACTTATGCGCGTATCCAGAAGGCATTGCCAACTGGACCAGAACAATGAGACTTTGAAGCTTCGCGACCTCGACTCCCGCAACGGCACTTATCTCAACGGCGAACCAATAGGCAGCGAGACGACCGTCCGGGCAGGCGACTATCTCCAGGTAGGCCCTCTGGTGTTTCAGTTTCAGATTGACGGTGAGCCTGAGCAGACCGTCCCTCCGCAGGACGCCGGGGAAAAGGCATCTCCCGAAGAACCGGTACTCATTGCCGGCGCTGATGACAATGAGGAGGATTTCCCTGAGCTTGAGGTCGATGATTCGGATTCTTTCCTGGATGAGCTCGAAGCGCTCTGAGCCGACCCGCGCTCCGGGACGACGGCAAATCGGCTCCGGGGCCTGTTCGCATTAAAAAACACCCGTCTTTTTGGTGAATCTTCTTGGCTTCTTAGTGCTGATTTGTTAGTATCTGTTGCGGAAAGCCAAAACTGACGATGTCACCCCTGCGAAAGCAGGGGTCCATCTCGAAAAACTTGCATTCCTGCTTTCGCAGGAATGACAAACGCTGTTTCTGCAACAGGAAATAGTTGCAGTCTTTGGCGTGATGCGGTTACGATTGCTTGCTGTATTCGCTGCGAGAGAAGCTGTATGCAGATAATCGAATTGATCCGGATTGTTTCGGCCGGTTCCTCCGGGCCGGCGTCAACGCAGGCCGGTTCGCGCTCGATCGTCGCGGCGCTGCCTTTTAGTCCGGTCAGGCTCGTTTGCTTTGTGCTGTGGGTATATCTGTGCCTGTATCTCGTTCAGCTTGTTCAGTTCAGCGCGTTGGTGCCGAAGAAGCGCAAATCAATAGCCGCTATTGCCACGCTCTTTACGGGGCCCATACTGCTGCTGACCCTGCTGATAATAGACATAGTCAAAAACGCCCCGGCAAGCAGCGACGGCGTCTTTGAGATAATCAGGCAGCGGGCGGGCGATACACTGGCCGGCATCCGCTCCGGGGGACCAACGATCAGACTGCTTGACTCGTCCGGCAGAAGTATCGACCAGATATACGGCCATACCGACAAAAAGCGACGAGAAAGTCGTATTCTTGACCTGACCGGGTGGCTCGTTGGCGAGGCCCTTGAGCGACGCGCCAGTGACATCCTTATTGACCCAAAGGACGAGGCGGCTTACACAATCAGGCTGCGAATAGATGGAGTGCTCAGAGTGCTAAGAACACTCAACGCCGAGACATCCAAGGCCGTCGTCAACAGTATCAAAGCCGTCTCCAGTATGGACATCGCTGAAAAGAGGCGACCCCAGGACGGCGCCTTCATAGCTAAAAAGGGCAAGGTCACCGCTTCGTTTAGGGTCGCAAGCGCCGGCGTCGTCAACGGCGAGAAGCTCTCGATTAGGGTGCTCAACCAAAGTGCGGGCTCCTTCACCCTCACCGACGTGGGACTCACCAAGAAGCAACATTCAATCGTCCAGCGTGCAATCAGCGAACCGTCCGGTATGGTGCTGATGTGCGGCCCGACCGGCAGCGGCAAGACAACAACAATGTACGCAATGCTCAACGAGATAGACCGCTTGACCCGCAACGTTATCACGGTCGAAGACCCCATCGAGGCCGTTCTCCCGGAGGCCAGCCAGATTGAAATCAATCCGAAGGCCGACATCACTTTTGCAAAAACTCTGCGCAGTATCCTAAGACAGGACCCGGACGTGATATGCGTCGGCGAAATACGCGATGAGGAAACAGCCGAGATCGCGCTTCGGGCCTCGCAGACCGGGCACCTCGTTCTGGCAACGGTGCATTGCGACAGCAACGCCACGGCGTTGATCAGACTGCTGGATTTGGGCGTATCGCCTCTTCTGCTGTCATCGGGACTGAGCCTTCTTCTCTCGCAGAGGCTTCTGCGCCGGCTTTGCAGGCACTGCAAAAGGCCGGCCAAGCTCAGTCGCCGACTCATTCAGGAATTCAGAGAAAAACGCATAGACTACAGGCACATGTTCGAGCCCAGAGGCTGTTGGCGTTGTGACGGGACAGGCTACCTCGGACGCATGGCTATCTGCGACCCCCTCGTCGTAACCGACCAATTGCGCGCTAATATCGCCGAGAACAAGGCGCTGATCTCCGAATTGAGAACGCAGGGTAGGAGAAAGGATAGAACGAATCTGAGAAAAGAGGGGCTAAAGAAAGTGGCGCTCGGATTAACAAGTCTCAAAGAGCTAAAAAGGGTGGTAGGATAAGCGTTATGGTATTTTGGACCGGTATATTGGTCGGCGGATTCTTTGCCTGGTTGGCCGTGAGAAAGGGCTTCTACGAAACCTGGACATTGCTGTTCAACGTCGTAATTTCAGTCTATGTTTCCGTCCTCCTGACGCACGTGATTACCGAGAGTGTCCCTGCGGCCGGCGATACCGCCTATGGAAACGCCCTGACCTTGACGGTCATCGCGGCGGGGACCTTTCTGATTCTCCACGGAATATCCTACACGCTTTTTACGGGCCTGCTCAGGGTCTCATTCCCGAAGATATTCGACAATATCGGCGCCGGCATCTTAGGCTTTTTGGCGGGTTTTCTAATATGGAGCTTCGTGGCGCTGCTAATTTCAGCAACGCCCATCGGCCAAAAAGACACCGCCCGGACTATTGGTTTCGGCAGGAAGATCGAGCAGTCCAACGGTGCGTACATTTCCTGGTGGTGCAACCTCGTCAATACCATAGCCTCCTCCGAGGACACCCGTCGCCCAGTCCAGGAGACTGTAAGCCGGCTATTGGAAGAAGCCGACAAGAAAACGCCGGGCAAAACCCCCGAACAACCCGAACCAAACAAGCCGCCCGGATTTAGTCTTGATAACTCGCCGGTGTTTTCAGGGTTCGTTCGCTGTGACAAGCATTCGAAAATATAGTAATATCTAATATCATTTCTTCTTATTCTGTCCGGGTTACAGGAACCGTTCATACCTGCTTTCGTATTGCCGAATCCCCGTGTATATGCCTTGTGTCTGCTGCGCAGCGGCTACGGAAGCGTTCATCTTATGAAACCCAATGACACCAACTACCAATGTAAGTCTGATTCATAGAGGGGTCGGGAGTCGCAGTTATAGGAACTCTCTTGCAATGCAAAAGCAAGATGCTATAATTATTTCTGCAAGTGGTGATAAAAGTCCCGGTTCCGTTGTTTCGTAAGTCCTCATTGTGTGAGGCCAATCTGTCTTCATCAAAAACCTGTGATAGCCAGCTTTAAGGAAGGAGGTAAAAGCAAATCTTATTAAGAGCACGGTGGAAGGGACTTTCGTATTGGAAGAACTCTTGATCTTACTACTGTGATTCTAAATTGGAGGTACATGAAAAATGATTGCTTTTAGAAAATGCTCAATTGCTTGTCTTGTAGTGGCCACTTTTGTTCTATTTCCTGTCGAAACATTTGCTTATGAAGCATCCGGTTGTGGAGGCTGTGGAGCCGCATACTTTCATACCTGTGCACAGCAATTCTGTGACAAGATTGACAGCTATCCCGGATGGTCTCAAGTATTTTGTGACGACTGCAGCGGATGCAGCCAGGACTATTACAGAAGCGCCGCCTCCGGAGGCAGCGAAAACTCCTACGTTGACGGCACCGATATTCATTTCCGCAACAGTCACTGTACTACGGCATGGGATTCATTCTGGGGCAAGACGCTCAGCGGCATCCCCTGCACCGACGGCGTGGTGACGCCGGGCGAGGTTTATGATGCCTGGGGCGACTACGACCTCGAATGGATTGCCAGCAAATGCTGCCAACTGCTGCGCGACAGCTCCAAAGGTTACTGGGCTACAAGCATGGATGGACTCCACCTGATACTCGGGTACAAGACCAGCAGCTATGGGGCCACCGACTTCGGCGAGATATGGGCCGACAAAATGCGCGAGAAAAAGATCACCATCTTGTGGTGGACATTTACCATCCCCTCCCAGACTGTCACCCAGGCCTGGTTTACGACCACCGACTTGACCCAGCCAAGCGGGACAGTGGCCCGGGTTCTGGCCGAGACAAACAATTGCTATAACGATCACCTTTGGGGAAATGGCTACACCTCGCCGGACCCCGTTGACGATAGCTGGTACTGGTGGTGGGACCACTCGGCGGGCAGCCCCGCTTATCAGGCTGTCAATAATCTCAAGACTATGTACGTGTACGAAATCCTGCCGCGCAATGTGAGTGAACAGTACGTTCAGCAGCTCGGTTCGGCCTTCGGCATGAATACCAACCTCGTGGGTGATCTGTGTGATTCCCTCGTGATGCTCGATGTTGAAGATCCGAACAGCCCCCGCATCCTGCAGGTCTCCAAAGCCACAGGCCAGTATTATTACCAGGACCAGGGCAAATTATTTGTCTTTGATCGGGATGCGAAACGTTACGATCCCGAGCGGGCGGCACAACGGGCTTACGGGTTCTTAACCGAGCACAAGCTTCTTCCGTCGGACGCCGGCCCTTATGAGGTGGAATGGGATACGATGGTGGAGGAGGGCAAGATAGTGGAGCCGGGCAAGGCCGCTGGTGAAAGGACCACCCTTGTCCAGAACACTTGCACCGTTTATGCCCGGGAGCTTGAAGGCGCACAAGGGCAGATGGTGTCGGTGGCCGGCCCGGGAGCCCGGCTGAAGGTCTATATCTATGGAGACGGCCAGATTATGGGCGGCATGGGTAACTGGCGGCCAGTCGAGCAAACCGGCGAGGTGCAGGTCATGACAAACGAGCAGAACTGGTCTCTCTTCCAAAAATATGGAAACAGGGTGTCCGTTGCGCCGGTCCAGGCAACATTCGACCGGACCGAGACCAATATGGAAACCGCCACCCAAGTTTACTACGAGCTTCCGGGTCGCGCCTTCCAGAAGGAGTTGATCCCGTGCTGGTTTTTTGAGGTGGAATACTACGACGGCAAGGAATTGGTCACGACTGCCGATACTTACATTCCGGCGGCGCCGAGTTATGTCGCTCCTGTCGTGAATATAACCTCGCCCAGTGATGGATCTGCTTACCATTATGGAAAACCCATCACTTTCGACTGCCGCGTAGAACCGGGACTTGGAACACCGCCATACACCTACAGGTGGGAGTCGAGCGCAGACGGTTTCCTGTCCAACCAGAAAAGCTTCAAAACCAGCACGCTCAGCGTGAATTGCTCGAGCGAGCGCTGCGACTGCGATTGCACGCCTGCGCCTCACAAAATCAGCGTGATGGTCGTCGATGCCAAAGGCCTGCAATCCACCGATGCGATCGCGGTGACGGTGGAAGGGCCTTGTCGCGAATGCCCCGATTGTGCGGACGTAAACCGTGACGGCGTTGTGAATTTCAAAGATGTTGCCAGGGTGGGTGCTCGCTGGCTAAATGAATCGGGCCCGGGCGATTAGGGCCCTTGCAAATGAAATTCTGTCCAAGATGGGCATAGAATATTGATTGGAGAATAAAGAGCCGGCTTTCCCCAAACCGGATTGAAGGCGCCGGATAGATAAAAAGTCCGTTTGTTATTGGAGATGATATCAGTTTCGATAGCCTATGGATGCTTATGAGCAGAACGTGGTTTCGTTGAGGCGTCAGCCTTTTATCCATCCCTCTTTGGTTCCGGCTCGTCTGGGTTAGGGGTGTGAGAATCGCTTGTGGTATTCGGCTATGGGGGCGGAGACTGGACGAGCGCTCCATCCCCATAGCGAACATGGCGTTGAGCAGACCGAGCGATTGCTGCCGGTCGCAGCGGGCATATCACTGACCACCCTGCCCACGGCGACTACCCAACCGAGCCTATGACTCCGCACAGCCCCTCTTTAGAAGCAGCGAGTCGCAGCTGCTATTGCCCGCCCAACGATCGATAATCAGTCAGCAAATACTTTTCATCCTTCTTCTCGAAGTGCAGCACAAGTTTCTCTTCCGGAATTTCCCATGTCTCTTTACCCGGGGAACCACCGGAGACTTTCTCCACCGGTCCTTTTTGCCCCGCCGACTTCAAAAGCACAAATCTCCCATCAGTTGTCTTGAATCCCCGAAGGCGCCAGTAGTTGCGTTTGAGCCACTGCTCGGGCGGTTCGGAAATCGCCGGGCCGCCGATAAAAGGATTATCTTCGCGTGCGACCTTTCTGGGTCGCGCCTTGCCGAAAACCAGAAGGAAACGGTCGCGAGCCGGTCGCGGGCCGCGAGACCACAGAAAGAAGCCTGCTTCGCCCATCTCCCGCCTTACCGTCTTTGGTTCTATCTTTCTGCGATGGCTTGCCTCGCGCCGGGATAACGGCTCCCGTGCGTTGCGGTCGAGAACGTAAACGCAGCCGGCCGGCGAGAGCTTTTCATAAATCTTCGCCAGCAGAGTCTTACCGTGGAAAAGCAGGTGATAGCTGTCCAAAAAGAAAACCACATCGATCGGCTCATCTCCCAGCTTAGGGTCGCCGTTGTCCGTGAGGACCGAAGGCAGAGAAACATCAGGCCCAAGCGGCGGCCTCTCTTCTTTTTGCGTCGCCCACTCCTCCAAGACGATCTCGAGACCTTCGCCGGAAGAATTATCGAGGATTGGAGCCATCAGTTTCCGCGCCTCTCCCAACGCGACAAAGACCGGGTGCTGATAAGGACCGGCAAGCGGAAGGAACAGGCCGGAGCAATTCTCCACCGAAATGGCACGAAAAGCGTCCGGATCACGACCGGGACTCTGCAGCCCTTTTGGATGCTCAAAGACAAGGACAAAATGGTCCTTTTCGTACCAGCACTGTTCGGCGCACTCGGCAAAAGCAAAACCTTCTTCCCTCGCCTCTCTAACCACCGTTGTCTCGGCGATCCAGAAATGCTTCTTCTCGCGAAGATGCCTCGGGACCCAGTCGCGTAACGTCCCGAGGTGCCGGTCAACCACCACCAGATGACCGCCCGGCTTGAGGCCTCTCCAAATCCCTCTCAACATCTCCCGTGGCTTGGCGAAATGGTGATAGACATGACACATAAAGGCAAGGTCAACGGAATTGGCAGGCAGGCAGGGGTCGTCGCTCCGGCCCAGCACCGGACGAACCTGCCCGAATCCTTTCTTCTCGGCCTCGTTCTTTAACGACTTGACGTTGCTCTCTGTAATCTCCTCGGCAAAGACAGTCCCTGTTTCGCCGACGACCTGTGCAAAGACCCACGTGTCCCTGCCGCGGCCCGCCCCGATGTCGGTAATTGTCGAGCCCTTGCCCAAACCAAAGTGGGCGACTATCGCGCGGATGGATGCCTCACGGTTACTCGGCCTGGCCGACTCCGACTTGGCGGACTCTTCGGGCCGACGCTTTGGCCCGTTGCCCGCCGAGTCCGCAGGTGCAACTGCCTTAGCTGCTGCGTTCGCGTGACCGGACACCGGAGCAACGAGCTGCGGAGCCATCTGCCATATTGCAAACGCAAATACCACTGCCGCCAGGCAATGGTTGGCGACTTTTCGAGGTTTCATAGCCTTTCTCCAAAAACGATAGTAAATCTTTGTAAACTGGTATCGCCTGTATGCACGACTTGGCAGCCTCCTTAAGGCACCTGCGTTCACTATATTACTACATCCATCGCGAATTTGCAACTGATTTCAACTCCTCCCGCAGATATTCTTATTGCCATAAACCCGCCAGGAAACATCATGATCAGCTATTCGGCGACTTCGACGGCGACGGCAAGATAAACAAAGCCGCCCGAACGGTTACGGCCGAAGAGAAGCCCCCTTTGTTTGGACCGTGCCGTGCTTCTACCCGATTTGGCGCGGGATCCGGGGGCCGTTTGGAGGGGAGTTATATAAAATCCAACCGGATTTTGCGCCCATAGACGTAGTGTGTTCCATCCCTAACGGCTCGAAGATGTTCTCCGTCGCGAATTCATCGATCTCTCTGCCGCTGACTACTTCGGCAATCTTCGCCAGTGTCATATAGCCTAAGCAACTGTACCGAAATTCCTCGCCCGGCTCATTCAAAGCCTTGAGGCTGCAAATCTTGTCAATCAGTTTGTCGGGGCAGGGACTGCTGAACTGCTCTTTCAATTCGCTTGCACTCATATACGCCGGCAGGCCGGAGGTATGCGTCAAAAGATGCTCAATTTGCACCTTCTCTTTGCCCTCACAGGCAAAGGCAGGAAGATACCTGCCCGCATAGTCTCTCAATCGTAACTTTCCGCGGTCTCTGAGAATCATTATCGATGCAGCGGTTGCGACCGCCTTGGTCAGCGACGCTATATCGAAACTGGTGTCTTGTTCATTACTTCGGTGCCCGGTGTTATTATCTGATGCCCGAAGGCCCGGTGGTAAAGAATCTCATCTGCCCGCCCCACGAGAACCACCGGGCCGGGAAAGCTGCCTTTCTGGATTTCCTCAGTGACGGCCTTATCAATACCCTTCAATTTCTCTTTGGAAATCTTCCTTATGGTCGGTTGGCATCCCGTGCCTGCATACAGTGACAAAACGAAAAACGCTATAATGGCCTGTACTAATTTCATACCAGCAGCTCTTCACAAGCAAATTGAAAAACCCTTTGCCGGAGAATCCGACCACACCCAGCTATATTATCATAACTGGTGGATATTGTCGTTGGTCTTGTTATACTTTCTCGTTGGAGATGGTCATTAAGGCTGCCTGGAAAACTTTATGGCGAATCTCATTTTTGTGGGTAAAGGGCAAAAAATGAAGCCGGCAAAAGCGCTGGTTGCACTAATTCTCGTAGTATGCTTTGCTGACTGTTGCGCCTCTGTCAAGACCGGCCTGGACAATATCGACTCACACCAACGATTATTTCAGGGCAAGCGCATCGGTATCATCACCAACCACACTGCGTATAACAGCAGCGGCCAATACATAGTAGATGTATTTAGGAAAATGAGCGGTGTGACTGTCACGGCACTCTTTAGCCCGGAGCACGGCATCAGCGGCGTCGAACAGGCCGGGAAAGAAATCAAGAGCCGAACGGACCCGGCCGGCCAATTGCCTGTTTTCAGTCTATACGGAAAAACACGCAAGCCAACCCCACAAATGCTGAAAAATGTCGATATCCTCGTTTTTGACATTCAGGATGTCGGCGCCCGCTTTTACACCTACATCTACACTATGTCTCTGGCAATGGAGGCTGCTGCGGAAAACGCCAAACGGTTCGTTGTTTTTGATCGTCCCAACCCAATAAACGGCCTGGCGGTCGAAGGCAATATTCTCGATACCGAGTTTGCAAGTTTTGTCGGCCTCTATCCCATTGCCGTACGCCACGGCATGACCGTCGGCGAGCTGGCGAAAATGTTCAATGAACAGGGCTGGCTCGCCAACCGCCGCAGGGCTGATCTCGTCGTTATCCCTATGAAAGGCTGGCGACGACGCCTCTGGTACGACCAGACGGGACTTGCCTTCATAAAGCCCTCTCCGAATATGACCAGCCTGCAGACGGCCGCAGTCTATCCGGGCCTGTGCCTTCTCGAGGGAACCAACGTCTCCGAAGGCAGAGGTACAAACCTGCCGTTCGTGCAGTTCGGCGCCCCGTGGATCGACGCCGCAAAGCTATCAACTCGCCTTAACAAGTTGAATCTGCCCGGGATGCGGTTTGAACCGGCTACTTTTACCCCGACCGCTTCAAAATACGCAGGCCAAAAATGTTACGGCGCCAAAATTACCGTAACTCAAAGGGACCTGCTCGAACCGTATTGGAGTGGCATCGCGATTGTCAACGAGATTCATCGAATGTACCGCGATGATTTCCAGTGGAGAGCAGGGCACTTCGACCGTTTGTGCGGGACCGCCGCGGTTCGCAGCGCCATTACAAGCCGATCTTCACTGCAAAACCTCAAAGAAGGCTGGCAGGCTAAGCTCAAATCTTTTCTGCAAATCAGAAAGAAATATCTCCTGTACCTAAAGTGAGCTGCGCGAAACAGTTATAGTGATGATTGTCATCGAATTACGAGTAGCTGACCACTCGTTCTATCGGCGCCTTGGCCCGATTCGTTCTATGGCCAACATAACCGGAGACGGTGCCTCTTCGCCTCGGTTTTGGCGCAGGTCCACTTCCTCCATCGCCTTATGCAGTTCCACGCACGCCTGCTCATAGCTGCATCCGGTCTGCTGCGATATCAGGCGGCAGCCGCGGTCTATGAGCTTCTTGTTGCTCGGTGACAGCCAGACCATCGCATTACCTATGACCCTGCCCATCCGCACCATCGTTGCCGTCGAAATAGTATTCAAAATGAGCTTTACGGCGAGATGTCGCCAAAACCCGAGCGGCGAATTCGGCAGCTCGCAGCCGAACTCAAACACTTCGTCCGCTTCGCCCCCACCGGTCGGGCCGATATTCATAGCCGCCGTTTTCCTGTATCCGCGGCCGAACTTCTCCAGGGCTTTGCTCATTAAGTCGCCTGTTTCGCCTCCGACTGCAATCATAACCAGCCCCGAATCGGGCGCTTCGGCACGTGAGCCGTCCGGTTCGTTGCCTATCTGGAATTTGTATATCTCGGTGTTGCCCAGTGACGGCGGATTTGTCATTAGTGCGGAAGGGGCGTCCAATTGTTCATAAATCTCAGTCCCCCAGTCCAGCCCTCGCGGCCGGCGCTGCAGCATCTCGCGCCAGGCCTCTCGCGTGGGACGCAGCGGGTCCTTGACAAACGCCCAGGACTGCGGAGAGCGACTGTCATCGTTTTTCCGGAAGGGCGGCAGCATGAACGTCGGCGAACGCTCAGTCGTATCGGTCAGGACGTCCAGCATTGCCCAATCAGCCGCGTATGTTATCAGCCCGTGTTCGCGGTAGATATTCTCTTCAAACTCGGTTGCGCGCGCCATCGCATCCACAGCCGCAGAGCTCGAGAGCTCCATTACCAGATTGCCGAACAGATCAGAGTAATCCCCGGCGGAACGGTCGCGCAAGCCGAGTTTCGCCCATTGCGGCTCGGGTAGGTGGTCTTTCAAGAATCGTATCAGGGCAATCTCCAGAGCAGTCCCAACGACCAGCAGCTCCACCGTCGTCGCCTGCATCCTCGTCGAGCCGGTGATGGCCATCGGACCCGTCGTCAGGTCGAGCTTCTTAATACGAGGCTCCTCAATCACTCTGCGCGACCGCTGAACATACCTGCGCAGCGTATCCGTCGGGTTGTTATATACAAAAAACACGTTCGCCCCCGCATCGAGTCCCTCCCAGGCTGTGCCGATCACAAACGGCGTCTCCCCGCCTTCGGTTATCGCAACCACAACGTCGCCTGCTTTGACCCCTGCCTGCCGTAACTGGTATCGCCCGAAGTTCGGGAAATCCTCGAACCCTTCCACCGACTTTATCAGTGCGAAATCGCCGCCGGCCATCACGCTGATGACGCGATCCTCCATTTCCGGCGTTTTCGCTGCCGTATCGGGATGTTCCCGCCAGAACCGCCGCCAGGCCGCCTCTAACAGTATGCTCAGACGTCCCGTTGCCCCGCAGCCGGTGAAGTAAATCCGCCTCCCGCCGTCCAGCGCCCTAACGAACGGCTCGACAAGCTCGGCAAACACATCCTGACCAAAGACTCTCTCGGCAACGGGCGGGATCTCCTCGTCCACCGACTGCAGCGTCCGAATCGCCCCGACAAGGTCATCTCGGGCAATCTCCGAAAGCCCTCGCGTCTTCGGATGGAACGACTCTGTGGGCAGCTCTCCCAATCGAAATGCCCGCTCGGCGGTCAGGAATTTCTTGGCTTTTTCAATTGCATCGGACATTTAAGGGCGTCACCTCTTGACGGTTAGCTGCGTAGGCCGGTTCAAGTTCCCGTTCGGCAAAACAATCTCTATTCATATCATCTTGCGCCAGTAATGTAAACGGGGTGTGAATTTTGTTTCCGGCGGTCTGTAAGGTCCTTTTTATGCTCATCTTATGACTTCCTGTTTTGGGTGGCTTCTTAGTGTTCGATAAGGGAATGGGATTATGTGCGAGGCCAAAAAATGCACGGCGGAGGGCTTTGATTATGGCTGTGGGTAATTGGGAGGGGTGGGGGGTTTGGGGGAGAAGAAATTGGGTTTGTTTGGGTTCGTTTTGGGTTTGTTTTCCCGGAGCCCGGAGGCGGGGTTTATTGTCATAAGCCTTTGTCGAATAGGAGTTTAAGTTCATTTTTGGCTTTTCGGAAATTGGGTTTGATTGGGTTTGTTTTGGGTTTGTTTTGGGTTTGTTTTGGGTTTGTTTTGGGTTTGTTTTTTCGAGTTGGGCGGGGTGGTTTATTTTCGTAAGCCTTTGCGACGAATAGGGTTGGGTTGATTTTGTCGTTTTGAGAATTGGGTTTGTTTTGCATAAAAAGTAGTCGATTTGTAGCGTTCTCGCGACATAAGTAGAGGATTCGCGACATAAGTAGAGCTGTGAGAGTGGAAAGTGTAAAGTGGAAAGTGGAAAGTTGTGGAATCCCGACGCTGCCTTATAGGCAGATAAGATCATTGGGATGGGAGGTTTGATTGTGGGTTTGTTTTGCATAATTGCTCGCTTTTGGTTGATCGGGGTTTCTGACAAAGGTGGACGACAGCCAGAAATGCGAAATCCTAAACTCTAAATCCTAAACAAATTCGAAAATCAAATTTTCAAATGCTCCAAACGAGGTTTAATAATAGGCTTTTTGAGTGGGGGCGGTGGTAGGCATGGCGAGTTTGAGAATGCAAAAATGAAAGTGCAAAATGCAAAATTGCGGAATCCCGACGTTGTCGGGATGGGTGTTTTGATTGTTGGTTTGGCTCTTCATAATTACTTGTGAGGCAATGGGTTATATAGGTTCGCGCTGGGAACCGGGTGGTGAGTGTTGAATATCAATGATCGGGTATTTATTAGGTACATATTATATCACACGCAGAGTTGAGTGTCAAGTGAATTTTTTGGCATGGAGAAAGGATTAACCTCGAATTTTCCTGGCGCAGCATAGCCGGAACCAAAAAGTTCGCCTATTAAAAACACGCCATAACACATTAAGAATAAAGAGCTTACGATTACTCACTACAAAATAGGTGAAAGAAAAACAAGAAGTTGACGGATAGTATTACGGATCCATTCGACAAGCTCAGGACAGGTTAACACGGATTGTTGAGTCGATTATGGAAATCCGCCTACGCCGGACTTGTTTACCGGGCGAAGGGGCGATACACTCGATGAACGAATTACAATGGAGAAGAAGAATAGGTGACTGTCCATAGTTTGAGGGCGGATAGTCAAATGACTACGAGCTTTTTCATGGTTCATCTTCCAACGTATCAAGGCCCATAATGACATCGTGCATAAACGTCATCAACCTTTGCGGTTTGGCCGTTGGTTAGCGGTATCTCTTTGATAATTCTCTCTTACTTCCGCTCACGCGGCCTACTCTTTTTTACAGGTGGCTGGCGATAGTTTTCAGTTTTCCCTAGTTATCACCCTATTTCCCTGTTTGTTCCTACGCTGTCAAAATCTTAGAGGCGATAAGAATGCGAAGGTTTTTGCTTCTTTAAACTTACATTTATGATTTCTAAAAAACAGACCTGGATTGAAAATTTCTTCGTAATTGCTTCCTTTCTTCACCATACTTTCGGAAGAATAACTTATTCCCGCGATATGAGAGAACTCGTCTTTATCAAGAATGTATTTTGCCATAGCTTGGAGCCCACTCTTACTTCTAAGCTTATGTAGTTCAAAGCCATGAATACCTTCCAAAAAGCAAGCTATTAATCCTGGCTTTGATACATCCAACTGTTTTTCAGCTGCTTCGGAAATTATGTTCTTTATTGCAT
Organism: uncultured Pirellulales bacterium; assembly: GCA_964459805.1. Classification (GTDB taxonomy): domain Bacteria; phylum Planctomycetota; class Phycisphaerae; order Sedimentisphaerales; family Anaerobacaceae; genus DAOVRL01. The sequence continues at coordinate 17,173 of CAYWOD010000020.1, forward strand.
ATAGTACTTCATCCGCTTGTTTAGACATCACAGTTAACTCAATCGGATCGACTGGCTTTCCAGCGTCAGAGCTCACAAAAATTGCTCCTTGAGCCTCATCTGCTTTCCTTTCGCAAAGCTTTTCCATACTTTCGTTGAGATCAATAGAGACTCGTGAAGCATAACTCATATCTAACGCTAAAGATCCAAAAGGCGCAATCTCACGATCTCCGTGGAGTATACCGCTATCGATCACCTTCAACACTTCCATACACAATTTGTCAAAAGTACCACTCTTGAGCCTTTCCTCCAATATAATATCCAGTCTGCCGCCATAATTTCTCTTCTTAATCTCTGGTATCAGTTTATCGGCAAACCCGTAGAAATCCTTTCTGTGTATTTTCCTTGCGATATCAACAGTTATTCGCTTACATTCAACATTGAACTGCAGGGCCGACAACTTAACTATAAACTCAGCATGCTTACTTGAATCATCCTGATACCACTGTATGTCATAACCGTTTGCAAAAAAGTGCCATGCAATGTGTATTTCAAACAAGTAATTACGTGCGTTATTGCTGTCAAGAAAAGCTCGTTTATATTTATTCTTAACAGAATGGGACATCTTATTTTGTAAAGTGATTACTTTGTTGGCATCATTCGCCAAAGCTTGTAATTCCGGCGTTAAATTTCTATGGATAGATTTCGCTTTATTAGTGAGTTCATAATATTGCTCAAGAGCACTCAACCACGGGTGTCGCTTCTTAAGATAATACTCTCTAAGTATAGGGCCCGCAGATTGCAGAGACCTTTCATATTTCTGAAGACAACCCTTAACATTAGGCTCTCCAAGAAACCCGACTAACTTGTTTATTAGACTCCCTGTTTTATTTTTGTAAATATGCTTCACGTTATTTTGCATATGTTCATAAATATAAGCATATAGATTGGGCTGTCCATACCATTTTCTATCTTTCGGCTAAACATATAGAACCCACCGCTGTTTTTATTTTTCGGCCATATAATACCCCCCCAAAAAAAAGATGGGGCAGGCCCGCAGTTGGCGGGCTAATAGACTTAGAAGGGCGTCTATAAATCCGGCCGATTGGACCCATTCGGCTGCGCTCAGGGCAGGCGATGGTTAGGACAGGCTCTGCTGGGGGCTTAGGCTAATTCAGGACGGCATCGGTGAGGTTTAGATTATCAGGTTTTGGTCTATTTGTCACGTATTTTTGGGGGAAATTGGTTAGGTTTTTATAGATTCCTGCTTGGGCGGGAATGACGACCCAAAAACGTCTGAGCCTCAGCAGGTTCCCCGACAGGCTCCTTAGCTACCTTTAATTGTCCTGGTTTTTTGCGCCTCACGCCTTAGCGAGGGTCAAGCACGATTCTTACGTCTTCGGTACCACTCGCAGCTTCCGCCCGACCAACCAACAGCGTACCGTTCTTCTTGACAACGGCACTTAGAACAACATGGCCTTTGCATACAGCAATGGTAAATCTGCCGTCTGCGTCTGTTTTTTTATAACCTGAGGGCTGGCCTGTGCTTTTGCGAAATACCTGTACATTGGGAACCGGGTTGCCGTCGGGGCCAACTACTACACCTGAAATTGCCTGGTCAGCTTTGGAAAGAGCGGCGGCACCAAGTTCAAGCAGAGCATCAACCGCATCATCAGTGTTGACTGAGATTCTTTTTGAGCCATAGCCTTCGGCATGGAAAGTGACAGCATAGCGGTTCTTTGGCGGAATAAAGGGCACCTTATAAACACCCCGGCTATCTGCTGCAAAACGACTGCGGTCGGCAAACGAGGTGATGTAACCCTTTGCTGCAGTGAAGCCAAAATAGAGTCTGGCATTTTCTATGGGGTTCCCATCCGGGTCGGTTATTGTTCCGGTTGCAGTAACGGCAGGTAGGAGAGTTATGTTCTGGGTGTGTGTCTCTGGTCCCACTTTTGTCGCAGCAGCAAGGTTTTTCTCTTCATGGCGAGCAATGATATATATATCATGCGATTCGGGCACTTCAGATGCATCCCAATACATTTCATATCCGCCCTGTTGGCCAGATACAGTCTTGACCCCATGATACCTCAAGATGTGCAGCTTTGCGCCTTCGATGGCGTTACCATCGAGGTCAGTTACAGTGCCAGAGTAAACAGTGTTGGGTTTATCTTCTGCTGATACTGTAACCTTAGCGGACAGTGGTTCTTTGTCTGCCTTGTTCATACGGCAAGCCACCAGACCCATCATCAACGCACCAAACAGAGCCCAAAGCCCATACTTTTTCGCTTTCATAATTAGACCTTTCTGAAAAATGAGTTTAGCGATTTCGATAGAAATGCCAGAAGCTCAGTTATGAAATCCGGGTACACCTTCCTTATTTCTCCCTTTCATTCAGGTCCTTTCGTATCTCACATAGGGTTCTCCAAACGGATGCGTCAATCCTTCGATTGGCCCTTCGACTCTCCCGTTCGCCTGCGCTCAGGGTTTGTGCTAATTCAGGACGGCATCAGTAAGGTTCAGGGTATCAGGTTTTAGTCTGTTTGTCACGTATTTTCCGGGGAAATGCAAGGGGAAAAATGCGACAAAGATAATGAGAACCTCCTGGGGATAACGAGAACCCCCTGCAGTGCAGGGGGCTAACAATGGTGGGTAAAATCCAGATGATACCCCCCAATAAATTGGGGGGCTAAATAATATTGGCGATTCGTGTGTTGATTTTTTTTATCAGGGGCGGCAGTTCGGAGATTTGACGGATTTTCCCGGCGCCATCCGGCGTCTTTTTTCCGGCATTGGTGTAAGCATCTTTCAGGACAGCAAGCATACCACAGCGTATTGCGGGTTTGATGTCCTTATCGATCCGGTCGCCTACGAAGAGTATATTCTGCGCCGGTTCGCCAATCCTCTCGGCGGCGATCCTGAAGATTCGCGCATCCGGCTTTCGAAAAGGAAATTCGTACGAATAGACTCTGACGATAAAGAAATCGAGTATGCCCAATTGCTCGAGGTGTTTTTCGAGAGAAAAGCGGCTCACAAAGGTATTGGAGACGATGCCGAGCTTGAGGCCGGAGTCTTTCAGTGCGGTTAGAGTCTCTTTCGCATTCGGTTCGGCCCGGCCGATTTTGCTCAAAGGCTCGTACCAGCACCACGCCAAATGCCGCCACTGCTCCTGGTTGAGTCTGATGCCCCTCTTTACGCCGGCGTTTCTCAGAAGCGCCAGTGCATCGAAATCCCGTCTTCTAAGGCTGGAGAGCCAGCGTTGTATGCGCAGGCTCACGAGATTTTTCCAGAAATACCATTTGAAGCTGCCGACCGGCTGATCCAGGCTCTTTAGATATTCGTAGGATGATCCGGCGCCTGCGGCGAAAATCTTAGCTGTATTGATTTTGCCGAAGTTCAGCAAAGTGTCACCGAGATCGAACAACACGGCCCTGATCTTCGCATTGCGTGTTTCGTTCTTTCGCTCCGCTCGAGAGCGGGATCGAGTATTTCGTAGTGTGTCGGAGTATGATCTATCCACTTACTTCCTCAACGGCGGCAGATCGTCGCCGCCAAACGCCTCTTGCGCCCACTCGAGCATTTCCTCATCCGATATGATCGAGACCCTGTCGGCTGCGTACTCTGCGTCGATTCTGTCCTTCATTCTTGTTATTCGCCGGTCGTGTTTTGGTATTTCGATGTCGTACCGTGCCTCTATCCAGTGTTTGATGCCTGCCGCACCCGTCTTATCGGTGATTGCGACACCGGCGGGACGTTTGAGGAGCTTTTTGGTATCGAAGCAGTTGTATATTTCCTCGTTTTTCAGCAGGCCGTCCGCGTGAATGCCGGCCCGCGTAACGTTGAAATTCTTCCCGGTCAGAGGATAATTGCCCGGAATCTCAAAGCCCAGCTCCTTGCTTGCGTACTGAGCCAGCTCGGTTATCGCCGCATAGTTGACGCCTTGCGTCATTCCTTTGAGTTGGGCGTGCTCGACAACGAGCGCTTCTAAAGGTGGATTACCTGTCCGCTCGCCGATGCCGAATATGGCTGCATTTGCGGCGCTGCAGCCATAGAGCCATGCCGTTGCCGCATTCACCTGGACCTTGTGCAGATCGTTATGCCCGTGCCATTCGATCCGCTCGGACGAGACGCCGATTTGCCGAAGCCCGCGGACAAGTTTCGGAATGCTGCGCGGCAGAGAGACGCCGGCCCACGGCAGGCCGAAGCCGAGCGTATCACAAAGGCGAATCTTGACCGGCTTGGCGTATTTCCTCGAGAGTTTCATTAAGGCGCCGGCAAAGGGCAGCACAAAACCTTCGTAGTCGGCTCGCGTAACGTCCTCGAAGTGACATCGTGGGACAACGCCGCTGTCCAGCGCGGCTTTGGTGACGTCAAGATAGGAGTTCATCGCCTGGGCCCGCGTCTTTCGCAGCTTCAGGAATATGTGATAATCGCTTGCCGAGGTCAAAATGCCGGTTTCGCTCAGGCCCATCTGGCGGACGAGCTTAAAATCGGCCGCCACAGCCCTTATCCAGCCGGTTACCTCGGGATACTTGTAGCCCCGCTCTTTGCAGAGCTCCACCGCTTTTCTGTCGCGCTGCGAGTACAAAAAGAACTCAGACTGGCGGATCAGCCCGGTCCCGCCGTCTATCTCGTGCAATAAATCGTATATTCGCAGGATTTGGTCCGGCTTATAGGGCGGCCGGGCCTGCTGACCGTCGCGGAACGTCGTATCGGTTATCCATATCTTCTCGGGAATGTCGTACTCGATTCTCTCACCGTCGAAAACGACCTTGGGGAACTCCGTATATGGAAACATCTCCCGATAAAGGTTGGGCTTGGCTACATCGACAAGTTTGAAGTTTTTTTCTGCCATTATCTATCCCCTATACGAAAGGCTGCCAAAGCGGCCTCCGGCGAACATCTATCCGGTCGCGGGCATTGTACTGTTTTTTGCCGGCCGTGTAAACAGGCAATTGACCGCGGTTACGGCGTGAACTCGTTTTCTATACAAAAGTCGGCATTTATGAAAGCTTTGGCCCAGGATTACTGCGAGTATTTGAGCTTATTGGCCCTTGTTTTCGATGCAGTAGAGGTAATTTGCGATGCGAAGCAGTATGCAGCGGTCGGCGATAGCAGGCGAGGCGTAGCAGCGTCCGTTGAGGTCATTTTCGGCGATTATCTTAAATTCAGCCTCGGCGGCAATCACGGTTGTCAGGCCCTTGGTATTGCAGAGATAAACTTTGCCGTCACCTGCAACGAGGGACGAGAGATACCTGCTGCCTTTGAGGCGTTTATTCCAGAATACTGTGCCGCTTGCAGCATCGTAGCAGGTCATTCTGCCTCTGTCTGTCACTGTGAAAAGTTTACCGTTGTAAATAACCGGCGAGCAGTCGGCGGGAGTATCCCGCTCTGACTTCCAGAGGATATCGGGCCTTTTACGTCTGTCCGTGGTCTTAAGGCGCATCATTACGGTGGCATTTTCCGGGCCCCACGCGCTCCCGCCGACGCACAAGAGCGTTCCCGATCTTGCCGGACTCGCGACGAGCTGCTCGGTTGGGATGTTTCTCACCCACAAACGCTCTCCGGATTCGGTGTCATAGGAGGCGACATTTGCCCAGGATGCGATGATAAGCTGTACGCCGTTTTCGTCTCGATACACTAATGGGGTTGTGTAACATTCGTGCACGTTCTCCGGGTTAGTTTTCCAGCGAGGTTGGCCCGTTTGCTTGTCAAATGCGGCGATCCAGGTCGGCCTTTTACTGCCCTTCTCGCACTCCTGCACGACGATTGCCATATCATCTACTAATAATGTGGAACTGACGGCGCCGTACCGACTGTTCTCGACATACCCAGGGTCCTCCTTTCGCCACAAGATGTTACCCTCAAAATCCAGGCACGCGACGCCCACGCCGAAGTTGACGATGATATGGCTGCCGTCAGCCGCGGCGGTGGGTGTCGCGTATGTACTATCGCTGTGCTTGCGTTCCGCCGGTGCTATGAATGCAGGTTGATGCCATAAGAGATTTCCCGTCTCCATATCGACACACAAAACGACTCGCTGCATGCCCATTTCCGGCTGAAGAAAATTCGGCGGTATAAAGACGAGCAATGATAAAGCCGCCAACGACGCGGCGAAGAGCAAGGACCGGAAGCCTCCGATGCGCCATATATTCTTATGCCTCCAACGGATTTCCACATAATTCAACGCATGCAATGCCGCGGTTATCCCCGCTCCAGATACGCCTGCATCCTCTTTCTCGGATTCATAGCCCTGCTTACGTCCAATTTCGAGGTAGTTCAGCAAATGCCAGAGCGCGACCAGCAGCGCGGGAAATGCGAACGCCAGCTTCTCGCATAGCTCAATTTCTTCCTTCCACTGATCCAAGGGCGTGAGCTTTACGAAGGGGATTGCACTAAGCAGAACCGCGCCGGCGGCAATTGGTCGCCAGATCGAGTGCGCCCTGATCCAGCCGACGGCCACGGCCAATCCGAGCAGGGCAATCCCGCCGGCGGTGAGCCAGACGGCCGCCCGCACGCCCGCATCCATCGAGCACAGATGCTCCATATCTTCAAAGCCCAGGCTCGCTAAGACCAGTCCAATCTTCCCAAGAACCCGCCCGGAATGGCTGCGTCCGACGGTGACGAGCAATGCAAGAGATATAAAGCCGAACGATGTGAACCATCTAAACAGCACATTGAACCGTCCGCTCGAAGCGTGTTCACCAAACGGCACCTTCTTTGCACTCTTTTCCTGCCGTTTCTTGAGAAATGCTGCAGTGGCTCCGACAAGGAAAACAAGTGTAAGAGCGGAGCTCGCGACGGCTATGGATTTTTGCCAGCCTGCGGCTTTCGGACTCTCGTAGGCCGTTGTCAGAATAACGCGGCCATTACTGACCACCGGTGACGAATTGCCCAGGCCCGGAAGCTCGGTCTTCCATCTTATGTTCCGGCCATCGCTGCTCCAGAGCTCGGGCAGGTCCCGCTCAGACGACACACCCAGACCTTCAGGCCCCCGCCACTGTGGCCACGGCCCTGCCGAGTCGTCACCCGCCCCGGCCCCGAATGCTATTGCGGGCAGACCCGCCAACAGAAACAGAGCAGTCGCCAACAACAGCCTCTCGCGAGGAACAAGCCAAATCAACATTAGCTCAGCCCATACTCGATACATTAAAGCCAATAGCCGAGGTGGGATTCGAACCCACACGCCCATTTCGGGCAGGGGATTTTAAGTCCCCAGCGTCTGCCATTCCGCCACTCGGCCAAACCCCTATAAGTTAATAATTCCGGCGCGTCTTTGCAAATTGTTTCCCGATACAAACGCTGCAAAGGTGTGAAATCATTTTCCGGCATTCATGCTGCGGGAGCATTTTGGAGATTCGAGTAACCGTATCCTTAACTTGCTGCACCGGTTTCCGGCACTGGGCATCCATAACAGGGACTCATAAGATCAGTATAAAAAGGGACTTACAGAGCGTCAGAAAAAATCTTACACTCGACGCAGGAATGAAGGTTGAAAGACTGGGCCATAATGTGTTATAGTAGGTTCTCAGCAGACAGTGCGGATCACCTGTCCTTATTTGCCGTTGGGCAGCTTGTCCGTAGTGGCAGTTGCCGGCTGGAATATGGCTTTGTGGGGGGATAGGAGGTAGATAGGATGGTTAGAGCGAGAACTTCAAATCCGATTGGCAGAACGACTGTAATTGTTGTGGTTGTGTGCTGCCTCGGCTTTGGCCAATCGGGCAGTGCGGCGGAGCAGACAGGCAGGATTGTCGGCTGGGGCGACCAGGTCGTCGGGGTCGATCTGGACGGGGGCTTTATCGCCGTCGCCGCAGGATATGAGCACAGCCTCGGCCTGAAAGAAGACGGCTCCATCGTTGCCTGGGGAGACAACCGCAATGGCCAGTGCCATATCCCTTCGCCCAATGCCGATTTCATCGCCGTCGCCGCAGGAGGGGACCACAGTCTGGGGCTGAAAGAAGACGGCTCCATCATCGCCTGGGGACGAAACGACTTTGGCCAGTGCAATATACCCTCGCCCAATGCCGATTTTATCTCCGTCGCCGCCGGATGGGGCCACAGTCTGGGCCTGAAAAAAGACAGCTCCATCGTGGGCTGGGGACACAACAAGTCTGGGCAGTGCGACCTCCCTTTGCCCAATGCCGGTTTTATCGCCGTCGCCGCCGGATGGAACGAGAGTCTGGGGCTGAAGAACGAGTGTCTTTACGTTCTTGCCGGAGACTTAAATGACGATTGCAAGGTTGGCTTTTACGACTTTTCGTTGATGGCGGGAAACTGGTTAATTGACTGTGATACAGAGCCGAACAACCCGGCCTGCGTACCTAAATAGAGTAATTATTGACTCCAGTTTTTTTAAGGTGACGCAGACAGATGTTACGATACCATATA
>CAYWOD010000021.1:0-25377 GCA_964459805.1 uncultured Pirellulales bacterium
GTATTTGTCTTGCGGGCAGCGGTGGAGTCTATCTATAATGCCTGGACAAAAAAAAGGCCAATATCAGATAAATCGGATTTGTTTTGGAGCTTGGTTATGATAGCTCAGTTGTCTAATCCCTGGTGGGTTTTCGTATTGTTAGGTCTCTGTGCGGGTGTCCTCAGCGGCGCTCTGGGTCTTGGCAGCGGGGTCATACTCGTTCCCGTCCTTGTACTGCTCTGTGCCGTTGAGCAGAAATGTGCTCAGGGAATGGCTTTGGCGGTAATTGTGCCTACGGCGCTGGTAGGGGCACTGCGCTACTGGAGAAATCCGGACATCGAGATGAACGCAGTAGTCATCGGCCTGATTATATGCGGCGCGCTGGCCGGCACACTTGCCGGGACGGAATTGGCCGCCCGGCTGTCGAGCCATGTGCTGCGAAAGGCATTTGCAGTTGTCCTGCTTGTAGTGGCTGTGAGGATGTTTATGGGCCCGTCACGGCCCGGACAGGCGGGTTCCAACGGCGGTCCCATAGGCGAAGAAACGGCCAATACTGTTGAACCCCGAGACAGAGAGAATTGAGGTGATTGAAATGTAGAGGAGTCAGACTACTACCGCATTTCATAAATGTCGCTACTATACTATAGGGTAACGAGATTGCTTCGTCGCTTCGCTCCTCGCGATGACAATTTGAGAGTTTTAGGTGTGATTGCGGGCCGAGCTCAACTCGGCGTGGCGATCTCATCGTCGCAATAGTTGTGAAACGCGGTACTACAGTCTTTTTACAGAGCTACTATAACTTTTCGGTCATGCTTCTATTGCGTTTTCTCAGCAGAACCTTTATACTGCGTAATGCGTATATACCCCGGACACAGGGTATATTGAGCCTGACCCGGAAAGGTTTTATCGTTTTTTAAGACCGAGAGCAGGGTTTACAGTGATAAGAGTACACAGGTTAGTCTTGGCGGTCTGTCTGTGGTGTTGTTTGCCAATTCACCCGGCGTTCGCCTGCAGATACAACGTTCGTGAAACAGGGTTCGTGGATTTGGGCCTTGAGCCGTATATACTTTACAGCTTCATCGATGCAAATACGCCCGCGGAGCTCATCGCCGCCTTCAAAGAAATAGCCCAGGACACCCTTGCCGAAAGTAACCTCAGGGTCCAGATAATCGACGCAAATCGGCAAAAAGACCATCCCGCAATCAAGCTGCTCGATCCGAACGACGCATCTTTTCCCTCTGCGGTCCTTGTCTCCCCCGACGGCCAGTCTCTCGCGGTGTCCGTGACGAAGCCTGATAAACCTTTCAAGAAAACGGTCCGCTCGGCAATTGATGAGATTCTCGCATCGCCCAAACGCAAAGAAATCCTGCTGGGGGTATCCAAAGCCTATGGAATAGTCGTGCTGCTGGAGGGGCCCGATGCCGGGCAAAACGAAAAGGCCAAGAAGGCAGCTTCGGCCGCCGTCGAACAGGTAGCCTCTCAAATAAATTACATGCCCAAGCTGATTGCCAATCCACCGGAGCTTGTTGTAATGGACGCCAACTCGGTTGCAAACGAACGAGTACTGCTCTGGAGCCTCGGCCTGGAGCCCAACGACGTGAACGAGCCGGCAGCGATAGTCGTCTATGGACGGGCTCGCTGGATCGGACCGCTCTTCAAGGGCGAAGAGATAAGCGAGGACGACCTCGCCAGTGTCCTTTTCGTAATTGGAGCTGACTGCGAATGCGGATTCGATTACAGGTGGCTCCAGGGCACAATGCTCCCTGCCAAATGGGACCAGGAGATCCACGAACTCGCCGTCAAAAGCCTCGGCTTTGACCCCGAAAACCCGATGATAAAGATGGAGATGAGCCGGATAATAGGAAGAGGAATGGGCGGGTATGCCTACCAGGGCACGCCCTTTGGCTACCAGGAGCTGATCATAGAGCCCGAAACAGACCTCCAGGACCTGAAGGATATTCAGGCCCCAGACGAGCCAAATGATCTTTCACCTGAACCCAACGCAGTGGAAGTGGCACTTCAGAATCCACCCGAGCCCAATATAGCCCAAGCGGCGCCGCACAACGCGCCCGAGCCAAATGTGACGGCATCGCTACACCAGGTCCCCCGCGAACCCAATACGGCCAGACCGGTGTCGGGCGGCCCTACTACGCCCGGTATTTACGTGCTGCTGCGCAGTACAGCATTTCTCGTCGTGGCAATGTTTGCATTAGTGATCATTCTCGGCGTTGCGATTTTTGCGAGGTCAAAAAGAGTATGAACAAGCACACCGTATATGCCTTCTTTGGTGCCCTGCTGAGCGTCTGTGGGTTGGTTTGGGGTGACGACTGGCCCACCTTCAACCATGACAATCATAGAAGCGGGCTTGCCGGCGAACGGCTCCAACTGCCCCTGAAGCAGACTTGGGTGTTTAAGGCCCCTCACCGGCCGGCACCCGCCTGGCCACCACCGGCAAAACACGATTTCTGGCACCGTCACCACAATCTAAGGGCCACTGTAACTTACGACCGGGTGTTTCACGTGGTCGGGGCCGGCGAGATGCTCTTCTTCGGCTCATCCGCTGACGGCAAGATCTGCGCCCTCGATGCCCTGACCGGGCGCCCGCGCTGGACGTTCTTCACGGAGGGACCTGTCCGCGTGGCGCCGGCTGTAGTTGGCAATAGACTGTACGTTGGTTCCGACGATGGATGCGTTTACTGTCTTCGTGCCGAAGACGGCTCGCTACTGTGGAAGTACAGCGCGTCCGAACGTCCGCGCATGGTACCCGGCAACGGCGCAATGATATCGCTCTGGCCCGTGCGTGCGGGCCTCGTAGCTGATGGGCGAGCCGTATATTGTACAGCCGGTTTGTTTCCGAACCAAGGCACGTTCCTGTTTGCATTAAACGCCGAAGACGGCTCAGTTATATGGAAACGCAAAGTCGGTATCTCCCCTCAGGGTTACATATTGGCTTCCGACGAACGGCTGTACGTTCCAACCGGACGTACGGCTCCGGCGATTTTCGCCCGCGCCGACGGCAGCTCCCGGGGAGAGCTGCCCAGCGCCGGCGGGACATACGCGCTCCTGACGGACGATGTGCTGGTAACGGGGCCCGGCCGAGGGCCCAAGGAAATCAAAGCAAACGACGCCAGAACAAGAGATGCAATCGCAACGTTCGGCGGATTGCGAATGATCGTCAACGGCACAACGGCCTATATGCAGTCGGAAACCAAACTCTCGGCGTTCAACCGAGGTCGCTATATCCAGCTCTCCAGAGAAAAGAACGGCTTGAATCGGCAGCGTAAGAAAATCGCCGAGCAACTCAAAAAGCTCGCCAAAGAAAGCCCCGAAGCAAAGCAACTTCAGGAAGACTTGCGCAGCCTCGATACCCGGCTGGCGGAGTTGGATAGACTATTGAAGGATTGCTACTTGTGGACGGCGCCCTGCGAATATCCGTGCTCAATGATTATGGCGGGCAACGTCCTCTTAGCCGGCGGCGAGAACCAAATAGCGGCACTCGATTCGGCCAACGGCAGCGTCGTTTGGACGGCCCCGGTTGTCGGCAGGGCGTTTGGCTTGAGCATAGTGAACGGCGGCCTGTTTGTCAGTACGGACGAAGGACGGATACACTGCTTTAGAAACGCCCTCAAAGGCACAGCCGAGGTAATAACGACTTATACCGACACAAGCGGCTATCCTCGCGACGAGCTGACGCAGCTTTATGCCGAGGCCGCCAAGTATATTGCCGAGCAAAGCCCGGTAAAAAAAGGATACTGCCTTGTCCTCGACTGCGGGCGGGGACGATTGGCGTACGAGCTGGCCCGAATAACCGATCTGAAAATCATCGGCGTTGAAGAGGATGCCGACAAGGTTGCCGCAGCTCGCAAGGCCCTCGACAAGGCCGGACTTTACGGACGCGTCGTGATTCATCAAGGCTTCTCCGGGCAGTTGCCCTATACAAAATACTTCGCCAACCTGATTGTCTCGGACCGGGCGCTGCGGACCGGCGAGCTCCCGATTTCACCAAAGGAGCTTTTTGGCCTGCTCCGCCCTGCCGGCGGCGTCGTTGCCCTCGGCACACCGGCTGCCAATAGCAATGAAGAACAGCTTGAAGACTGGGGCCAAACGTCAATCGCCGGCTGGACGGTCCACAAAACCGACAACATCCTCTGGGGATTGGCAAAACGCCGAAGCCTGGAAGGCGCCGGCGAGTGGACGCACATCCACGCCGAGCCGGGAAATTCGGCCTGCAGCAAAGACACGCTTGTAAAAGGCCCGATGGCTATCCAATGGTTCGGACGTCCCGGACCCGAGCACATGATCGACCGTCACCATCGCAACGTCCCGCCACTCTTCAAAGATGGCCGACTTTTCGTACCCGGCGATTGCATCGTCTTTGCTATGGACGCCTACAACGGGACTATCCAGTGGCAGGTTGAAATCCCAAATTCCCGACGGCTCGGCGTATTCCTCGATTGCGGGAGCATGGCCGTCGATGAAAACTTGCTCTACGTCGTCGCCGAGGACAAGTGCCACGGCTTCGATGTGCAAACCGGCACGCGCCGCCTCACGCACAAAATGCCCCAGCTTATCGAGAACAGGCCGAGACAGTGGGGCTACATCGCGTACACCGGCGACGTAATCCTTGGCACAGGTCGAAGAAAGGATGCCTCCTACACCGAGACCAGCTACAATGCCGACAATGCCCTCTGGCACAGAAATATGAAACTTGTCGTCAGTGACTACGTCTTCGCAGTGAATAAGACTACCGGCGAGGCACTCTGGAAATATAAGGACGGACTCGTTCTCAACACCACCATCGCCATCGGCGGGCCCGGCCCCGGAGGCCCACGGATGTACTTCATCGAGACTAATAGCCCCGCGGCGCTGGCCGACAAGCTCGGTCGTATGCCGGCAAAGACTCTCTTCGAGGGGGGTGAGCAGTATCTCGTCGCCCTCGACATAAAAACCGGACGCGTCGCTTTCAAAGAGAAAATCAACGTAAGCAATTTCGGCGAGCCCGTTTATATCAACTATGCCAAAGGCATACTACTCTTGAGCGGCTCAGACCTCGTCGGAAAGTCCATTCGTTATTACTATGATGCCTTCGATAGTCGTTCGGGCCGGGTCCTCTGGAGGGCAAGCCACGACACCAGCCTTGCAACGGACGGCGGCCACGGCGAATACAATCGTCACCCGACGATTATTGATAACACAGTCTATGCCTGGCCTTATGCCTATAATCTCAAGACCGGCGGAAAAATCGAGGGCTGGAAAATGGACCGCAGAGGTCACGGCTGCGGCGGCGTCTCGGCCTCGGCCCAATGCCTGTTCTGGCGGGGCGGCAACCCGTGGATGTATGACCTGGGACCCGGCGGCGGTCCGGCGCGGCTGACCAGCGTCACACGCCCTGGCTGCTGGATCAATATCATCCCGGCCGGCGGACTGGTCCTTATTCCGGAAGCCAGCTCAGGTTGTACCTGTGGCTTCGGCGTGCAGACTTCTATAGCCTTTATTCCAAATAAAGTCTTGAACTGAAAAATGAAAACTGAGAGAATTGCTCGACTCAAAACCGAAATGAGGCGGCAGAATATATGTCGATACTTGCTCTGATCTTAAAAGAGATTCGTCATCGCAAGATGAACTTTCTTCTTGGTTTGCTGCCGGTAGTGACAGCAGTTGCTCTGGTCGTGGCTTTTGTCACCACCGCCCAGGCTTACAGGCGTGAGACAAGGCGAATAATGCGCGATATGGGGCAGAACTTGCGCATCATCCCAAAAGAAACGAGTATAGATGAATTCTGGTCAGTCGGTTTTTCGGAACATACGATGCCCGAGGAATATGTTCATCGTTTCGCTTTGTTGGAAGGTTTTAGCTATACCCACTTGACCGCCACCCTCCAGAAGAAGGTCTTTTGGCGAGACATGAATATTATCCTGGTCGGTATGTTGCCGGAGGTTTTGCCGCTCGATAAACGCCAACAGAAGCCGATGACTTTTTCAATAGACCCGAATACTATTTACGTTGGGTTCGAAATAGCCCGCCGCCTGGGGATTGAATCAGGACAGCAGGTTGATATTTTTGGCAAGACCTTCACTGTTGTAAGGTGTCTTGCCCGAAGCGGCAGCAGTGATGATATACGCATATACGGTCATCTTCACGACGTACAGAATATTCTGAATTTGGAAACGAGAATTAACGAGATAAAGGCGCTGGAATGCCTGTGCATTATTGAGTTGAGCAAAGTACCGATAGACCTGTTCGTTCTTGCAGAAACGCAGCTTGCCAAGATATTGCCCGAAGCGAAGGTAATTCTGATCCAGGGCATCGCCGAGATTCGCCAAAAGCAGAGAGCGGCGATGGAGGGCTATATAGCGTTTCTTTTGCCGGTAATTGTTGTTGTCTGTGGCGCATGGATTGGAGTTCTTGCCATGGTCAATGTCCGAGACAGACAACGCGAGATTGGGATTATGCGGGCGCTTGGATACCGCTCCGGCCCAATCACACTACTGTTCTTAGGGAAAGCCGTGCTAATGGGGCTGCTCGGAGCAATTGTCGGTTTCTTTGTAGGCACCGGTCTGGCCCTGAACTTTGGGCCGGGTATATTTAAGATAACGGCTAAAGCAATAAGACCGGAATATGTTTGGCTCCTCTGGCCACTTATCTTTGCTCCTGTATTTGCCGCGATCTCGAGCTTCATCCCGGCAATGATCGCCGTCGCCTACGACCCTGCCGTAACACTCAGAGAAGAATAGAAATGGTTGTACTCCAAAATGTTGCAAAAACCTACCGCAAAGGCCGTGGCCAGATACGGGCACTGAGCAGTGTCAGCCTCCATATTGAAAGAGGTGAGTTTGTCGTTCTCTCCGGGCCGAGCGGCAGCGGCAAGACGACCTTGCTGATGACCATGGCCGCGATGCTCAGACCTACCAGTGGCAGCGTCCGCGTCCATCAGAGCGATCTGTACGCGATGAGCATAGGCGAGAGGGCAGACTTTCGGGCCCGGAACATCGGCTTTGTCTTCCAGATGTTTCATCTGATTCCATATTTGAACATCGTTGAGAACGTCCTCCTTGCAGCCCGGCTTATCGGCCGAAGCGACCGAATACAAGCCGCTGAGGAATTGTTGACGCAATTAGGTCTGGCCGAACGCGGCTTGCATAGACCGGCTGAACTAAGTGCCGGCGAGAAGCAGCGGGTCGCCATAGCCAGAGCACTGTTCAATCGCCCCGGTATTATCCTCGCCGATGAGCCGACCGGCAACCTTGACCCCGACAACGCAGCCTCGGTGCTCGGGCATCTTTCTGAATTCCACCGCAGCGGAGGCACCGTTATCATTGCCACACACGGACCAAGCACCGAGCGTTTCGCCGACCGCGTAGTTTATCTCCGCGACGGAAGTATCGAAAAGTCCGGCTGAGCCCAAATAAGCTGCCCGCGCGCAACCCTTATGTGGTCGGCGCTGCGGTCTGTTTCAAACAGTCGTTTATTGACGTATCTCACGCCACACGGGCAGATCAGATGTCTTCGCGATTCCTTTGCCGCTCTGGTTCCTTCCGCCCATCTGTCATCGCAAACCATCATCTTACCTGCTTATAAAGCAGCAGCTTGGCCGGGTCGGCCTGGACCATTTGAACGACCTTTGCCTTTATCGTCAGCCGGACCTTCGGATTGGCTTTGTCGTTGCATGAGACGTAGATGTGCCTGGCGGCGGTACTCGCGGTCCTGGGGGCGGTGTAGATTACCTTTATCGTTCCGGATTCGCCGGGGGCGTACTCCTTCTTTTCCAGTTTGGCGACGGCACAGCCGCACCTACTTGAAAAGTAGGCAAGGATCAAGAGACGCTGAGCGTCCTTTTTACGTTCGTGATTCTCAGTGGCGCCGGGCCGGTGTTTGTGAACTTGAACTCGCAGGTATTCTTCGTGCCCAAGCCCACCTGGCCCAAATCGCAGACAGTCTTTTCAAAACTAATCTCCGCCAGAGGATTTTTCGCCACCACCGCAGGTTCAGGTGAAGCTTTGGTGGGCGTAGATTCTGGGACTTGCACACGCTGAGCACCCGGTTGAACCATCGCTCGCACAGCAGCTGATTCGAAGGCCGGTTCGACATTCGTAACTTTATCCGCTTCTCGCCAGCAGCCGGATGTTAACGTAAGAATAAGGCTCAAGAAAACAGATGTAGGAGCTACACGGCCCGTTTTCATATCAGGACCTGCCATTTATTGTTGTAGTAGTAGAT
Organism: uncultured Pirellulales bacterium; assembly: GCA_964459805.1. Classification (GTDB taxonomy): domain Bacteria; phylum Planctomycetota; class Phycisphaerae; order Sedimentisphaerales; family Anaerobacaceae; genus DAOVRL01. The sequence continues at coordinate 8,197 of CAYWOD010000021.1, forward strand.
ATTGTTGGTGTCGGCGATGCAATCACGTTTCCAAATCCTTCTGCCCAAGGCATCGTAGGCGAATTCGGCCACGACTGTACTATTGGGGTCTTTGGTGATCTTGACGATACGATTTTCGTAGTCATATTCATATTCGTACCCATCCTTGTCCTTAGTAAGATTACCTGCCGCATAATAGGCAAGGCTGTTTCCGGCTACGCTGTGGTACCGGTTGGTCAGATTATCGATGGAGAAATCATATTGAGCCAGTACCACGCGGACAACCGTGGAGCGTATCATCTGTCCCTGTTCCAATTAAAGAAGAATGAGGGATGAATCAATTTTGGCTCTTTCTGGATCCCCCGAGTCTGTAACTCTTTGAGCCATTTCTCTTTTGTCAACCCCTGTACTACAGAACCATCACTCGTGTCCAAGATGAAATACCCGGCTATACTGTGTGAACCCCCAGGCTGATTACTAGGGGCTTCTTCTAAGACAACAAGCCCAAAAACCAGAGAACCTCCCGTGTTTAACCGATCGATATGTGGGCTTATCACTGCCATGCCTTCTGAATCAGTGACCCCCACGCAATCAGCGTTGCAGACAGCCAATATGTACCCGTTCTGGATATCCAGTGCAAAATTTGGACCGATTCCCCCTATCGACCTGCAGCCCGTTCTCACAACGACAACAAGAAGTGCAGAGCATATGGCAAGACAGACCAAACCCACTTTTACGGGATACTTCATGGCACCAATAGGATTAAGCAAGCTATTCCACGAAAAGTGCCCCTACCAGAGACCGTTTCTGACCAGGACGCCGTTATGTCGTACGGTGTGCACCCACGTATCTCGATGTCTGGGCTGTCTATCAAATTGCAAACGTCCACAGGATCTTCAAAACGGTCCTTGATCCAGAAATTTATCGTGCATGTGTACTTATACGAGCAATTACGCCAGTCACGCTCTATTGAGCAGTTGTAGCTGGCGTGCACGTAGGTATTTCCAAGCGCGAATATTACACGGGTGGCGTCAACGTAGCCGCCACATTTCCCAAAAACTGAGTTAGTAAAACAGCAGCTTCCGGCTGCCTGAGCGGCGTTCTCGGCTTTCCCCTTGCAGTTAGCTACTACTGGATTGGCCACGCGTTTAACTTCCGGCATCAAATCTACATCCTCATCACCCAAATCTACTGCTGAACCGGGCGGCCTGGGCCAGCCGCCCCAATCAAACCCGTGACCACAGTAGTGCCGCACAAAATCGTTTATTCTCCACTTTAACCCAAACGGGTCTAAATTCCTTAGAGGATTACTGGCGAGATACTCGTACAAACTCAGCCCATATATGTACTGCGTGACCAGGGCAAATCTATTTGGCTTCCGTGCATTTGGAGTGATCCCCAGCGGCTCGTGGGTCAGCCATCTTCCGGTGTACTGGTCATAGTATCTGTTTCTGTTGTATTGGATTTTCAAAGAGTTGGCATCGAGTATATCAACCCTTCGGCCGGTAAACAAGTAGGGATTTCCATAATCTGATTTCCCATCCGGGTCGGGGGCAAAATTCGGCTCAAGGATATAGCAGTTGCCGTTGTAGTAGTAAGTCGGCTTCGCGAAGCTGTTGGCCTGAATATTGCCGTTCTCATCCCAGTCCACAGCAAAAATGTAACTATCGACAGTCACCTACTTTTCTTTTCCATTCTAATTCGTTCATCGATTATACCGCCCCTTCGCCTGCTTAACGCCCTTTTGGGCCATTGTAGTCGTAACGAAAGTGATCGATGTCGATACGGCCCTCGGCTATCCTATCATTCCAGCAGTAGAAGCCGAGCCTGTCGCCACGCCACCGGCCGAACTTCAATTGAAACTCTTCGCCAAACGGCTTATAGGTCTTCCCGTCCAGGCTGTATTCATACAAGGCCTTATCCCCATCGTTCTTCGTGCGGTAGTAAATCACGTCCTTACGGATCACCGGCCCTTCCTTCACCTTGCCGTTGTTGTTGAAGACCAGCCTCTTGTTCCCATCATCGTCCACGCTAATTCCAAGCAGCACGTATTGACCGCTGTGACGGCAGAATCCTGCCTGCTGGCCCGGTTTCATCCCGCTGATATCTACTCTCGCTGTCACCACGCCTTTGCCCTTGCCCATCAATCGCTGGCTGATCGTGTTACCGGCATTCCAGAATCCTCCATTGTTCACCGGAACGTTCGCCTTCAATCGCAAGAACCCCGGACGCTCCGTCAAGCTCCAGCGGTCATCGCGCGGGTTGTGGTTCCACTCCCACTGCGGCCCGAGCTTCGCTGCTTCAAACTCATCGTCGCTCTGCGGCGCATCGATGGGATATCCCTGAATCGGTTTTTTCCACCGGGCTACCGTGTTGCCGATTCCATTGCCGTCCGGGTCCTCGCCCAGCACCGGCCAGCCGTCCTGCCAATTCACCGGGATAAGCCACTGCGAACGGCCTTCATAGGAGCTGCCCGTCGTCCTGCCGGCGAATGTCCCCTTTATCTTTTCGCGGTGCTGCACTAATTGGTGGGAATACCACCAGGAACCGTCAGCCGCCTGTACGAGTGCTCCCTGGCAGACACTACGGCTAACGCCCTTGCCTCGTTCCATAACGATTCTGCGCTCGAACGGGCCGTAGATGCTCTTTGAACGCAGGACGAGCTGTTTGCGGTCGCCCTCGATCCACTCGGCCATGAAAATGTAGTAATAGCCGTTGATCTTGTATATCTTGGCTGCTTCGGCGCCATGCCCGTGATAGATCACTTTGCCTTCGTCGAGAAGCGCCTTGCCGTCCCAGCTCATCCTGAACAATCGTGTCTGATTCATCTCATAAAGAGGATCACGTCCGAAGTTACATACCAGGTAGGCCTGCCTCTGCTCTTCATCCCAGAACACTGCCGGATCGGTCCAACGTGTCCTCTTGAGCATGCAGATCGGCCTCGACCACGGGCCCGTGATCTTGCCGGCGGTGCTCATGTAGAGGCCCGATTGCGTGTCGATAAAATAGCAGTACCAGCGTCCGCCGTGATGACCCAGGTCCCCGGCCCATACGCCAAAGCGATAGCCCGACATTTGGTCGAAGTTGTATCGGGGCTCCCAGCTTAGCTTGTCAAAAACGTGACCGATTATTGTCCAATTCACCAGATCCCTCGACTCCAGCAACGTCATGCCGGGGGCATAATGGTTGGTCGATGTGATCATGTAGTAGGTGTCACCGGCCTGTTCGATGTCCACGTCGGGATAGTCGGCATTGAGAATCGGATTCTTGTATGTCCCATCTCCCTGATCACCCCACGAACCAATCTGCGGTTCTCCCCGACCGTTGCAGCTAAGCGCTGCAATAAACAGCAAGCTCACGAGTTGACATTGCCCCTTTGCCATGAATGCACCTTTCGATCCGTACTAATACTTTGTCAAGGTTGATTTTGCGGGTCGTCATTGCGAGGCCTGAAAGGCCGTGGCAATCTCCGGCGTTCGAGCGGTTTGAGATTGCCGCGTCGCTCTTCGGCCTCCTCGCAATGACACCTGCTCATTCGACCCTGACAGAACACTATGGTTCTGTCAAGAATACCGCATTATACATTCTCTGACCGACATTTCCCACACAGTTTCCCATACAAAAACTTACAAAGTGAAAAGTGCTCCGGCGCCCTCCGATCCATCGGCGATCTAATCGCCCCGGAATTAGTAGTTTTCGATCAGGAAATATGCCGTGGCATCTGTGGCTCGGAAAAAAACACGATGAAGACGGACGGTATTGTTAATGGTTTTCAGGAAGCCGAATCGATCTCTTCATTCTGCTGCGCCGGCCGTCGTGTGCGTTTCTCGGTCGAGCGCAACGCTTTGACGCCCCCTCTGTACTATATTCTTGATGATGTCTCTTCGGCTGACAATACCAACCAGTACCCCCTTGGAAGTGATGGGAACCCTCCTGAAGTAGTTATTGATCAAACACTCGCATACTTCCGACAAACTCTCCTGCTCCTCAAAGGAAACCGCCGGTTGCGTCATATAGTCGCCGGCCGTTTTGCCTGCCACATCTTCATTGCTCTCCCACAATCTCAGCACGTCTCTTTCAGAAACAATCGCGACGAGCGTCATATCGTCTTCAACTACGGGGATACCGCTAATGTTGTGCTTTATTAATAGTCCCAGCACTTCATATATCGGCGTGTCTGTCTTCACGAAGACTACATCTTCGGTCATAACATCTTTGGCGGTTATCATCCGTCTTACCTCCATTTTCAAAATCCTCAATGCCTTCTCAACTGTTATTGTCGAACGTAGAACGCTCAACTTAAGCGTTTTCCAACGAGATAATCCCCACTACGACCAAATATGTGCCGCTTCACCGCCCGCCGTTAAAAGCAGCCAAGCCCCGGATTATCCGGATGTGCCGTTTGGCCTGTGGCGGCACGTCATTCTTGCGGTCATCTTATCGGCCATTGATACTCTCTGCCGCTCTATCAGGCTCGACACGGACCGGTTCCTTTTTTCACTCTGCCCAGCGGAATCTCGATGGTGACTTAGCGCGTCGGTTTTTGCTTGATTCTTGCTCTACTGCCGGTTTACAATCAGTTCAGAGTCAGTCTGCAACTGCTTTCTGATGTCAGACTAAAAAAATCGCGCTTGAAAGACGGCCAAATATGGACGCAGTTCTACTAAACGGCATAAGTAAATCCTTCGGCGATGTCCACGCCGTGCACAATCTCACCGTTACTGTTCCAACGGGGAGCATCTACGGCTTCCTCGGCCCAAACGGCGCCGGCAAGACAACCACCCTTCGAATGATTATGAATATTATCCGCCCCGACAGCGGCGATATTGAGCTGTTGGGCTATCGCTCAATCGCCAAAGCCAGGGCCCGCATCGGCTATATGCCCGAAGAACGGGGATTATATCGCAAGATGACGGTCGGCAAAGTGCTGGGTTACTTCGGTGCAATCAAGGGCATGGCCCGCGACGACCTGGCCGACCGGGTGCCGCGGTGGCTCGCGCGGGTTGACCTCGCCGACTGGGCCGGCAAGAAGGCAGAGGAGCTCTCAAGGGGAATGCACCAAAAGCTCCAGTTCGCCGTCACCGCGATCAACGACCCGCAGCTTTTGATACTTGACGAGCCGTTTTCCGGGCTGGACCCCTTGAACATGGATCTGCTAAAGGAGATTATCCTCGAAATGCGCAGCGAAGGCAAAACCGTCATCTTCTCCACGCACGTAATGCACGAGGCCGAGAAGCTCTGCGACTCCATTCTTCTGATAAACAAAGGCCAGGCCATCCTCGATGACAATCTCGCTCAAATTCAATCCCGGCACAAATCCGGCGCCGTTTGCCTCGAAGCCGAGGGCGATACGGACTTCATCGAGCAGCTCCCGATGGTAATGGCGGTGGAGATCGACGGCGCCCGCCTGGAGATTACCCTGGCCGACGACACCGACCCACAGGAGCTGCTCAAGGCCCTGGTGGATCGAGTCAGCGTCCAGCGATTCGAGGTGAAAGTGCCTTCGCTCCACGAAATATTTGTTAATCTGGTTGGCTCAGACAATGCAGAAGATTCTTAAGATCGCACAACGCGAATACATCGAGACGGCCAAGACCAAGACGTTTATCCTCGGCATACTAATGGTGCCGTTCATAATCGGCGCGATCATCTTCTTTACGGGCCGAACAACGCCCGGCAAAGTCGGACCGCGCCCGCCCATCAACCTCGCAGTAACCGATTTGTCAAACGAACTGTTCGCCGAGGCAAAGAATTCATTCGATAACTACAACAATGCAAATCCAAATAGAAAGATTCTGATCCAAAAGCTTGCAGTTGGGCAAGACCCAAACGAAAGCCAAAAAGAAGCAAGAAAAAGGCTCCGACAGGGTAATCTGGACGCCTACGTAGTTCTGGACAAAGATATCCTCCAGAACTCCGGCCAGATACACCTCTATACGTACAGACCCAAGGCAAGCAATGTGGACCTGTTATGGACCATAGAGAACCTCTTCCGCAGCGCGGTGGTGAATCAGCGGTACAAGATGCAGGATTTATCCCCGGAGACCCTGGCCAAGCTTCGAAATGTACCCATTGAACGAGTGGAAATAGGCTCAGGTGGTGCGAAGGACCGCGTTCAGAGTACGGGTGACAACATAATGAAGATGATGGTCCCCTTCTTTTTTATGTACCTGGTATTTATGGGAATGGTCGGCACGGGCCAGCATTTGGTCAGCAGTGTAATCGAGGAAAAGGGCTCGCGCGTAATTGAGGTGCTGCTCTCGGCGGTAAGTCCGTTCCAGCTGATGGCCGGCAAGATTGTGGGCCTGGCCGGAATAGGCATGACGGTTGTAACTCTCTGGGCCGGCGCGGCATACCTGGCCGCACGCTGGCAGGGCCTCAGCGTTGACATCACCACCGAGCTGCTCGTGTATTTTGTAATCTACTACATACTCGGCTTCCTCTTGTTCAGCTCAGTCCTGGCCGGGATCGGCTCAATCTGCAACACAATCAAGGAAACCCAGGGCCTGATGATGCCGATTATGATGATCTTCATAGTACCGTTATTGTCCTGGTTCAAGCTCGTTCAGGACCCCGATGGAACACTCGCGCGGGTGCTCTCATTCGTGCCGCCTTTGACGCCAATGGTGATGATACTACGGCTTTCGGCCGGTTCAAACGTTTGGGTAGGTGAGATTCTCGCGTCAATAGCTCTCTTGGCGGTAACCGTCCTCGCGGCGATGTGGGCCGCCGCCAAAATCTTCCGCACCGGCATTCTTATGTACGGAAAACGTCCCGGACTTCGCGAAGTGTTCCGATGGCTGAAATACGGTTAGTATTTTGTTACCTATGATCGCTCAACTGCAAAAAAGTTGGTTGATTAACGCATGATTATGCCCATTGATGCTGTTGCCTTAAAGCGTTAAATCCAAAAGAATTACAGGTGTTATTTCTTATCAGCCGAACAACGTGAGCAAGCTCCTCTACAATCTGGGCAGAAAGATCGGGCCGAAAGTCCGCAAGGCCAAGTGGATATGGCAGTCAATGACCGGAACCGAAGCCGACGCCATAAAAGTAGAGAACGACGTCGGCCGAGACCTCGCCCACGAGATCAGAATTCAGTTGAAGCCCGATCCCGAGCCGCAAATCGAGCAATTACTCAGCAAAATCGGGCCCCGCCTGGCAGCCTCCGTCGCCAACAGGTTCCGAACGTTCAGCTTCGAGACCGTCAAGGGCAACGAGCCCAACGCCTTCGCCCTGCCGGGAGGCTTCATCTTTATCACCCGCTCACTGGTGGAGCTCTGCGGCGCCAACCCCGATGAGGTCGCCTTCATCCTCGGGCACGAAATGGCCCACGTCATCCGTGGCCACGCAATGGACCGCATCATCAGCAACACGGCCATCTCCACCGCCGCCAGAATCACGCCGGCGCGCGGCCTCCTGTCCGGCTGGCTCCAAAAAGTGGGCGTCCACTTCCTCGAAAGCGCCTACTCTCAGGACCTCGAATCCGAAGCCGACAAGCTCGGCACGCGCCTCGCCGCCGCCGCCAAATACGACCCAAACGCCGCCACAAGACTACTCTCCCGCCTCGCCAAACTAACCCGCCCCCCGCAAAAATTCTACCTCGGCCACTATTTCTCCTCGCACCCCGCCTACAAAATCCGCATCCAGACCATCAACCGCCTCCTCCCCAAATTGAAAACCTGATCTGATCGACCGTTTGCCCGCCGCATGCCGCCGACCTTCTAACCTTTATCCGGCCCCTAACACAGACATGAGGGCCCGTGGCAGCCAAAAAAAAATCACCACGCACAGAGCCAAAACGCATTTTATCGCAAGTTGCTTGAAAACAGGCCTTGACAAATACTTTGTCGAGTGATAGTATAGTTGTAGCTATTGGCCAAAAGGCGTGTCAGAGCAGAAAAAGCCACGCGCCGCTTGGCAGTGTCTCTCTGGCGGTCGCTTCTGACTTTTCTGCGTGCAATTTAGGTAGAGCATGTTTGTAACAACCCGAGGCTGTGGTAGTCTTAGTCTGCCAGGCTCGCGAAGGTAGGTGTAAGCCTATGAAGAAACGAGGAGCATTCACATTAATAGAGCTTCTGGTGGTGATTGCGGTTATCGCGCTGCTTATGGCAATCCTTATGCCGGCCCTGCAGAGGGTCAGGAGAATGGGCAGGGCGACGGTCTGCCGCTCAAACGTCAGGCAGTGGGGCCTGATCTTTAAGCTTTACGCTCAGGACAACGAAAGCAAACTTCCCCAGAGCATTGCCGGAGGCAGCCTCACCGCGCAGGAAGCCTATTGGATCATCGCTACGCTCTCTTATTATAAGAACAAAGAGATACGCATGTGCCCGTCCACGAAGGTTATTCGTGGGCCAGTAACCAGAAGCCACGGCGGGACATTTGCCGCCTGGGGCCCCTTCGGTACCGGCGGCTCAGGGGATTGGTGGGCGGATTTTGATACGGGCAGTTACGGCTTAAACGAGTGGTGTGCCTGTCCTCCGACCAACAGTGGGGGTTATTGGGGATTCCCTGCCAAAGACGCCTGGAGAACAGTGGATGCCAAAGGGGCAAATAGAGTGCCGTTGTTTCTGGATTGCGTGTATGTTGACGCCTTCCCGCTTCATGACGATGTGCCGCTGGATTTTGAGCCGCCACTCTATGAGTGGCAGAATAGCTGGGGAGACTGGCCCACCAACGCTATGAGACTGTTTTGCATCGACCGGCACGAAGGTGGGATCAACAGCGTCTTTCTCGACGGCTCTACCGGAAAAATACCGCTTCGCGCATTGTGGAAGCTCAAATGGCATCGGAGTTTCGACATAGACGGCCCCTGGACGAAGCGTCATTCCCATTGGCCGGACTGGTTGCTTAGATATAGAGATGAGTACTGAGAATAACTTCCGGGCCGGTCAATCACGTCTATGCTGATTTTACCCAATCCAACGCCGCCCCCTCACCACTCCTGTGCGTCCACAGACTGAAAAAACTGCGGTCTTTGCTGAATTATGGATTGCCGTCAGAGACATTTGCCTTGATTTACTTGGTCAAACATGTTATGCTGAGAGTGAAAACATGTGACTTGCAAATGTTGTATTGACGTTCGTATTGGAGGTCCGGGTTTTTTTGCAAGCCCTCGGCAGCGGCCAGGTCAGGCCCTTGAGTGGGGCGTGCCAACTTAACCAAGCTTGCTATTGCACTTCGTGCGTATGAGGCAAATGAGATCATTACTGTTTGGATTGCTTGTGGCTGCCCTTGTGCCGGCAGTCGGGAACGTTGGTTTCGGGCGGGAGTCGTCAGCTCGGCGCGGGACTCTGGTGGGGCACTGGAAGTTTGAGCCGGAGTATATTACGGGCCGGACCGTGCAGGACCTCTCAGGCAGCAATAACGAGGGGACCATAGCAGGGCCGGTGAACCTCAGTTCAGCCCCAGAAGCGCTCATGCTCGACGGCTCGACCAACTATGTTAGCATTGCGGATGGCATATTGCCGGCGCGCGAGATTAGTCTTAAAGCCTGGGCCATGGTTGATGAGCCTGAAGACTGGGCCGGTATTGTCAACTACATCCAGGACAACGGCGCAAGCGAGCACGGATGGATCCTTGGTCAGGTTTCCCATTCGTTCATGTTCGGGCTGTCCACCGGCAGAATAACTTACCTTTCGGCAAACGAATCATTCGAGGAAGACGAGTGGTATCATGTGGTCGGCACATACGACGGCTCACAGATGAATATCTACGTCAACGGCGAGCATGCGGGTTCTTCGTCGGCCCAGTCGGGAGACATTTCTTATCTTTCGAGCTATTATTGCATCGGCTCATACAAAGATGACAACGAGAGCTACCCTTGGAACGGGAAGATTGCGGAGGTTGCGGTTTATACGAAGGTCTTAAGTCCCCAGGAGATTCGGGACGATTTTGAGGCAAGAAAAGGGGAATTCGGACATGTCGAGAAGGCGAAGCTAAAGGCTGGGCCTTTCGTGCGTTTTTATAGTAAAGACGAGGTTACGGTTCACTGGGAGACCGAATCCGCTGTGTCTTCCGTCGTGGAATACGGTGTCAAGCCGTTCTTAGGTCAGACTGTCAGCGATGCCAATCCCAAGCTGGAGCACTCACTTACGATTACGGGTATCCGGCCGGAGACGCACTATACATATCGCATTATTGGCGATGGGAAGCCCACGGCCACTTACGAATTCTACTCGGCCTTCGACTATGGTGTGGATCCGGTACCCGATGGTGACAGTCCGTATCCGCAGGATTCTCTGACAGCACTGTATGAGCAGGCTGCGCAGTACATACTCAGCCAATGTGGTATTACGAAGGGCGTTTGCATCGACTACGGGTGTGGTCAGGGACGCCTGGCATACGAAATCGCCAAACGGAGCGACCTTAAGGTCGTGGGCTTTGAAGAAGATCCAGCCAACGTGCAGATCGCCAGGGAATACCTCGACCAGGCGGGCATTTACGGCAACCGCGTAACGGTGCTCGATGCCTCTCTCAATGATCTGAAATGTCGCGACTACTCGGCTAACCTGATTGTCTCAGACGCGATGATAGCCCAAGGCATCTGTCCCGGTTCGCAGGCGGAGATGTTCAGAGTTTTGACGCCGGACGGGGGCACAGCTTTTCTGGGTCAGCCGCCGGGTTGTCCAAATCCGCTGTCCCGGACTGAGCTTGAGAATTGGCTGGCCGGACACGAATACAGCATTACGGAAGGCCGGGATGGCCTGTGGGCTAAAGTCAAGCGGGACGCTCTCGCCGGCGCGGGGCAATGGACGCATTACTATGGCAATGTCGCAAACACAGCCAACAGCGGGGATGCGCTCATTACCAGCAATCTGCAGTTATTGTGGTACGGCCAGCCCGGCCCGCGGTATATCACCGATCGCCACAACCGGCCGATGAGCTCACTGCTTAAGAGCGGCATTATCGTTACGCCTGGTATCCATCGACTAATGGCATACGACGCGTACAACGGGGCCCGCTACTGGGATGTGGCGATTCCAGAAAGCACCCGTGTGGCCATTCTCAGGGATTCCGGCTGGGTGGCTTTGGCCGATGACTATGCCTATGTGGCCCACCAAGACGACTGCGCGGGACTGAATGTCAATACGGGCAAACCAGAGTTCTATCTGACCACGCCCACGGTCGGGCAGGACAAACTCCACTGGGGTTATCTGGCGGTAGAGGATAACATCGTTTTCGGCAGCGGCCAACAGGAGCACGCTTCGCTGATAGGACACAGCCTGGCCCACGTTTATGAGACTTACTACGACCACAGATCCATTGCGACAAGTCGTTATCTCTTTGCTATGGACAGGTATAGCGGAGATTTGCTCTGGACTTACCAAAGAACAGGTGGGAGTGTCATAATCAATCCGTGCATCGTCATCAACGGCGATTATATCTACTTCATCGAGAGCCGTAATCCGCAGGCTTTAGAAGACCCGGACGGTCGAGTGACGGGCTCTGTATTGACATCGGGCGACAATGAGTATCTGGTCAAGCTAAACAAGACTACCGGGGCTGAGGTGGAAGCCAAGCAGGTCGGTCTGCCGTTTCAACACGTGATCTACCTGCTATATTCGGCCGACCATGATTTGGTGATTGCAGCCGGGACGTACAACGACCCGCGTTGTCGATATGAACATCACGCATTCAAGGCTGCCGACCTCAGTTTGGCTTGGAGCAGCGACTACTACACCGACACCCTAAACACCGACCACGGCGAGCAGGACCAGCATCCCTGCATTGTCGGCAGCATGATGTACAACCGGTACTATAAGGTGGACCTGCGCAACGGCAACACAACAGGTTTTCCCTTATCTCGCGGAAGCTGCGGGACGCAGTCGGCTTGTTCAACGCATCTTCTCGGCCGGTGGGGGAATCCTTATCTGTACCAGTTGCCCAGTGGTAGTCCGATCCGGATGACGAGCGAGACTCGGCCGGGCTGCTGGATTAACATGATCCCGGCGGGCGGCCTCGTAGTGGTTCCGGAGGGCAGCGCCGGGTGTACGTGTGACTATCCGTTACAGGCTACGACCGTCTTTGCACCCAAATAGCGAAAGAAGGATAAACGCTCAGCGATAAACAGGCTTGAAGCAATGAGATACGAAAAGACAAAGCTAAGAAACACGGGTCTTCGGCACAGAAGTGTCGGGCTTTGGCTTTTTGTTTTGCCTGCTCTCGTGCTGATTCTCTGCCGAACCGCCGCCGGCCGAATTGGCGCCGCTGAGGACTGGCCCACGCATTTACACGACAATCACAGAAGCGGCGCTACAAGCGAACAGTTGGAGCTGCCTCTGACATCAAGATGGGTTTACAGTGCCAGCCAAGCACCACAGCCTTCGTGGAACGAGACGCCGGCCTTGCAGGATTTCTGGCACAACACGCACGACCACAGGTCGCGTACAAATGTGGACAGGGCTTTTCATGTGGTGGTGGTTGGAGACTCGCTATATTTCGGCTCGTCAAGCAGTGATAAAGTTGTGTGTCTTGACACGCGGCGGGGAGCCGAACGGTGGAAGTTCTTTACGGGCGGTCCGGTTCGCCTTGCACCGACCGTATATGAAGGCAAAGTGTATTTTGGCAGTGACGACGGCTGGGTCTATTGCCTGAACGCTGATGACGGGTCTTACGTTTGGAGGAGTAAAGCGACGTCAAGTGATGAGTTGATGTTCGCCAACGGACGGATGGTTTCTGTTGCCCCTGTCCGGACCGGCGTCGCGGCTGACGGCGGAGTGGTCTATTGGGGAGCAGGACTCTTTTCGGGTTCGCAGACCGGCCTGAATCGATACATCTGCGCATGTGGGGCGGAGACCGGCAACGATATCTGGAAAAAGACTCCGCCCAAACCGGTACAGGGTTATCCGTTAGTTTCGTCAAATAACATCTATATACCTGCGGGCAAAAGCACTCCAACGTACTATCTCAAGTCGAACGGAACACATCTGGGCTCGATAGGACCGGGCAGGCAGGGCGGAGCTTATGCCCTGCTTAGCAACAACAACAAACTGTCCTACGGCCCTCACTACAGTGCTTCTGGAAGCTACATTGGAGAGTATGACTTAAATACGGGAGAGATGGTTGCCTGGGCGCCTGGCAATCATCTTGTTGTCACTGCCGGCTATTCGTACTATTCGTCAGATGCCGAAATCACCAAGATAAGGCGCAGCGACAAGCAGGCGATCTGGAGTGTTCCAAGCTCACACCCTTACGAACTGATTCTTGCGGGCGATACGCTTTTTGCCGGAGGCAACGACGAGGTGGCAGCCATCAGCACGAGCGACGGGAGCGTATTGTGGACTGCGCCGGTCAAGGGAAGGGTCCGTAGTCTGGCCGTTGCCAACGAGGGGTTGTACGTCAGCACGGACAAGGGAGCTATTCATTGCTTCAGGACCAAGAGCCCTTGTGATCTGGATTCGGACGGATACATCGATTGGACAGACTTTGTGATATTCGCGCAGCGGTGGCTACAAAGCGGCTGTGGTGATTGCGGCGGGGCCGACCTTGCGGGAGAGGATGGTCAAGTCAATTCGAGTGATTTGAAGATGCTTACCAGTTGCTGGCTTGCAGATTAAAGAGATAGTCACACCGAGCATACCCTTACCAATCACTTCTGCGCTGAGACAAAGTGCGGATGGTCCACGTTCCAATTGGCGCCTTTGCCGGCACCGGATAGAGGGACGCGTTGACGTGTGGCCTTGAGGGTGTTGTAGTCACCGCAGCGTCCACCCTTTGTCGCCGCGCCGGAGCCGACCGCTGTGGCAAAGGCGGGCGGGTCTTCGGCCGAGCTGCCAGTCTCAGGGGCTGTTGTGGTCCTGAAGCAGTGTATGACGCCCCGGTTGGTGCTTACGAAGAGGCGATCGTCTGCAACGGCCAGCCCCCGGACCCTGCCCTTGACCGGTGCGGTCCACAGGATGCTGCCGTTTGATATGCTCAGGGCAGCTACTCTGTCGTTGCCGCCGGCAAACAGCAGGTCTTTGGCCAGGATAAGCTCGTATGGGTAGTCGCAAGGGACGTTCCAGGCAACCTGCTTTGTGCTTCGGTCGATCTTGCTGATGGTCGTGTCCGAAGAGTAGTAGGCATGGGAAGGCGTGACGACGAGGTGGTTGCCGGGGCCCCAAGCAATCGCCTCTTCGGCGCGGCTTTCGGCGTCGTATTTGCCGATATAGCTTCCCTCGCCACTGTAATGAGGGCCGAAATAGAGCTTGTTATCGTAGCTCAGAACGGCGTAGGCACCGCCTTGACGTGAATTGGCTGGGCCGAACGCACCAAGATAAAGGCCGTCGGACTTACGAAAAGAAACGGGAGTGCTTTTGCCAGCGGGCATATAGAGGTTCTCGGCGGAAGCAAGCGGGTAACCCTGCAGGGGTTTGGGAGCCGCTTGGCTCCACAGGACTCTTCCAGTTTCTGCTTTAGCAGCAATCACGTACCGTCTGAGGCTGGTCTGAGCTCCTGAGAGCAATCCCGCGCCCCAGTAAGCAACATTGTCCTCCACCAGCACCGCCGTGCGAACCGGACAGACCGAGGACAAACGGCTGTGAATCATCATCGTTTTTGAGGCGAATTCGGGGCGATACTTCCAGGTAAGCTGGCCGTCTTCGGCGTTGAGGCAGTATGCGTAACCGTCGTCGCTGCCGAAGTAGATTCTTCCGCTGGACACAGTGGGAGCAAACCGCACCGGACCGCCGGCGATGAACCTCCAAACAAGACTGCCGTCGATAGTGCTGCGGCAGACGACTTTATCGCTGCTGGAAGAGCCGTAATAGAGTCCGTGCCCCGCCACAACTACCCGGAACGCGCTCTCCACCGGGACCCGGGGTTTGTTTCCGTAGAAGTTCTGCCAGAAGTCCTGCTGTGCAGGCGTCTCGCTCCAGGCTGGACGCGGCGGACGATTGGTAGTGATGACCCACTGCTGCCGCAGGGGCAACCGAAGCTGTTCGGTGCTAAACCCGCTGCGATGATTGTCGTGCAGGTGGGTAGGCCAGTCCGCTGCACTAAGGCCGCTTGTGGCCATTATCACGGCAACCACCGACGATATCATCCTGTTTGTCATAGCCACCTTTTTCTCGATCATGCTGCACACACTGCGTTCATCCGAAAGGCATTCGTTCACGGAGCCAGTTGTATCGGCTGAAAAGCCATGGTCGTCTGGAGCGGGTGGTCACACGTGCAGCCGGAACTGCTCTCGGGAATCATAACAAGGCCGCCTACGGGATAGATATTTACCCAGCAGCCGGGCCGCGTATCATTGCTCAGAGGTACGCCGGCGCCGGCCGGCAGGGAGTACATATATGGGTTGTTGTTTCTGGCGAACAGGAAATTCGTACATGCCGATTCGGTGCCACAGCCGCCTCTGGCATGGGCGAAAGCCGAGGCCGTACCGTTGCTCATATCCACCTTGTAGTATCGCAGGTACATTGTATCGCCGACGATGCATGGATGTTGCTCCTGCTCGCCGTGAACGCCGCCGACGTCGGCGGCGCCGCCGAAATTCGTCGCCCACTTGGCCGAGCCGTCGGCGGCGTTGAATGCCAGTTGATCGTAGCGAACTTTCGGGCCAACGTTTTTTGTTCCGACCGCGATAACCAGATTGTCTTTCGCTGAGAACAACAGGTACACAATATGCTCGAAGGGAAGTTCGACGGGCCTTTGCCAGAGGACTTTGCCGGTCTTGCCGTCGAGCTTTACGAGATACTCGTAATCGTCGGCAAGCAGTACATCGGTGCCTACTCTGCCGGTGGGATGATTGACGGCCTTGGGGTTACGGCTCTCGATGAAGAAGACAGCTTCGCCCGACATCGTAATTGTCGGATTGATAATGGCGCTGCCGGTGGGATTTCGATAGGTCCAGCGCACCTGTCCGGTGTGGCGGTCCATGCAGAACAGATAATCGCTCGTGGCGAATGGCAGTTTGTCTCCGTAAACGTATGCCATTATCTTGGGCCGGTCTTGGCCAATGATTGAGGCGGCGGGCTTCTGACCCGAGCCGTAGAGCCGGTCGGCTTGGTGGGCTACGAAACCCCAGTGGCGAATCTGCCCTGCGACAAGCTGTGGCACCGCAAAATGGGTCTTCGGCGTGCCGGTTCTCAAGTCCAGCGCAACACAGTTGTCTCTATGAGCAACGTAGGCATGGTCGTCGGCAAGGCTTATCCAGCCGCAATCCCGCAGGACCGCCACGCGGGTGGCGTCCGGGATGGCCATATCCCAGTACCGAGTGCCGTTGTAGGCGTCGTAGGCCATGAGACGATTGTGGCCGGGTGTGAGCATGATGCCGCTTTTGAACAGGGATGACATGGGGCGGTTGTGACGATCTGTGATATATCTCGGTCCGGGCTGACCGTACCATAGTAACTGCAGATTGCTGGTAATAAGCGTATCTCCGCTGTTGGTGGTGTTGGCCGGGTTTGCGTAGAAGTGTTCCCAGGTTCCTGCTCCGTTGAGGGCTTCTCGCCGGACGATTGCCCATAGGCCGGAGTCGTTGTCGAGCGAGTGTTTCACATTCCCCAACCATCCCAGCAGAGTGGAACGCTTTATGGGAACAGGGCAATTGCCGGGTCGCCCCAAGACGGCCATGCCGCCGGCGGGTCGCAGAATCCTTAGCATTTCCTCGGCCGAACCGGGACAAGTGCCGTCGGATATGATCCGGTCGGAGACGACCAGGTTGGCGAGATAGTCACGACAGCCAAGGTTGTCAAGGTCGGCGTGGTGAATAACGATGTTTGTACCGTAGAGACCGGCATCATCCAGAATTTCTCGCGCGCGGACGACTTTTTCGAGGTCGCTTTCAAAGCCTATGATTCTGAGGTTGCTACGCTTAGATATCTCGAAAGCCAGCCGTCCTGTTCCACAACCGTAATCGACGCACAGGCCTTTGATTGGGCCATAAGTGCCGACAATAAACTCGGCGGCCCGCTCATAAGCCGCCGTCATCTTATCGACGGGATAGGGGGCAACATTATGTGGTATGCGCTCGGTGCCATAGTCAAAAGCCGAGTAGAACTGAAATGTCTTTGTTGGTATCTCGTGGATGACGATCCGGTAATAGTAAGTCGTCTCCGGCCTAACCGACAGTTTGATGGAATGTTCCTTTTTGGGCCTGCTGTCGCGGACCACCATGCCCAAATTCAGATCATATCCGTATTCCAGCACAGAAGCGACAGCGGTCTCGGTTTGCCAATAAGCGGTAACTTCGCCTCTGCGCTCGAAGTGGATGTAGGG
>CAYWOD010000022.1:0-7157 GCA_964459805.1 uncultured Pirellulales bacterium
ATCGAGCTGGTGGCCATGCTGATTATCATAGGCTTGCTTGCGGCGGTAGTAGGCAGGAATGTGATGGGCAAGATAGAGCGGGCCAAGGTTACGACGACTAAAACGAATCTGAAGGTTCTTCACTCGGCGGTGGTTCAATTCAAGATGGACACGAACCGATACCCCACAGAGGAGGAACGTCTTTTGGTGCTGATTGAGGAGCCGGGCGATGCGGAAGGCTGGGAGCCCGGCGGGTATCTGGAAACGACTGAGATTCCGACGGACGGCTGGAACAATGACTTTTACTACGAGCTCGATCCTGCCAGCGGCAAGGCGTTTGTAATCATAAGCTGGGGCGCAGACGGTGAGGAAGGCGGTGAGGACTACGATGCGGATCTGTACAGCACAGATGCGTTTTAATGATCGCAAGGGGGGGAGGGGCCCGGGCGGTCGGCTGCCGGCGGACGAGTGTTCTGTCGCCTGTCGGTTTGGTCTCAGTCGTGGTTTTACATTCATCGAATTGATGATTGTGATTGTGATCGTCGGGCTGTTTGCGGTTTTGGCGCAACTGCGTCTTTTCGGTTTGCTCAGGAGGAACACGTTCAGGGCACAGGTTCAGGAGTTTGTATCGGCGATGCGGATGGCTGCGACGGCGGCATCTGAAAGCGACAGGAGATACGAGGTGATTATTGACTTGACAGAACAGAGTTTTCTTCTTCGCCAGATAACTTCGCCGGATTTGTCTCAGATTTTGGACGAGGAGGTAATAGTCGAGAATTATTTCAGTGAAAATTGCCGGGTAGCTTACGTGGAATTCGATGACGGAGATTACACGAATGAGGACAGGGCGAAGTTTCGAGCCGGCCATGCCGGCTGGCAATACGGGGGGGTAATCGTTTTTGTTGACGAAGATGATAATCCGTATTCGGTTGTGGTGAACCGTTTGAGCAGAATGATTGTGTTGAGGGAGGGGGAAGTCGAACTTTTGGAGCCGAAAGCTAAAGATGATGTGCCGTTCTAAAACTTGTTGTCTCTGTGGGGGGCGCCGCACAGCCAAGTCGTTGCGGTTTGGCTGTGATGGGTCTCGTGAAGGACACAATGTGCGGCTCGCCCGCCGCAAATCGAGCGATGGGGGCTTTGGCCTGATGGAGGCGGTAGCCGGCTTGGTGATCCTTGCGTTTTTTGGTTCGGGCGTATTGGTTGTTATAAACCGCTGCATGGCCTGGGCGGCGGAATCGGCGCTGCGTATGCAGGCTTTTGAAGTTGCGCGGGAGAATATGGAGAAGCTGCTTAGCTCGGATTCGGTGAAGGAGTCAAGCGAATCCGGTGAGAGCGAGAAGTATCCCGATGTTAAATGGCAGACGGACGTTGAGACGTTTTATGAGCCGATAACGTCGCGCATGTGGGTCAGGGGCGTCTGCACGGCGGACTACGAGGACGCTTCGGGTGAGCTGCAGACGATTGAGCTGACGCACTGGCTGACAAATCTTAGCAAGGAGCAGCTTCTTGAGATTATGAAGGGCGAGGAGAGGGAAAAGGCGCTGCTGGCCGGCCAGCTTATTGAGACTATCGAGGATGCCGCTGCGTATGCCGGTGTGGCTGTCGAGACTGTCGAGCAGTGGCTTGACAACGAGATGACCACGCTTGAGGACGGCTCTTTCGTCAAGCAGAACCTTGATCTTTACAAGAACGCCGCCGGGAATCCGACCATTGAACAGAAGCAGACGCAGGTGACATCGGAGGCCGAGCTGACGACGCAAGAGAGCGCACAAGACGTCTCTCCCGAGGAGGAAATGGCTAATAAAGAAGAGTGGCTTGACCAGACGGACCCGACTACGGGCTTAACCAACAGGGAGCTTGAAGATATGAGTGTTCAGGAGATCTTCGATCTGTTAATGCAGCGTTTGAAGTAGGAGAGTTGATTTTGACGATGGCGGTCGGAACCAGAACAGTTATTAAAAACGCCTTGCCCAGGTTTGGATGGCGGGGAGGATTTTCTCTGGCTGAGATGCTTGCGGCGCTGGTTATAGGTTCGATGCTTTTGATTGCGGTGCTGGGCATTTACAATCGTGCCGAGCGTGCGGGCGCCGCGGTGAACCGCAAGCTTGACAGCTCTCGAGTGCCGGGCGAGGTTCTCCAGCGTATCGCCGAAGACCTTGACAGGCTGATTGCGCCCGGCTCAGAGACGAAGATTACCATCGCCAATAAGCTCAAGAGCGGTTTTCCGGCGGCGAAGCTGACGATTGTGCGAAACATTGTTGACAGCAAGAACAAGGAGGTGACGCTCGATGAAATCATCTGGATCAGCGGCTATGACATTGAAAGCGAGGCCGAAGGCCTGACTCTGTACCGCGGCCACAGCGGCATCACGCTGGAGGACAAGCTGCTGGATGATCAGCGGGCCGGTTGGGAAAAGGGTTATCCGCTGGTGCCGATTTGTTCGGGCATTACGTTTTTTGAGATACAAGTTCCAAGCGGCAAGAAGCTGTTGGATAAGTGGACGGGCAACTCTCTGCCGAAGGGGATAGTGGTGACTATATCCTTTGCCGAGCCTGTTAGAGCTTCTACGGGTGATTATGAAGTGGCTGATGAGGGCAAAGTCACTCGTACTATCGCTATCGACAGGACGAGGAAGATTAAATTCGAAATCGAGCGTCGCGTGGACGAGGAAGGTCTGGGTAATGGCAGAACAGGGTCTATATAGTTGCAGCGGGCGTCACCGCGCGGGGATAGTGCTGCTGGTGACATTGGTGCTGCTGGTTGTGCTTTCGACTCTGGCTTATACGTTAAGCGGGCGGGTGTCCGCTCAGCGTCACCGCGACCAGTACATCATAGATTACAGCCAGGCTCGGTACAGTTGCGACTCGGCGGTGAAATACGCACTTGCGAGCCTGGAGGACCTTGAGCCTGTGTTGATCAGCCGGCCGAATGTACCGGATTTCTCCGATTTATTTGCGATGAGCGAGGTTGATTATCAGGAGCTTCTGGCTCAGTATGCTGCCGAGGCCGGATATGTCGATAGTAACGAGGAGGAGAGTTCTGGCAGTTTCAGCGACCTTGTCGATATTCTCGAGGCTGACGATGTTAACGATAGCAACGCTATTAGCGAGGCTAATGATTATGACCCGCTTGCTTCCATTAAGATTCCGGGGCCGTACGGTCCGCGCTGGCCGTTTGTAACCGAGCCGGTCGAGTTCGAGCTTGGCTCGGCCACGGTAAGAATCGAGATTGAAGACGAGAATGCGAAATATCCTCTTGGCTGGGCGCTGCTGAACGATGCGGACATTAAGCGTGAAGCTCAGGTGGGATTTGAGATATTCTGCGAATGGATGGGTATGGATCGCGGGGACATTGATTCGCTGGAAGAGCAGCTCAAGGAAATAGGTGTGATAAAACCATTCAAGCTTGATTTCAAAGCAATAAGCAGAACGGTAAGAACGACGTCAAGTACACCAAGCAAGACAAGTGGAACCAGCAGTAGCAGGAGCGGAACAACGCGCAGCCGACGGACTCCACTGCCACGCATCAGCAGGAAGACGATATCTCCTGCTGCGCAGATTGCCGAGCAGACCGCGTTTTTTTCAAGGCTTTTTCACAGCTCGATGATAGACACCGAGACCCTTGCCAGGCCAAGTGTGGTGAGCGAGAGCAGAGACGAATCGGCTTTGAAATACATGGGGACGTGGGCCTCGATGAAGGTGAATATAAACACGGCGCCCCGTCAGGTATTGGAGGCGGCCTTTGTTTTCGGGGGCGATGCCGAGAAGATCGCCGATGAGATCATTCGGCAAAGGCGTATAAAGCCTTTCGAGGATATGGACGAATTGAGGAGGTTACTGTTTGGCTATTCCGATTCGATCAGGAGGTGTGAGAAATACATTACGCTGACCAGCAGGTTCTTCACGATTCGGGTGACGGCGGTGAGCGGTGTTGCGAAGGCGTCATCGATAATAGCGATAACAAAAGACGGCAAGAAAGTTCAGCGGGTAGCTGTAATGAATATTTGAGTGGCGACGAGAGTTTAGGAGTTTACTCGAGGTGGAATTTCAGAACTACTTGGGGATTTACATTAGCAAAGAGACGGCCACTGCGGTGTGCATCAATTCGCAGGATGAGAACGCCAAGGTAGTGGGCTGTTTCAGCGTCCGTGCCGAAGATCGGGCCGAGGCGTCACCTCGCGTGCTGGCGAGTCTAATTTCACAGGGTTGCTCCGAGAGAGAATGGGGGTATTCGGAAGTCTCGGTTGGTTTGGATTGTGCGATGTTTATGCAGCACAATGTGCACAGTGAGTTCGGAGATGCGAAGCAGATTGCTGCGACGATCAGATTTGACACGGAAGAAGCTCTTGCGATGGATGTGAGCGACATTGCGATAGCTTTTCAGATCACTTCGAGCAACGAGAGCGGCTCGGAGCTTACGGTTTTCACCGCGCAAAAGAAAGTGCTGTCGGATATTCTTATTTCGCTGCAGAGCGGCGGGATGGACCCTGTGAGCATCGAGCCGGATGTCAATTGTCTGTCAAGGTTTGTTTGCCGGAAACTCTCGGCGTCCAAAGGTACTGAGGGCGGGACTTTGTTCGGGATGCTTTCGGTCCGCAGCGGTTACTTGATCGTTCCGCACCAGGATGGCTCAGGCTCGCAAAAGGCCTCGAGGGTTCGGACTTTTCTGGTCGGATCGACAACGGACAGAAACGGGCTGCTGGCAAGAGAGGCGATTATGACGACGGCTTTGAGCGGCGGCGGCGAGCCGATAAGCTGTTTGAGGGTCTTCGATTCGGCGGGCGCTGTGGACTATCAGCAGTTTGGCGAGAGACTGGGCGTCGAAGCCGACGAAGTTGACCTTGTTGGCTTGAACGAGGCCGACGAGCAGCTTCTGGTTGATTGTGCGGACCGGGTTGATTTTGCAATTGCATACGGCGCGGCGCTGGGGCATTTTGCGAAGGCGCCGGCGGTGAATTTTCGCGACGATTTTATGCCTTATCAGGGCAAGAAGCTCCGGCTGCAAAAGGCCCTGAAGTATTTTAGTGTATCGGTTACGGTTCTGTTGATTGCTGCCGGGCTGTATTTCCAGACGCGCCTGTTCAACGTAAGCAAGTATCGGGACCGGGTGCGCGGGAAATTTGCGGCAGACTACTCGGCGGTTATGCGCAATAAGCCGCTGTCGCGCGGTGTTACGATCAAGAGAGCTGTGGACGAGCTTGACA
The DNA here is from genome assembly GCA_964459805.1 of uncultured Pirellulales bacterium. Taxonomy (GTDB): domain Bacteria; phylum Planctomycetota; class Phycisphaerae; order Sedimentisphaerales; family Anaerobacaceae; genus DAOVRL01. Next base: position 5,183 of record CAYWOD010000022.1, read on the forward strand.
AGGAGAAGAGGAAGATTGAGAAGAACCCCGGCATTCCCGGCATCAATACAGATGATATATCGTCAAAGCTGACGTTAGTGTTCGATGCGTTCAACAAGAGTATTGCACAGACGAAATTGGAAATAGAGAAGGTCTCAATTGCAGCGCGGAACGTGGTAATAACCGGTTACACATCCAGCCGGTCGAACACCGACAGGTTCTTCGACACCGTCAGGAGGTGCGGGCTGGACATCGTGTCGGAGCGGCTCGATACGGAGCGAGGGCGTGATAAATTCAGCATAACGGTTGTACCGAGGAAGAAATAGCAGTTGAGGAACTGGATTATGAAGGACCTATACAAGAATCCAACTTTGTATTACATACTCGTTCCAGTGATGATGGGTCTCTGGCCTCTGGTTGTACGGGGGCTATATTTACCGCAGGCAAAGGATACCCTGGATCGTGACGTGGAGGCTTCTCGAGTCGGGCAGGGCAAAGCGCTTGCGATTCTCATGCTTGATCCCGATCGGTTTGCCGATTCGAATGATGGGGGCGCTGAATTCAGCTACACTACGGTAGTTCACAAGGTTGCCGGCTTGTGCAACATACCGGCGAGCAAATACAGACTGAATGCAGGGATGAAAATTATCAAGGACAATCAGAAAACGCAAAGCGCCCACTTGCGACTCGAGCAGGTGGGTGTAATCCAGTTCGCCAAATTCCTGTCGCTGATTCAACTTCGGTGGGGGACCCTACAGTGTGATTCCGTGAAGCTGAGCAAGGTCGAGGGCCTGCCTGACATTTGGACGGTAGAAATAAAGTTCAAATACTACTATTGACCTCAAGCCGGGCGATTCGCTTGGGTGATGCCTCTGTTGGGCTCAGGACGGCGACTGATCCAGAAGGGGTGCCCCGTTATGGGTGGCACAGCAGCAAAAAGCAGTCCTAATTTAGCGCGGAGAGGATTTTTTTTGCCTTAGGCGGTCATTAACGCACCTACAACACTAAGATAGCATAACAGCTTGTACATACAGCAGTTATGTGCGGTGCGATTTTCACGGCGTTCAGTTTTGGTGCCGAAAATCAGTAAAGACCAATAGTGAGATAAGGGGATAATCCTTCCGTTTGCTGCCTGCCTGTTTTGTATTGTGTAAAAACGGCGGGTATCACTATATGTAGTATATTGCCCAGCTTTCCAAGAGGGGCCTTGGCGGGTGGTTTTGGTGTTAAAATGGGCTTGGCGGCGGCCCGGTTCTTGATATTGGCAGGTCGTATTTTTGTCCGAATCCGTACAGTGACGTGCGATTAGGCTGGTTAGACGAATGAGGAACTTTTCTAAAGTTTTTCCGGTATTATTGTCGATATCAACATTGGCAGGATGTTTCAGGCCTCACAAGGGATTAAGGGGGCATACAAGATATAGTGGTCATTGATTTTTGGGCGAAAAAGGGATATTCTCGCGTCAAAGTTCATCGTGCTAAGGTAATTTGAATGCCAGATTTTGATTGCAAGAACGGTTTTGAAGACCGAAATCGGATGAGAGATTGTGTCCGTGAGGACCTGGCGGCGGATCAGGATTTGATTATGGAGCGAATCCTTGAGAATATGCACACGACGCCGATTGGCCAGGTGCTTAAGAAGATCGCATCGCTTCCGGAAGTTCGCAGGGCCAAGGTGCTTGACGTCCGGCGGCAACTGACGGAAGGTAAATACGACCTTAATGAGCGGCTGGACGTCGCTCTGGAGAAGGTTCTTGAGGACCTTGCCACGTAGAGGAGCTTGCCCTTTTTGCCGTGTGTTTGCGGACGGCAGCTCCAGGGGAATGAGGGAGCCAATCGCCGTCAGTAACGGCTGCCGGGCGGCAGCTATTGCATAGGCCGTTGTCTATGTTCCGGGATTAGACTATTTCGGGAACCTCGTCGTCGTCCGGGTCATCCGGCTCATTCAGCCCTACTGGCTTTCCAGGCACTTCTTCGTCCGGCTCATTCAGCCCTAC
>CAYWOD010000022.1:7257-25339 GCA_964459805.1 uncultured Pirellulales bacterium
CATTCAGCCCTACCGGCTTTCCAGGCACTTCTTCGTCCGGCTCATTCAGCCCTACCGGCTTTCCAGGCACTTCTTCGTCCGGCTCATTCAGTTCTACCGGCTTTCCAGGCACTTCTTCGGCCGGCTCATCCAGATCACCCATTTCTACTGGTTTGTAGTCCGGCTGTTTTGACTTTTCGACCTCTTCTCTGAAGGCAGCAGTAACCTGTTCCTGAATTCTCCTCCTGCATTCGGCGTTTATCGGATGTGCGATATCGGCATGCAGTTTCATTCTACCTTTGAAGTCTTTCCTGACGCGGCTGGCGGGGAGCGATGCGCCACAATTGTTGCAGAATTTGGCTCTGAGATGGTTTTTTCCCCCGCACTTTTCGCAATGGTCGCTCATTTTTCTGGAAGGCATAGCGATGAAGTGACTGCTTGCGCCTTCGATGACCTTGACATCGCGTATGACAAATTCGTTGTCTATCGTCATTGAGCAAAAGGCTTTGACCCTGTTATTTTTGTTGCCAACTAATTTAACTCTGACCTCGGTGATTTTCATTTTGTTTGCCTCTCTTAAAAGTTCACCATCTATTGTTACGGACGATTATGCTTTTGCATCCGATGTTTTCCAGGATTGTGCTTCGATGTAGGCTTGCTCTTTCTTCATCGCCGTTGTCAATGATGCAGAACATTGCGGAACCACTTCCACTCAGACAGCAGGGCGCGATACCCAGCGATTCAACATCCGCTTTCAACCCGGCAAGGTTTTTCGCCGTGCCGTAACAGCTTTTCTCAAGCATATTTGCGCACATCTTGGCGGCTAAATCAATCCTGTTCTCTGATATATGCTTGTTTATGCGAGTGCTGAGCTTTTCAAACAGGGCCCGGTCGTGCCGGTAATTGGCATAAACCTTTTGTGTAGAGACACTTACGTCGGGCAGGATCAAGAGGGCGAGGAATTCAAAATTTTTGTCCAATTTCCTGACTTTTTCCCCTTTTCCTGTACAAAAGGCCAGCGGTCCATTCAAAAAGAAGGGTACGTCGCTGCCGAGCTGGGCAGCGAGTTTTGCCAGCTCCGGTTTGCCAAGGCCTAATTCCAGGTATTGGTTCAAGTCGATGAGCGTAGCCGCCGCGTCGCTGCTGGCCGAGCCGAGGCCCGATCCCGCGGGTATGTTCTTTGTCAAGGTGATAGTGATATCGGCGGACCGGCCGGAGGCGTTCAGGAGCAGTTGAGCGGCTCTATTGACGAGGTTGGCCTGTCCTGCGGGCGCCCATTCGGGGCCTTTGCAGATGAGCTCGATGCCGGAGTTTGGGTTTGCCCGGATGAGGATTTCGTCGTGGAAATTGATCTTGACCATTATGCTTTCTAATTCGTGAAAGCCATCGGGTCGTTTGCCGGCTATTAAAAGAGAGAGGTTAATCTTGGCGGGGGCTCGCACGAGCAGGCCATCGCCGACGGTCTTGAATTGTTCCTTGGCATCCATAGTTGCTCGTTGACATTATAGCAGGCAGGCTCTATTTTTGATACAAAAATCAACCACAAGGGGCACAGTGAACACAGAGGAAAATGATTTGAAAAGAATTTGCCACAAGGAAGTGTTGAAATAGAAGGGCCCCCCAATGAATTGGGGGGCTAAATATTGGATTCTTCGGGTACGCTCGGAATGGTATTTGACGATATGCCCTTTTGGGTGCGTTGGTAACACGGTTTGCGGTTTTGTTTGCTGCCGGTGGGCCAGCAGGGGAGTTTGCAGATGAAGAAGAAGCGAAAAAGAGCAGGTAAGCGGCGGCGATGGCCTTGCGAAGAAGAGGTCATGCGGCGCTGCGATGAGATAGTTGAACTGACGGATTGTTTCTGTGATAAACATCGCAACGGGGATTCCCGCTCAAAATCCCGTCACAAGACGGATGATGACACAGTGTCTTTATTTGAAACACTGGAGGAATGAGATTGCTTTGTCGCTGCGCTCCTGCTAAGAAAATAGGCGGTTCTTGCAGTGTAAGGATTGAGATTGCCGCAGTCGCTGGGCTCCTTCGCAATGACGATATGGTAGATTCCCGCTTTCGCGGGAATGACAATAAGGGAGTATAGAATGTCGAAGAGCGAGAGACAGCGCCGGGACAAGTAAGGAATATTGAATGTCGAATGGTGAGACAGAGAATCGAGTGACGAGTGACGAGTCACGGGCCCCGAGCGACGGGCCCCGAGCGACAGGCGACGCAGTCGCCTGGTGGCACTGGCACAGACGGTTGTATAACTGGGTTGTTCACTGGGCGGATACGCGATACGGGATGGCGGCGCTGATTGTGCTTGCCTTGACCGAGCCGATTTGCGTGCCGATTCCGGCAGATGTTCTGGTGATCGGGCTTTGCCTTGGCAAACCGAAGCGCTCGTTGAGATACGGGCTGACGTGTGCGTTCTTTTCCGTTCTTGGGGGGACGATTGCTTTTTCACTCGGTTTGGCTATCGGGCCGGAGCGAGTGGTGGATTTGTTCAGCACCATTGGGCTTGGGACAAAGGCGCAACTCGCGCTGGACCTTTACGCGAAGTACGACTTCTGGGCGATTGCGATCTCGGCCCTTACGCCGGTTCCGTATATGCTCTTTAGCTGGCTTGGCGGGATGGCCGAGGTTTCGTTAATGAAATTTGTGGCGATAAGTGTTGTATTCCGCACAATGAGATTTGGTGGTGAGTCGCTGCTCTTTTATTTTCTCGGCGAAAGGGCCCGACGGTGGATAGAAAAATACTTTAATCTCGCCACGATTGCCGTTATCGTACTGTTGGCGGTTGTGGTTTATGCGATAAAGAAGTTAGGGCATATATTTGGCGTTTGAGAGATGAACGATGCTCAGAAACAAACACTTCTGAAGGTTGCCCGCGAAACCGTTGAGGCGGCTATCAGGCGGGAGGCGGCGCCGGAGGCGAAGTCGGACGATCCGGAGCTGAACGCGCCTTGCGGTTGTTTTGTAACGCTGAAGAATGGTGAGCGGCTGCGGGGGTGTATCGGGCAATTCACATCCGAGAGGCCGCTCATTGAGCTGATCGGCGAGATGGCGAAGAGCTCGGCCACGAGTGACCCGCGTTTTTTTGCGGACCCGATAACGGCCGATGAATTGGAGCAGCTCGACGTGGAGATATCGGTCTTGTCGCCTTTGCAGCGGACGGAGGATGCGCTTAGTCTTCGGTTGGGGGTTGACGGCATCTACATAAAGAAAGGGCGAGCGTCGGGTTGTTTTCTGCCTCAGGTTGCGACCGAGACCGGCTGGAGCAAGGAGGAGTTTCTCTCGTACTGCTGCGCACACAAGGCCGGGCTTGCGGCCGATGCCTGGCGGGAGCCGGAGACGGAGGTTTACTTGTTCACCGCCGAGGTATTCGGCTCGCTGCTGACGGATATATAAGCCGCGATTTGCCTGCGTTAGCATTCGTCGGGAAGGGAATTGACGCGTATGGAGTTTTCACCTTCGGTATATGAGCACGCCGCGCGGGTCATCGGCGCGAGCCCGTGGGAGGTTTCGCGGGATGTAGAGCTTTTAGCCGAAGGTCACATCGAGGCTTTTCGACTCTACGAACATCGGCCCGTCGTAGTCGGCATCGACATTTACAATCTGGAGGCCGAGGCATACGGTGCGGAAGTCAGCAGACCTTCGGGCAACGGCATTCCCGCAATTTCTCGGCATCCCTATTCAACCACAGAAGAGCTGATCGCCCTTGGGCCGTTTGACCCGAAGTCGGCCGGGCGGGTTCCAATGGTTATCGAGGCCGCAAGGCGCGCTGCCGACGAATGTCCCGGGGCCGATGTAAGAGTGCCTTTGAGCGGGCCTTTCTCGCTGGCGACGAATTTGATGGGATTCGAGAACCTCTTGTGTGAGATTCAAATGGACCCGGATTCCGTTGCCAAGGCACTCAGGCATCTGATTACCGGGCAGGTAGAGTTCTGCAAAGAGATCGTTCGCCGGGGTCTGGACATCGCTTTTTTCGAGTCGGCGGCTGCACCGCCGCTGCTCTCACCGGAGAGCTTCCGGGACATCGAGCTTGGCGCGCTTAGGGAGATTATGGAAAAGACCTCGGCCGTTGTCGGTCATCCGGTCCCGTGCATAATGGGCGGTGACACCTTGCCTATCCTGGACTATATTCTCTGGACCGGGACGGGATACGTCTGCTGCCCGGCTGCGACCGACCAAAAGAAGTTTATGGAGAAGATGAGACCGCATCCCGAAGTGACGGTCCGAATCAATATGGACCCCGGACCGATGACCGCAAAAAACTTCGACGCCGTTAAAAAGGAAGTTGACAGGGTTGTTTGCCTGGCGGAGAATAGGGCCAACGTTTGCATAGGTACGGGGTGTCTGCCGTTCGAGACGGACCCGCAGATGGTTTTGAAGACGAAAGAATATATTCTGTCCAAGAACGTCCCATAAAGCATTCAAATAGGAGGCTAAGACATGCCTGAAGACGCCGAAATGCAGCAGGAGGTGATGCACGCCAACCCGCAGATTGAAAGAGACCGCGAGTTGATAGCCGCATCGCGTCGGAAGGGTCGCGGGGCGCTTGCCAAGACGTTCTTAAAGCTGTCCGGCCCGGGTTGGCTGCAAAGCGGCATCACACTTGGAGGCGTGTCGTTCTCATCAAGTCTCTACCTCGGCGTTCTCGTCGGCTTTGCGTTTATGTGGCTGCAACCCTTAGCCATGATCTTAGGCATCATTATGCTCGGTGCGATTTCCTACGTGACGCTCTCGATCAGGGAACGTCCGCTCAAGGCAATCCACGACCACGTCAGCCCCGTGCTCGCGTGGAGCTGGTTGCTTGCGTCAATGGCGGCGAACCTCGTATGGTCAATGCCGCAATTTGTACTTGGGACCCGTGCGCTCCAGCAGAACCTCTCGCCGAACGTTCTCGGGGCAATCCCGGACCCATGGGGCAAGATGATCTGTGTCGGTTTCATGCTCGGGATCTGCATTACCGTGACGATGTTCTACGGCGCCGGTGGGAAGGGCGTGAAAATATTCGAGATCATCATAAAGATAATAGTAAGTATGATCGTTCTGTCCTTCTTGGGCGTTGTTGTCAAGTTGAGCTTCAAGGGCGTAATCGATTGGGGCGCGATATTCAGCGGGCTGATACCAAAGCTGCGAATGTTGTCCAATCCGGCTGATACGGTCGTGCCCTATATCCAGGCCGTGGCTCCCGACTTCCAGGACTTCTGGACGAGGCACGTTGTTACCCAGCAGCGCTCCGTTATGATAGCTGCCACCGCTGCTGCGGTGGGTATCAATATGACGTTTCTGCTGCCCTACTCGATGCTGCGAAAAGGCTGGGACAAGGACTTCCGCGCCCTGGCTATCTTCGACCTCTCGACAGGGCTATTCATCCCTTTCATCCTCGCAACGGGCTTTGTGGTAATTGCATCGGCTTCACAGTTTCACGTAACGCCCGCTGAGGGTTTCCTCGGCGAGGTTGACGAACAAGGCAAGCTCATTGCCCCGGCCAAGAATCTCGTCGGCCCATACAATGACCTGTTGAAAAAGCGCCTTGGGTCTGAAATGGGTGCCGATAAGGTCGAGGCGCTTTCGTCTGAGGCATTGGAGCAGCAAAGAAAGGGCCTGCCGCTCGCCGACAGGGAGCTGGCGGCGATGCTTGTCAAGCGTGACAACATGAATTTGGCCGATGCGCTGGCCCCACTGACAGGTGATTTCTGGGCACAGGTTGTGTTCGGCCTTGGCGTGATGGGAATGGGCATAGGTGCCGCGACAGTGCTGATGACCATCAACGGCCTGTGTCTGTGCGAGCTGCTGGGCAGGCCCGCGAGAGGCTGGACCCAGCGGATTGGCGCCCTGATGGTCTCGGTCGGTGCTCTGGCGGCTATTTTCTGGAAACAACCGGCGCCGTGGCTGGCCATGCCAACCTCCGCATTCTGCATCATACTGCTGCCGATTGCATATTTTGCCTTCTTACTGCTGATGAATCAAAAGGCTATGTTAGGTGACAATATGCCGCGGGGAGGCAAGCGTGTTCTCTGGAATGTTCTGATGATAATTGCCACTGCCGTAGCGACGCTTGTTGCTATATGGAGCCTGTGGAGCAAGATAGGGGCGAGGTGGAGCATCATCGTAGTCACTGCCTTTGTCGGGCTTATCTTAGTTGTCCACTTCACCCGCAAAGCTAAGAGGTCGCCAGCGACAGCATGACGCCCGAACAATGGGACAAGCTGCTCGCTGTTATAAACGGCGAAGTCTTTAAGCCGGTGCCGGTGGGGTTTGTCATCGATAGTCCCTGGCTTCCGGGCTGGGCGGGGATTTCCACGCTCGATTATTTTTCGAGCGAGCGGATGTGGTTCGAGGCCAATCTCAAGGCCGTGCGGCGATTCCCTGAAGTTATGTTCCTGCCGGGCTTCTGGTCTGAGTTCGGCATGTGCACCGAACCTTCCGCTTTCGGCGCCAAGTGCTCGTGGCAGGAAAACGATCTGCCCTTCGCCGAGAAGATCATTACCGATATTGCGCAAGTTAACGATCTGGCTAAGCCGAACCCGAAGACGGACGGGCTGCCGCCGTTCGTGCTCAATCGCCTAAAACATTACCAGGGCCAAATCGAGCAGGCCGGCCACGCCATCAAATTCGCGGTCTCTCGCGGGCCGCTGAACATCGCTTCGTTTTTGATGGACAGCACGGAGTTCCTTATGGCGATCCGCACCAATCCCGACCATATCCACAAGCTGCTCGGGACCGTGACGGATTTTATCATCGACTGGCTCGAGCTTCAGGCGCAGACATTCTCATCGATCGACGGCGTATTCATCCTCGATGACATTGTGGGTTTTCTCGGAGAGGACGATTTCAAGGAAATGGTGCTGCCTTATCTGACGCGCATCTTCCAATCGCTCGACATTGCCGTCAGATTCTTCCACAACGACGCCGCAGGCGTTGTCTGTGCGCCGTACCTCGAGCAAATCGGGGTGAACCTGTTCAACTTCAGCTACGAGCACACGCTGGGCCTGATGAAGGAGCTTACGAACAACGCCGTGGCATTGCTTGGCAATATTCCAACTCGCGACGTCCTTGCCGCCGGGACGCCGGAAGATGTGCGCAGCAGTGTCCGGGCGGCGCTGGAGGGCGTCGGCGACAAAAGCCGGATTATCCTGTCCTGCGGCGGCGGTATGCCGGGCGAGGTTTCAACGCAGAATATCGAAGCCTTTCTCACAACGGTCGGGTAATTTCGCCCGGGAAAACTTTATCGGCCCTGCCGCTACTATAAGGCCCATTTATTTGCCGATAACGAAGGATTTCATCATCTCAACACCGCAATAATGTCGAGCCGGACAGCATCTTTACTTGTGAAAGGGCGTGCGGGTTGAAGTTTAACCTCGCGTTTGTTAAGTTAGTATGGTGGTACAACCGATAAAAACATAAGCGCTCGGGCGATTTTTTGCAGGCGTGGCAAATAATTGGCTTGATTATTTCGCACATACGATGGTAAAATCAATGCCAATGGTTGGCAAAAAGAGATTTTCGACTACATACTTTGTATAGAGAAAAGAACGAAGGAGGTACAAAAATGGCTAAGCAGTTGGTAAGAGTCTCGATGGCAGTTGTGGTGAGCCTATCTCTGGCATTTCTCGTCGGGTGTGAGAGCGATGCGGCAACCGGTGCGGGCCTCGGTGGTGCGCTCGGCGCCGGCATCGGCGCACTGGCCGGCGGCGACACCGAATCGACGCTGATCGGAGCGGCGATAGGTGGCGGTGCAGGCTACATGATAGGCAGCGAGAGCGACAAGAAGAAGACAAAGGCCGAGATGAACGATCTGCGAGCGGAAATGAACATCGTCACTGTCAATATCACCAACAGCAACGGCTCGAAGAGCCAGGTGAGACTGAGCAAGCAGGGTGTAGGCTACGTCGGCCCGAGAGGCGAATACTACGACCATTTGCCTACCGACGAAGAGCTAAGACCGATATATGGCTTTTAGCCGGCAGCCGGTTGATAACAGCAGAGATACCTGCTAAACAAGCCGGGCGAACTATCGTATCCGAGGCAGCCGTCCTTTATCAGGAATATAAAGGCTGAGGGTATTGCTTTGCCGTTAGTCTTTTCTATTGCGGTAAATAGTATCCAGCCGATGTAAGCTCAACCGGTGTTGCTGTCGTCAGCCGGCTCTCATCGGCAGCGTCTTACACATCTTCTTTATAATCTTTTGTGCCTGGCGGGCCTTCTGCGGCGACAAAGCCCGACCTGCCGCCCCCCCCATTACACCGCCGGCAAGGCCGCCTACCAGCTTATCGCCCTCGCCGCTGACGGCAGCACCGGCTCCGGCGCCGGCGGCAGCTCCAAAAATCGTAGCCAGAGTACGCCCGGTGCCGCCCGAGCCGCTGGCCATCCACAAAACTCCGCCTGTCTCGACCTCTATCATCTTTGCGGTCATACTCATTTCTTCGCCGAAGCTGGGGATGCTCACCATAAGCACGGTGGGGACATTTAGGATTAGTCCGGCACGGGCCGCGCCTTGCGGACTTGTCGAATCCGAGGCCTGGAACTGCTGCTCGGCAAGCAGTGCCTGGACGCGGGCCCGCTCGACAGGGGCATAGCCTTTCTTGAGCAGCTCTATCTCGAAGAAATCGGCAATCTGATTCTTGGCTGCGTCCGTCTTCACATCGCCCTGGACGTCCACGACGGCAACCTTATCGATCCCGGCAAAATCGAAACCCGCCCTAACGTAACTTTCACCTGAAGCGCAGCCGCCGACAAGCATAACGGCTGTTACCAGCGCACATACTAAAACGGTTTTCATAGCTCATACCTCCCAAACAACACAACAAGCCAAACACACACACCGTGTACACCCAGTGTCTAATCTATGGCCCCCGGCTTGTCAACCTGTCTTTTGTCGCAGATCCCGACCGCATCTTTACAGGCCCCCAAAAAAAGGCGAAAAAAATGCTTTACAGTGCTTGTTCGGCGGGTTCTATTTGTATCGTTCATCGAAAAGCGAACAGGGAGATTGACAAGCGAGTTCTTTCGGAAAGGGCAAGCTATGAGCAAGGCAAGAGCATTTCTGACGGCCATTTTGGTCCTGACGGCCGCGTCAATCGCCGAAGCCGACCTCATTCTGACACTCAACGGTTATGACTTGAGCGATTCACCGCTAATACAAAGTCTGGGAGAGCTTTTGGTTGCTGTTGAGGGAACCACCCAGATAGGGCCTAATGATGTATCGGTCGGCGCAGCGGGCGGAGTATTGGAGCCTGTGCCGGACGCGAATTAAGAGTATTATTTTGAATTCGACGCCGAATCAAGCGAGGCGACTATCAGTCTGATTACCAGCGTCGATATTGTTATCGACGGGAACTCGATTCCAGCAGGCACCACAATCTACGAACTCTACCTGTTTTGCAACCGCGAACAGAATATCTTTGGCGCCGCCGGTCTTGGGCTGGAAGAACTCATGCCGCCCGAAGGCGAATCCGGATCCGAGCCGGAACAGGAGTCTTTTACTTCACAAACTGCTGAGTCTGAGAAAAGTCCTGTCGTATCCACCGTGGATGAGGCGGCGTTTGCACCGGTGCAGACGGAGCAGGAGAATCTGCTGGCGGCGCCTGCAAAAAGCTACTCTACAGGCATTCTCGCAGAACAAACAACGGCGCCGGACGTCTTTCCCGATCGCAATTCGTATCCCGACTTCAACGGCGATAAGATAGTCAACTTCATTGATTTTGCGACATTCGCCGACAATTGGCACGAATCCGGCGGTGGGCTTGACGGCGATTTCGACGACAGCGGAACGGTCGATGCCAGTGACCTGCTGACCTTCGCCTATTTCTGGCTAAACGGCCCGCATCCCCTGGACGTTTTCGGGTCCTTCAAGACGGCGCTGGCCGCCGCCGACGTCAACGAGGCCCTTGCCTTTGTTGCGGAGATTTCAAGAGACAAATACGCCGAGATCTTCGGGATAATTGAAGCACACCTTTCGGATTATGCAGCCGGGATGGGCGAGATGACATTCGACCGCCAGAGATTCGGCGAGGTGATATATGAGATGCTCCATGATGACGACGGTCTCACCTTGAGTTTCCCCGTCTTCTTCATGAGAGAGGAAGACGGCAAGTGGATGATTTTAAACCTCTGATTTTCCAGTTACGCTGCAAATAAACAGGTTCAGGAGAACAAGTGATGCTTTCCGAGAGAAGAAAGAGGACGCTGGTTTTGATACTTGCTTGGCTCTCTGTTGGGTACTGCCTAAGTATAGCATCGTTGTTCTTTTCCGAGCAGGTTACACGCTTCTGGCACAAAGTCCACCTATACTATTGGGGATGGCTACCCGGGCTGCTGCTACCTGTTGGCGCAATTGCAGGGACATTGTATTGGAAACCTGGCACCCGAGCTACAAGGGCAGCTATTATCATGGTTTCGTTGCCTGTACTCATCTTCAATACATTGTTCTTCTGGGCCCTATCTGTCGTTGCGCATTTTACACCTTAGGAGGTATAGATTATGATTGTAAAAAACCGCACGAAGTTGTTGCTCAGTATCCTCATACTATTGGGATCTTGCACACCTGTGTACGCATTTGCAGGCAAGACGCACAAGGCACTGACAGAAAACGCGACCCTAAGCTCCCCCACCAGTGCGTATCTGAAGAACTCGGTTGGGATCAACCAGGGCCTGGCCTGGAAAGTTACTCTGGATCAGTCAATCCTGCCGGCTGGTGAGCGCATTCCGACGGAACAATTTGAGCAGCGGATACTGCCGGAACTACCCTGCAATCCCTGCACACTTCTGGACTTTCTTAAGGCCGGAGCGCACCTTGAGTTTCCCCGTCTTCTTCATCAGAGAGCAGGATGGCAAGTGGAGAATCTTCAACTTGTGATTCTTCAGTCAGACCGCTAGAGCTAACATCAAGGAGATCAAGCTATGCAGGAAGATGAATCGGAACTTCCGAAAAACCGGTTTGACTTAGGTTGTGAGATTGTCGTTCTCTCGCTAATGGCCATTGGAGTCTATGTCGGAGGCGTGCTGTTCCTGGGTAAACCAATTTCTCATTGCATACCCTGGTTTTGGGGGCCCCTGGGCCTCTTTGGGGTTCTGGGGTTCGATGCTATGTGGATAGTTGCAACAAAACTATACAAGCTTGAGAGTGCGCAACTAAGGACGACAAGAAAAATTCTCTCCGTCTTCCTATTGGCTTTATCTGGATCGCTCTTGACCCTGTGGTTGCTATTGTTTTTGTGGAGCAGGTTTCAATGGTAAGTTCTTAACGGCGACGCTCGGGCAATGTCTCTTGCTCAGGTCTCTATGCTCGAAGGGAAGACTCCAATGAACGCGGCGTTGCGGACGGAATCGGAGCCTCATTTGATTACTACGATAAATGGTCAGGGTATTTCTGGGAGAAGCTTGGCGCAGACGGTTCTGTGTACGAGGCGCTTGAGTATTGCATTTGGAGACCGGATTATCCTGTTGTCAGAACGGGTCCACACTACAACTACAGGTTGAAAGGCTACCGTCCGAACATTTTTACTATTAGGTTAAGAAGGGATTAAGAGCATGGAAAGGACCGTAAAGATAGTAATCTTGTCTGTTCTATTCATTTTATCCTCTTTTGTGTCCGGGTGCTCCTGCCCTGATAACCATCAGAGAGAAAACTTGTTATGTTGTCTTGCGCTTTATGGTACCGTTAGCGGAATTAGAAATGGTTGGCAACCCCTGCACATTGCAGTCCAGCTAAAAGCTGAAGACACCGTCAGGCACTTAATAGAAAAAGGGGCTGATGTAAATATCAGGTCGGATTCCAACGAAACACCGTTGCATGTTGCTTTATTGATGTCTGATGTTGAAATTGCATCTTTGCTTATATCTTGTGGTGCTGATGTAAATGCCAGGGATTCCTTTTTTAGAAGAACTCCTTTGCATATCGCGTCATGGAAGGGACTTGACGGTACAGTTTCGGTATTATTGGACAGAGGCGCTCACGTAAATCTGCAGGATTATGAAGGCGGTACTCCGCTCCATGAAGCGGCTGAGGGAGGATATTTGGATATTACGAGAATACTCCTGGATAACGAAGCAGATGTCTTCGCGAGAAATAATGGAGGCGGCACGGCGTTGCATTCAGCCGCTTCGCGTAGTCTCGACTGTGCAAAATTGCTTTTATCGAGCGGTGCCGACGTTAATGCAAGAGACAGTAGAGGGATAACACCCCTTTATCAGGCGGCGTACTATGGTAGAGAGAAGACCGTCAAACTGCTATTGGACAACGGAGCCGACGCCAACATCAGCGACAGCGACGGGAAAACGCCACTCCAGGCGACTTTGGAAAGAAAGGAGTGGGTCTTTGCGGAGAAAGAGACCAACTATGATGTTGTCATTAAATTGCTCAGAAGTCACACTGGAAAAAAGGGCAGCAAGTAACAAAGTAGCTTTGCAGAGACCTGAGACCCATCGGAGAAAAGTTATTTGTGGGTTGGAAAGAAGGGGTCTTAGTTTATGATATGCTTGGAAAGTACAATCAGTTCGAAGAAGACTATTGGGATCGCCTGAGGCAGCGCTTCCCTCTGAACGACGCTGTCAATGACTCCCTGCCTCCAGCAGGTGGAACAAGGATTCTGGAGAATTTCATGTACTACGGAGTCATAGACTGGCAGTATGCACGGTTCAGGTATCCCGAGATAAATTGATGTCGCTACGGGAGGAAGAAGTAACATGAAGCTGCTAAATTTCCCTGTTGTCTTGACGATCATCGGCTTGCTGTCAATTGGCGGTTGCAGGTCACTGCCGGTTGTGAACAGATACCACTACGTCGAAGCAACGATTAAAGACATTCCAAAACTCGAGAGGACAGAAGCCGTTCTTCTTATGAACATTAATCATCCGGTGGAAGCTGATTGGCTAGGATTGATCGGCGACCAAGATGAGGTCGAGGAGGTTATAGGGCATTGTATTTCTCCTCAAAGAGTCGTAAGTGACCTTCTCTGGATCAAGAGGATTCATCGGCACTATTCAGAGGCCAAGCGAGTCAACAACTTCGGAAGGGGCTCGTTCAATGACAGCAGGGTGGTGTTTGTGACAAAGAAAAGGGCCTACATGATTCCGTTCGGTGTGGACAGCAAGAATGGCAAGTACACTGTCTATGGCGATGATTACGTATCCGAGGCCCTCGGAACAGATTTTGCAGAGCTCGGCCTGATCGAGGAAGAGGAACCTTACAAAAGCATACCAGGCATAGACCATCTCCTGAGAAGAAAACAACCCAAGCAGCCATAAGAACCGAAGGTCTCGTGGTGGCTGGGCATATTCAACAACGATCAGATCTACAAGGGCTGGTACGGGAAGCCTCTCGCCGCCGGTTGGGACCTTGTGGAGGGTCCCGATTACGAAGGGGATCCTACTGAAGTGATTACAGATGTTTCACCAAGCGACATGTCTTATGCTCTGCGAATAGAACATCCGGATCAAATCTATAAGGGTTGGTATGATTTATCTTACGCCTATCGTATCCTAACCTATTATAATGACTGGTCAGGCAATTTTTGGGATAGGCTTGGATTAAATGATACCATATTTCAGGCTATAACCTATTGTATTTTGAATACCAGCGGCGTAATGCTTAAAAATGGTCCTCACTACAACTACAGGTTCAAAGGCTTCGGTAATATTCAAACTATAAGACTCCAACAGTAAGGATGTATTACAATGAACAGTATAAAACCTTGTTGGTTAGTTCTTGCTTTGGTTGTAACCATTTTGGGTTGTCAAAAAAGCTCCATCGAAGACAACTATGCCTTAAAATATTCAAGCATCCAAAAAGCGGCTGCGGCCGGGGATCTTGAAGACGTCAAAAGGCATGTTGAGAAGCGAAAGGGTATATGGCTGAGCACTTTGGATAAGTGGGGCTGGACGGCACTACATAGAGCCGTATGGAATCGCCATAAGGAAATTGTGCAATATTTGCTGGCCAAAGGCGCTGATGTTAATGCCCATGAGGTTCATTACGGAGAGACACCGTTGCATGTGGCGGTATGGGATGGATATAAGGAAATCGCAGAGCTTTTGATAGCAAATGGAGCCAATGTAAATGCGAAGGACAGGAGATGGGGCTGGCGACCTCTACATATTGCAGCACGGCAAGGTCATAAGGAGCTTGTTGAACTGTTAATAGCAAAAGGGGCTGACATAAATGCCAAAAATGATGAGAACTATACGCCGCTACACAATGCGTTGATAAAAGGGGATACCGAAATAGCTGCTTTGCTTTTAGCGAGAGGTGCAGACGTAAATGTCAGTACGAGCAATAATGGCACTACCCCGCTCCATTTGGCAGCGATGCAGGATTTTAAGGGGATTGTCAGTCTACTATTGGCTAAAGAAGCGGATGTAAATGCTAAGAATGATGCGAATGAGACACCGCTGCATCTTGCAGTTGTAGCAGGTTATACTGAGGTGGTGAAACTGCTTTTAGCTAACGGTGCAGATATCCATGCAAAAAACGGTGTGGGCTGGACGCCACTGCACTGCGCTTCAATGTGGTGGCCGGTAGTTACTGAACTGCTTTTGGCCAAAGGTTCTGACGTAAATAGCAAAGATGGCACAGGTGATACCCCACTTCACTTGGCAGCCAATAAATCGGTTGCTGAATTACTATTAGCAAACGGTGCTGACGTCAACACAAGAAACGATAATGGTGAAACCCCCCTGCATAATGCAGCTTTTGAAGGCAACAGGGAAATGGTCGAATTTCTGCTGGCCAATGGTGCCGATGTAAATGCTAAGGATGCTGATGCCCAGACGCCTATTCAGAGTGTATTACGAGGAGAAGACACGAATGTTACTGGACAAGGAGAGTACGAGGCCACCATTGAATTGCTCAAGGGTGGAACCGACCTCTGGTTTCAATCAAGTCCCTCCTAAGCCCCCTTCTTCCTTGCAGCCTATTTTTAGGGCATGGTGAGCAGGCGCCAGAAGACCCTAATAACCCGGATCCAAATCTTGCGCGTATTATCGCGATCTCAGCAGGCAGGAGCGGGGAGCATTCTTTGGCTGTTGATGCGGACAAACATGTGGGGGTGCGGCGGCGACTGGCTCGAACCCGGCATTCCGCGCTATCACTACCGTCAGCCGGACGGGACCGAATTCGTGACTATCGCCGCCGGCTGGGACCACATTCTGGCTCTCACATCGGACGGTGAGATATTTGCCTGGGATTGGCCGGACGGCGATTATCCTTTCGATTATTTTTCCAGAACCGTTCCGGATGGTATCGTCTTCACCGATGATGTCGCTGCCGGCAACAAGTTCAGCCTGGCCCTAAAAGCCCCGTGAAAGACTCTGGAGGCCAGAGAAGACTCCAACGAACGCGGGGTTGCGGACGGAATCGGAGCCTCGCGAGAGAACCAGGCCAAAGAATAAAGGCCAGGGGCATTTGACGCCCTTGGCCTTCCAGTATATTTATCCACCTCACAAATGAGGAGGCGGCTTCGCTGCGGGCTGGTGTTTTTTGTTAGGTCGGGTTATATGTAATGTCTGAGTAGCCGGGCTGGTTCTGAGGCCGATTCGGCCACTTTAGCACGTCAAAGACAAACTCCTTGGCCTGGCGTATCATCACGCCCGGCATACACGGGCACATCTCAAACGAACCAACTACGTCATTCTCGTACTTGCCTAAGACTTCCAACAGATAGTCCCAATTCGCACGGGGTATGCCGCCCTGCAGGCCGGGTGGCTCGTGGTCGTCGATATGGCCGTAATTGTCGGTCAAGTGTAAATGGGCCACCCTCGGGGCCAAATCATCCACATATTGCTTGAACGAATAGTCCGCATCCAGATTGACATAGCCGGTGTCGAGGCAGTACCAAACGGACTGGAATCTTTCTCCAATTTCCTTGACTACCGGCAGCCAGCCGGTCTCGATGCACAACTTGACTTTGCTCGACTCGGCAAGTTTGACCACCTCAGCCGCAAAACCGGTCCCATTGGGCTCGGCCCCGTCCGGAATACCCAGACTTTGCAGGTCGGTAACAATATAGGCATTAAGCAGGTTGGCACACTCGATTTGCTCATTCCACTGTTCTAATGTGGGTTTATCGCAGCGAGAGCGCATCGAGACCAGCATATCCTGCGTGGCGGCAGTGAGCCTCGGCCAGTTGCGCCGCTCGTAACGGCACTCTTCGTGGCCCTTTATGTTGGGCCAGAGCTCTACGCCGAAACCCAGCGATTTGAGGTACTGGCACTCCTGCTCGAAAGAAAGGTGGTGCTCGCGCCCCCAGAATACCATTGTGGAAATAACATACCTAATGTGCATCCTGCATCTCCATAAGCGGCCGATAAATCTGTCCGTTGGCAAAGCGGTGAAGCCAATAGTTACTATCGATTAAAAACAAAAACGGATTCAAAGTTTCTCATCAAAAAAGGGGGATTTGCGTGAAATTTCTGTTGAAATGCATGGCGAAACCCGTATATTATAAGGTTTTGCTGAAAACCTGGAGAGCTTTGACTATGAAAAAAGATATACATCCAAAATACGGCAAGGTGATCGTTCATTGCGGCTGCGGCAACACTTTCGAGACTCGCAGCACGATAAAGGAAATCCACGCAGAGATTTGCTCGATGTGCCATCCTTTCTATACCGGCAAGCAGAAATACGTCGATACCGCCGGCCGAATAGAGCGGTTCCAGAAGAAATACGGCACGAGCTACATCAAAAAGAGCACAAAAGACCAGAACCAATAACTTTTCCCCAGGGTCAAAGTAGCGCTTAGCGCTCGGTGTTCGGCGCTTGTTTCGTGTGTCCGCCGTGCCGATACAGGCTATCCGCTATTTTTTTTCACGTTTGGCGGGCTGCGTCTATGACTGAAAAAACGAACAGTTTACTCGCAAAACTCGATGAGCTCGAGGCGCGTTTTCGTCGGATTGAACAGCAGATAGCCGACCCGGTGATCGCCGGCGATTCGGCCAAACTGATTGCACTGGCCAAGGAGCAGGGCAAACTGAAGTCCCTCGTAACGAAGTACCGCGAGTACAAAACCGCCGTTTCCGATATTGAGGACGCCGAGCAGATAATAAACGACAGCTCGGCCGATGAGGACTTCAGGGAGTTGGCGAAAGAAGAGCTCCGGCAGCTCGAAGATAAGAGCGGCGCCTTGCTTGAGGAGATGCAGGATACGCTGGTAACGGCCGACGATATGAGTGTCGGCTCGGTGATAGTGGAGATACGGGCGGGCACGGGCGGGGAAGAGGCGGCTCTGTTCGCACGCGATTTGTACAATATGTACGTCAAGTACGCCGAGGGCCGAAAGTGGAGGGTCGAACAGCTTGCCTTTGGCCTGACGGAGAAAGGAGGCTTTCGCGAAGTCATATTCAGCGTCAAAAGCCAGGCAGCCTGGTCGGAATTGCGCTATGAAGGCGGGGGCCATCGCGTCCAGCGCGTGCCCGAGACCGAATCGCAGGGCAGGGTCCACACCTCGGCGGCGACGGTCGCCGTACTGCCCGAGCCCGAAGAGCTCGAAATTGAGATAGCGCCGGAGGACGTTATCGAGCACGTCAGCAGATCGAGTGGACCGGGCGGGCAAAACGTCAATAAGGTCAGCAGTGCAATCAAGCTCGAACACGTCCCGACGGGGATTACCGTTAGTATGCAGGATGAAAAGAGCCAGCACAAGAACCGTGCCAAGGCCTGGCGTATCCTGCGAAGTAGGATTTACGAGCATTTCGAGAGAAAAAAGAGGGCCGAACGTGATTCGCAGCGCAAGACTATGATCGGCTCGGGCGACAGGTCGCAAAAAATCAGGACGTATAATTTCCCGCAGAACCGCGTAACCGACCATAGAATCAAATTGTCGCTCTACAGGTTGGATAAAATTATGGCCGGCGATATGGGTGAAATAATCGCGGCACTGAAGGATTACGACAGACAACAACGGTTGAAGAACTTGTAATGGTTTTTCATTTTGAGAGTTGTTGCGAAAAATGGTTGTAGAGACCATAGAAAAGGTTCCTGCTTTAATTATCCCCTGGGTTTGTATTTCGTATTGCGTCCCTTCGACTTCGCTCAGGGCAAGATTGCGTATGTCGGATGTCGTCCCTTCGACTTCGCTCAGGGCGAGATTGCGTATTGCGGGGGGTG
>CAYWOD010000023.1:0-25257 GCA_964459805.1 uncultured Pirellulales bacterium
GACTTTGCAAAGACGATTTCACCGGGCAGTAGTTACGAAATCGAAGGCAGAAAATAGACACCTGCCAGGTCCGTTTGCCATTTTCCATGCGAAAACTACTCTCCTTATGTGGAGTTCGCCATTATGTTGAGTTGAGTCTGAGATTTGCAGTGCAGAGCGGTAGCTATGGCTTGCAACGAGCTATACTCAACATAATCCCACCCCTTCTTCAGGTTTTGAAGCGAAAGTTTTTTATAGTTGCACTTCCAGTGAAGACATATGGAGGTGATTTTCGCATGGAACCCAACAAAGTCCGTACCAAAATAGTCAGCCAGATTCAGCACATGGTCGGCTCTGCGATCATTAGAGACCGGCGTTTTCTTGATGATGAGCAGCTCATCAAGGCAGAGCAATTAGTAGTGCTGGAAGAGATCTTCAACGCTAACGTTCGAGATACTGAGATACAGGAACTCAGCAGTCATTTCGCCGCGATACTGCGAGATGACCACCCCTGCCACCTTGCCATATGGGGCAAAACTGGGACAGGGAAAACACTTACACTGAGCTACTTCCTGAACCTGCTGTCCGAGATGTGCCTTGCCAAAAAGATACCCCTGCGTTATGAACATCTTGATCTTTCCAATCCAAGGCCATGTTTTCGGGCACTAAATGACCTTGCCTGCCTGCTAAACGCAAGCAAGAGATATCAAAAAGGGATCTCCCTGGAAGAAATGATGATCCGTATCGAAACGAAACTCGCCGATTACCAGGGCTATTTGATACTCTTCATTGATGAGGTTGACAATATCCGCCGCGACAAGGATAACTTCATGACTTTTCTGGTAAGAAGACTACCGCAGAGAATCCCTGCCAAGCTTATTCTTGTCTTTGTATCCAATCGTCTGGATTGGCCCGATCATCTTGACCCTCGCGTAAAGTCCTTCTTAAAGCTCAATGAACTGATCTTCAAGCCTTACGATGCCATTGACCTCCAGCACATTCTCCGTATCCGCGTGGAAAAAGCCCTTCATCCGGGCGCAGTTGAGCCAGGTGTGATTGAAAAAATCGCTGCCATGGCCAGCCGCGATCACGGGGATGCACGTAAGGCCGTCGCTCTGCTGGCAAAAAGCGCTTACTTAGCCGAGAAGGCTGGCACAAAAATCTTTCTTGGATCGGTTGACCAAGCTGCTACAGAATTAGATAAGGACCGCTACCTTACACTGCTGCATTCAGCACCCTTACAGCTCCAAGCTGCCATGGCTGCTGTTATCGAAGCTACACGAAAGAGCAAGGGTGGTTCGATTGGAACTGGCGAAGCTTACGATGCCTATAAGGGATTTTGCCTAAGAGTCGGTTTGCGACCACTGACCGGGCGGGCTTTTGCTGACTTGATAGCCGAACTGGACATCTACTCGCTTCTGCGAAGCAGAGTACTCTCCAGGGGCAGGTATGGCCGCACCCGTGAAATTGTACTCGACCTGCCATACGAGTTAATCGAAAAAATATACGTTGAGATCCTACTTAACTTCGAAATACGCTGTTAAGGTAATGGTGCTTGGCAGCAAAGAGTGCCGAGAATTGAGTGCTGAGGACATTGAAGGTCGCCGCTCTTCGCCCATATTTTGGCTGACACACCATCAGGAAACATCCGGCTGTACTCAGTGAGCCAGACGAAATCAGTGGACTGTATCTCCTGGGTCAGTTTGCACAAAGCCACCAGTCTACCCAGTGTGTTGGTGAGAAAAAGCAGGCGAAATCCATTCAAACGGCGTTTGAACACCTCTTCATATCGTTTATATTTATAGCTATCAAAATATGCCCCGTAGGTCAGAATCTTTTGTCGGATATCGGTCATATCACGTCTGGGACTGGCTATTGTCTCTGCGCCACAATCAACTTCAAGAAAAAACAAACACGTCTTTTTCTCAATTGAATCACTCGTGCCGAATACGGCATCGGGCGTGAATCTGGCCCCTCGTGTGCCGGAACCCGGCACTGGCGAATAATCAGTTATGAATATACGACCATTTGGCCCCTTGGGCGGAAACGGTGAATTATAGGCCAGTACCTTAATACTTAGCCTGGGAAGCACCTTCTCAACCTGGTTCAGATGAATTCTGAACCAATTCAGCAATAATTGGTGGTCAACACGGTGAATATTAACACCACCAACCTTCTCATGCAGCACATCCCTGCCAATGATCCCCTTTTCCTTTAGAGTATCAAGTCCATACTCAGTTAATCCCAATGAATTCTCAGGCCTGCCGCGACCTCGCCCAAATTCACGCTTGATCGCTTGTATCAGCCCTTCTTTTTCAAGAATACGCAAACGTCGCCAGATGACCTGTCTGCTCTTTTGATAAAAGGTTGTGATTTGAGTTGGGGTTAAGGTTCTGTATTCCGCAATAGATTCAAGAATCTTACAGTCGTTACGGTTCATTCTAAACGCCATTCTAAGCTCCCCTAAACGGTTTCTGACATCGCTTATTCAACCTTTCTGCTGTTGATATAGCGGTAGAATAGACTGCAGAATTTCAGATAACCTGAAAAAGCCCGCACATAATTCAAAGACCGCCATTTTTCTGACGTGCTGGCAAGGAATCAATAAACCCGCAAAAAAATCTGTGTGGGGGTGAAACTACCAGAAGACTACTACCGCTTTGGCTAATAGAGCACAGGAAGTGCCAAATGGGTCAAAAAGGCAGTGAGGCATCACAATGCAAAATGAAAATAAACAAAAAAATGAAGCCAACTGGCCTGACCGGCCACAAGTCTTCCCCCCAATCATGACTCCTACTGAGGCCGCCCAGTTTCTACGATTGGATCGTACAGGCCATACCCCTAGATCTGCCAAACGCACCCTCGATTATTGGCGTAATCGCGGCGAATTAAGGGGCACTAAATACGCTCGCCATGTCTGGTATCTTAGGGATGAGCTGGAAGACTTTCTCAGAATTAAAACGAAAACAGAATAAACACTTGCGCCCGATGGATTTCCCTGGTAGTATCTTTGCTGTCGGTCGCCAGTGGTAACTACTCCCCTTGAACAAAGGAGGTTACCAATGGCAATAGAAAAAGTTGGTGTCTATCGTAGATGGTTGGAGCCCGTACCTCGGGAAAATGGAAAGCCCGTGCCTAAGTCACAATGGCCGAAGAAGAGGCGGCACTCGTGGACTGTCAGATGGTACGGAGCTACCGGCAAGAGGTACGCAAGGGACTTCAAAACGCGAAAGGAGGCTGACAAATATGCTCGCAACTTGCAGACACAAGTAGATCGTGGAAAACCGGACAAGCCCCGGAAGATGACGTTACATGACTTTATATGCGAGCATGAGAGAGTGATGGTGGGGCAAGTGGCATACGCCACACTGTATGACCAGGTGCGAGCCCTACGGCTATTTGAAAAGTACATAGGCGGTTTGACTTTGTTGCGAAGAATCCGACCTTCACAAGCCGAGGGTTTCATTGCCTCTCGTATAGCTTCAGGTGTAACTGTCGGGACAGTAAACAAAGACATTCGCACGCTCAAACATGTATTCGATCTGGCGATCGAGCCTCGCGGCTATCTGCTTGAGGAGCAAAACCCATTTCTTAAGATTAGGCAACGAAAGAAGGCTGAGAAGCCTATCCGATATGTACCAGTTGAAGGATACCGCGCTTTGATTGACGCTGCGAGGAGATCCTGGTGGAAAGGAGTGATCTCGATAGCTTTTTGTAGCGGACTTCGGCGTAGCGAGATCTTGAACCTTTTGTGGACCGATGTTGATTTCGAGAGCCAAGAGATTCGCGTTACGGCTAAACAGTCCACTGCCGGAACCATAGAATGGGAGCCCAAAGACCATGAGAATCGCGCAGTGCCAATGTCAGACGAGACGACAAAGATCCTAGTTGATATTCAGGCTGAAGCAGAAGAGGGCAATCCCTACATTTTTGTCTCACGGCAAAGGTTCAAAAGAATCAAAGAGCGTGTGAAGATAGGTAGATGGAATGGCAAATCCGAGATCGTAAATAATGTCATGCGGGACTTTGAGGTAATTTGCCATCAAGCCGGCGTGACCAAGTGCACGTTGCACGACCTTCGGCGCTCTGCGATCACGAACTGGGCCAGATATCTGCCTATCCATGTTGTGCAACAGCTGGCCGGGCACTCAGATATTGCAACAACAAGGAAGTACTACTTGTCTGTACAGTCAACTGATATTGCCTCTGCGAGAGAAGCTGTGAAGAAGATTCTGGCTGCTGCAAATTATGACTGACGCAAAACTGACGCAAAAGACCATTTTTAGTGGTTCAAAGAAAAAGGCTGCTAAGCACAAGTGCTTAACAGCCAAGAACTTAAACGATTGGGCCCGGTAGGATTCGAACCTACGACCAATGGATTATGAGTCCACTGCTCTGCCGCTGAGCTACGGGCCCCAAGCTGCAGATAATATATATCAGACTCTTGTGCCAGACAATACTTTTTTGCAGTTAATTGCAAGTATAAGCACATCGCGTAAAAGGCCGCGATATTACCGTGGGCGTACCGCCGGCAAAGGAGCCAAGACTGATGGCGTCTTGGCACGCAGTTCAAGTGGAAGAATTTTTTGTGGTTTTGTGTGAGGTTCCCGTACGTAAACGGATGCGTGTTTGTCTGCCGCGTTGCGGGGGGGGGGATTGGGGGATTTTGAATGTCGAATAACGAATAACGAAGGGGGATTTGATTTGCGATTGGGGGAATTCGTATTGCGTATAGCGTGTAGATTCCGGATCAAGTCCGGATTGACGGGGGGCGGGATGGTTTGGTGGGTTCTTAATTGATTATTAATTAGGATTTAATATGGAGTGGGAACAGATTTCAAACTGGTAATCCCCCCACACACAGAATTGCAAATAAGGCTCCTCCCGACAGAAGCATTACAATCGCGGAGTCCTACAATTTCCCCATCAATTGCGCCGGCGTCGTGGTTTATCCGGGGGATTTGATAGTAGCCGACGGCGACGGCGTGATAGTCGTCGCGCGCCGCCACGCCCTGGAAGTCGGAAAGCTCGCCCGGGAAATCAACGTCGGCGACCAGAAATCCCGAGCCGAGAAATTCAAACGCCTGGGAATGCCGCTTGACGAAACCGTGAAAATAGAATAGCCTATACCTTTTCGGATCGGACTGAACCATTTCGCTCATAGTCCGGCTAAACAGAATCTCGAAGAATGGGTAGTCCCACGACAGAGAAGGCACTGCCCCGGTTGGGGCAGAGGCCCCGATTGGTGGGTGAGACAGGACAGGTGAGGATATCGACATGCATAAGAACAGTACAAATTTTACACGACGTGAGTTTGTGGCAGCAGCTTCTGTGGCGCTGGCCGGCGCGGCGTTAGGAAGTGCTACGGCCAAAAGGAAGGACAACGCTATGATGAGAATCGGCTTTCATACCGACGCATTCAATTCGTCTTACTGGAATTTCGAGAAATGCCTCGAATGGGCCCAGGCGAACGGTGTCCACTTTATCGAATGCGGGCTGATTGACGGGGTGAGCTGGATTCACGGTCTCGGATATCAACCGCACGTTGTGCTTTACGAAGATCCCCTGTTATTGCGCAGGAAAATGGAGAAGTATGGCGTGCGATTCTCCCAGGTGGACGCGGCATTTCCGCTGTCGGGCAAGGACGGGCCGCTGTACGGGGTGCCTTATGTCCTCAAGAGCATCCCCTGGGCGAAGCTGGCCGGTTGTGAGCACATTGCCACAACCGACGGTCTGCACAAGCCCGAAGGCCTGTCCGATGACCAAGCTATGGACATTATGAAACGCAGCTATGGCCAAATCATTGAGGTTGCCGAAGCCTATGAGATGATTATCAACATCGAGGTGCACGGGTATTTCACGACCAAACCCGACATGATGGAGAAAATGCTCGCGTTCTGTGATTCACCTTATCTGCGCATGAATATGGATACCGGTAACACCTACATTGCCGGAGAAGATCCGGTGAGCTTTTGTGAGCGATTCAAGAAGAAGGTTACCCATGTGCACGTCAAGGACGTCAGCAAGTCGCTGGCCGCGGCGGCCCGCGGTGAGCAGACCGGTATCGCAGTAAGCCACTGTGCCATCGGCGACGGCGTCAACGCAGAGAACATCAGGAAGATATTGACCATCCTGCGGGATATTGGATTTGACGGCGTACTGAGCATGGAGTGCGAGGGCGCCGGGGGTCCCATGATAGAGAAATCACTCGCCTGGCTACGTCGAACGCTCCGTGAATTGAGCATTCCCACGGATGGGTGAGAGAAGCACCGCAAGGAAACTATGAAACCTGAAACAAGACTTTAGCACAAATGGCAGGGCGTTTCAAGAAGAAAACGGCGGTAAGTAGTGTTTCAACCCGCTCTTTGTGCTATATCGCGGATTGCGTATTTCTTAAAAAGGCCTTTGAACCAGGCGGGAGATTTGGGTATCATAAGCACGCGAATGGCCGGGCGGAATATGCTCGGCAAACGCAGGGCCGCCTGTTATCTCCTGTAACGTTTGACGCAGAAACTGACGATGGACCCGGAAAAAGAGAGATTTGTCGGGGATTTCTCCGAAGAAGCAAACGTGCTCGCCAGCCGTAATTACCGTGAACCTTTCATAGTCCCCGAAACCGTATAGTAAAGCTCACGTAAGCACAGAAACAGGGAGGTTATCCGATGTCCGGGCCATCCGAATCCTCAAATATCGAACGGTGTCCTCCGTGGTGGCGGTCACTCGGCCCGGCCCTTATCACCGCCTGCGTGGTTTTCGGGCCCGGAAGCCTGCTGATCAGCTCGAACGTCGGCGCAAAGTACGGTCACGAGCTGCTCTGGCTGCTCATAATGACCGGAGTCCTTATGGGCACCTATATGACGATGGCCGCACGCATCGGCGTCGTGGGCGGTGCGACGCCGTGCACACTCATCGCCCGGCGGCTTGGCCGAGGCGCCGCTGCGGTGATCGGCATTAACCTCTGCTTAATCTGCTCGGCCTTTCAGTTCTCCAACAACTTAGCTGTTGTGGCCGCTGCCGAAGCGCTCGTACCCAAGGTGTCCCCCGTCATTATACTGATAATTTTGAACGGGGTGATCATTACCTTCCTTTTCACAGCCAAACAGGTCTATCGGCTGCTCGAGAGAGTTATGAAGGTGATGGTCGGCATTGTTCTGCTGAGCTTTGTAATTAACCTCGTCCTTGCCGGGCCAAGCGTGGCGGCGATTGTCAAAGGTCTGGTTCCGGGCATTCCCGACAACATCAGCCTGGGCCTGCCCCGCAAAGTGGCCGGGCAAATCGAGGACCCCCTCCTGTTGATTGCCTCACTGCTGGGGACAACGTTCTCCGTCGCCGCCGCACTTTATCAGGGCAACCTCGTGCGCGAAAGAGGCTGGACGATCAAGGAATATCTTCAGGGCATTGGCGACTCTATCGCAGGCGTAGCTATCCTGACCACGGTCAGTGCGGTCATTATGATCACGGCCGCTACGGTTATCCCCGACAAACAGGCGGAAAACATCGGCGTCCTTGCCCAGTCCCTTCAGCCGCTGCTCGGCTCGACCGCATACATCATTTTCTGCGTGGGGCTTTTTGCGGTGGCCATGAACCCGTTCCTGATTAACGCGATGATCGGCGGGAGCATCCTCGCAGACGGGCTGGGCAGACCTGCCAGGCTCGGCGACCGCTGGTCGCGGATATTTACCGTTGCGGTGCTGCTCGTAGGAATGGTCGTGGCGTTACTGGCCCTGCGGACAGGAGAGAAACCCGTCAACTTGATTATCTTCGGGCAGGCCCTGACTGTCATCGGCAATCCGCTTATGGCCGCCACAATACTCTATCTGGCGAACCGCAAGGACATCATGGGCGAGCGACGCAATACTCTGATCCTGAATATCCTCGGCGGCATCGGCTTTCTTGTAGTCCTGTTTATAGCGGTCAGGGTCCTGATTCTCGTGGTTCTGAAGCTGAGCTGAACGTTTGAGTAAACAGCAGAGAACAGAGAAATGAAAGACATAGTCGGCATAGATGAGCGTGGTCTGGAAGAGATGCTCAGTGAGCCCACTGCGGCCACCACTGAAGCGCTCGCAGGTATCCGAGGTGATATCATCGTCTTGGGCGCGGGCGGTAAAATGGGTCCGACGCTGGCGATGATGCTCAAAAAGGCAGCACCTGACAAGAAGATCTGCGCCGTTTCACGATTCAGCGACAAGGCTGTGCAAGCCAGGATCGAGCAAGCGGGAGTTAAGACCATCGAAGCGGACTTGTTGGATGAGTCGCAGTATGCGAAGCTGGCCGACAGGCATCTGACTGATGTTAAGGACCTTGAGGACTGGAAAGCGAAGCGCCGGGTTTATCATAAGCAGCTCCTGGAAATGTTCGGCCTCGATCCACTTCCCGAAAAGACCGATGTGGCGCCCGTGGTTACCGGCAAGGTTGAGCACGAGGAGTTTATCGTCGAAAGAATCCACTTCCAATCCCGACCCCGGCTGTATTTAACGGCCAATCTCTACATCCCCCAGGCCGTGGCTATGGCCGCCGAGCACACGGATGTCCGGCTATATCAGGAAAACGACTTCAGTGTGCAGCCCCCCAAAGCTGTAGCTGAGAAACTCGGTTGGCCGAAAAAGCAGTTTCAGGAGGTCGTCCCCCAGGGCGACCAGGATATTTTTGCAGCGTCAAATAAAGGGAGGTAAGCATGAATCGACAAAGAACAACCGCAGCGCTCGTGGGCCTGTGCCTGGTGCTCATCGCAACCGTCTCGGCTGAGGAAAACCTGCGCGTTTTGCCTGAGACAATCGGCGGCGTCAAAACACGCGATATGATGAATCATTATCTGCGCAAGCAGGCCGCCCGGTACTTCGAGAATTGGAAGAGCCAATACGAGCAGCGCAAAACGCCGGAGCAGATAGCCGAGTATCAAAAGCGCATCCGCCAAAAATTCCTCGATGCGATTGGCAAGCTGCCGGACCGAACGCCTCTAAAGCCGCAGATCACCGGAGTAGTCAAACGCAAGGGCTACCGCGTCGAGAAGGTCATCTTCGAGAGTCAGCCCAAGCACTATGTCTCGGCGTTGCTGTTTATGCCCGACACCAAAGAATACAAACCGCCATATCCGGGCGTCCTCGTTCCCTGCGGCCACAGCCGCAACGGCAAGGCATACGAAACATATCAGACGATGGGGGCGTTGCTGGCGCTCAACGGGATGGCGGCGCTGGTGTTCGACCCTATCGACCAGGGCGAGCGCAGCCAGATGCCTTCGCAGTTGCCCGAGCTGTGGGGCACACGAGCACACACCATGATCGGCGTCGGCAGCATCCTGCTCGGGCGCAACACGGCCTGGTTCGAGATATGGGACGGAATGCGAGGCATCGATTATCTGCAATCGCGCCCGGAGGTGGACCCGAAGCGAATCGGCTGCACGGGCAACAGCGGCGGCGGCACTCAGACCTCCTACCTGATGTCGCTGGACGACCGCATCAAAGCGGCCGCGCCAAGCTGCTACATCACGAACTTCTACGAGCGCATACTCGAACTCGGCGCCCAGGACGCCGAGCAGAATATCTACGGCCAGCTCGCCTTCGGAATGGACCACGCGGACTACCTGATGCTAAGGGCGCCGACCCCGATCATGATCTGCGCGGCCACAAAGGACTTCTTCGACATCCGCGGGACCTGGCAATCCTTCCGCTATGCCAAGCGCCTGTATTCGCGGATGGGCTTTGCCGAGCGTATCGACCTGCTGGAAAACGATGCGCCTCACAATTACAACAAGCTTCAACGGCAAAGCGTCGTGCGCTGGATGGCGCGATGGCTGACGCGGCGAGACGAGCCGATCACCGAACCGCCTATCGAACTGCTCAGTGAAGCCGAGGCGACATGCACAGCAGACGGCCTGGTAATGTCGTTGGAAGGGGCCAGGTCAACGTACAATTTGAACCGAGACGTTGAAAAAAGTCTGGCCGAACACCGTCGCCGGTTGTGGGCCAATACCGAGCATGCCGAGCTGCTTAATCAAGTGCGCAGCATTACCGGAATCCGCAGACTTGCGGAAATTCCGAAGCCAAAGATCGACAAGATCGGCGTCGTTAAGCGGTCCGGCTACAGAATCGACAAGCTGATCCTCAAACCCGAAGAAGACGTCTATCTGCCCGCTCTGATGTTCGTCCCGGATCAAGCGACCCCCAAAGAGTCCGTGCTATATCTTCACGAAAAGGGCAAAGGCGCCGACGCCGCGCCGGACGGACCCATTGAGAAGCTCGTCAAAGCAGGTCGCCTCGTGCTGGCAGTGGACCTGCGGGGCATCGGCGAGACGCAGCAGACGGGCCAAAGGTACTTCGCAAGCCACTTCGGGTCCGACGGCCAGGACGTTTATACCGCCTATCTGCTCGGACGCTCGTATGTCGGGATGCGAGCAGAGGATGTATTGCTATGTGCACGCTTTCTGCGGGATTCCGAGGAACAACAGGCCGAGCAGGTGGACTTAGTCGCAACCGGTCACGTGGGCGTCCCGGCCCTGCACGCCGCGGCGCTCGAGGGCGATTTGTTCGCCTCGGCCAAGCTGATAGGCTCGCTGATTTCGTGGTCGAACGTCATAAAGTCGGGCCGCTCTTGCAACCAGCTTGTAAACACGGTACACGGGGCGTTGACCACATACGACCTTCCCGAACTCGCCGCGATCCTCGGGGCCTGCCTCACTATCGAACAGCCTACAGATGCCTTAGGTGAGCCAATCGCATACAACATCGCCGACGGCCAGAACTGCATATCTCGAAACGCACCGCATATTGCAAAAGGCTCCGTCCCGCACGTTACTTTTTTCAACGAACCTGTCTCCTTCGACAATCGTATTAGGTGGTAGAAAAGGAATGTGGGGCTGGGGCCCTCTCCTCTTTCCTCTCACTCCTCTGCGGCCTCAGCCTCTCTTTTGATCTGCCTGAGCACCTGCACCTGACCGCAATCAGCCCATTTTGATTGTCCGGCAAGGCTTACGAAAGCGATAAGGCCCTGCCGTATGAGCTCCTTGCAGGCATTCGCTCGGCCTGCATGCCTCGAATCCCTAAAGATCTGTGTGGGCATCGGTGTCGGCGTAGAATTCCCCCGTTGTGGTGTTGAAATGCCAGCCGTGCGTCCCGCCGCCAACGACCCCGTTTATCTCGATTGTATCCAAGTCATTAAATGGATTCGTCGGAGTCTTCTGAATGTACGGGCCGTATGGACCGACAGGGTTCAATGTGCCGTCTTGGTCTGTCCTCTCGGTCAGAGCCTGCTGAAAACTGACACCCGCAGCAGTACCCGGCAGATCGTCGTTGTGCTGAATTTTATACATTCCAATAGCCAGACGCATCACTTGAAGGTCCGAGCACAACCGCGATGTCTTGGCTTCCGTGGCAGCAGGCGTAAATTGAGGAATCACGATTGCTGCAAGAATAGCAAGGATGACCACGACAACCAGAATTTCCACTAATGTAAAACCTCTTTGAGTCTTCACCATTCAACCTTTTCTCTTTACCGGGCAACTTTGTTTCTTACATTGTCAAACACACATCCCCCGCAGTTACTTTTCACAGCGCACTGTATCGACCTAATCCAGCCGCAACTTAACCCGACCGACGCTCCAACCCCCTCCACAGGCCGCATTTTTTTCTCAAGAGCCTGCGACTATCAGTACTGAGAGCAAGATTTTTCAGATCATCGGCGCAACAAACAAAAGCCAAGACGCTTCTCGCACTCTCCCGCTGTAGTCTGTGCTCTACCGGTACATTTGCACATTTTACCGGGCCTTATCTCTTGTACCGATAACACTGCATATATAGTCGCTCGTTCCTGGATGCTCCGACGGATTTTCTGCTCAATTCAGCCTGAGCGTATTCCGATATAGTCAGCAAATACACAAAACTTAATCGACCCGAACAAGGAGGCACCAAATGAATATTCAACATCCTCCAGAAGACCTTATTGTCGTCCAGCTACCGTTCAAAGACCTGCAGATTGCCGATGAGCTCAAGGCCGTCAATGAAACCGTCGGTGACAATCCCGATTGCGACGTAATAATCGACTTTTCAAGGGTCGAGGTAATAACATCGTCGAGCCTCAGCAATCTCCTGATATTGCGAAGCCTGCTGGCCGAGCGCGGACGCCGGCTTGTTCTCTGCAATGTCTCGGTTATAACCAAGTGCGTTTTCAGAGTCGCCGGCTTCGACGAGGCCTTCGAGTTTGCCAACGACAGGCCCGCCGCCGTAGCTGCCGTCGGCAGCGCTGATTAGCCGCCACACGCGGCGATATTCTATATGTCGAACCATGGGTCTATCACGGACTCACAAACACAGGCGATGAGCCGCTGATCTTCGTCGTCGTCAGGTACAACCCCAAAGGCGTCGAAATCCCCCCAAAACCGGACGACCGTCCGAACGAGCTGTAGGTTGGCCACGGCTGCGCTCAAGCAGCCGTGTGTGCGAATACGTTCAGAGGTTCTCCTGCACGTAGTTCACCGCATTAGTGAAGATCGTCATCCCGTCCGGCTGCTCTTGAGCGGAATTGCCCTTAATGCGTGTCCAGTGCGGATGCTGAGTCGGCCTGACAAACCTTTCCGGATGCGGCATAAGTCCCAGAACCCTGCCCGTGCTGTCGGTCAGACCGGCTATCGAGTCCATTGACCCGTTGGGATTGACCGGGTAATCACCCTCTCGGCCCGCCTTATCGACGTACTTAAACGTAACACGCCCCTCAGATTGCAGTTCGTCCAACGTGGCTGCGCCCTTAGTGACAACTTTACCCTCGGCGTGTGCAATCGGCAGGTAGATTTGCCTGCCCGCCTCGACGAAAATGCACTTGGCCCCGGGGGCTCCGTCGGTTTGCGGAGCCAGATATACCCACCTGTCCTCGAACTTGCCGCTGTCGTTGTAAGTTATGGTAACCTCATCCTGATGGTTGGTCGAGTTAGCACCAGGAAGGATACCCGCCTTGACCAGAACCTGGAAGCCGTTGCAGATTCCAAGCACTAATTTGCCGTCATCGATAAACTTTTGCACCGGGTCGTTGAGGTGGTGCACGACCTGATTGGCCAGTATCTTGCCCGCAGCCACGTCATCGCCATAGCTGAATCCCCCCGGAAAAACCATTATTTGGAATTCATCCAGGCTGCTTTTGTCCTCGATAATCCTGTTTATATGCACCCGCTGTGCCTTGGCGCCGGCCAGCTCGAGCGCATACTCAGTCTCCATATCGCAGTTTATCCCCGCCGCCCGCAAAACTATCGCTTTTACCCCGTTAGAAATTCCGCCTTTTCGTATCATACTATCACCATATCAGAGACCTTGCCTTTTTGTATTATATCCCCCGTTGTAAAATTTCTAACGGGGTTTACCTCTGCCATTATTTCACCAATCAAACGTCTTTTGCCACGCCTTTTTCAATAACTCTATGTCTGATTCGATAACCGTTTTACGCTCTTCTGATTTTATGATAAGCGTTTTTTCTTCTGTCACTTTGCCGATTTGGCCGAACGGCAAATTGAGCATCAGCTTCGCAAAGGCATCGTACTTGTCCGGCTCAACTTCCACGATATAGCGGCTGTTCGATTCGCTGAACAATTGCGCGTCCGCTCGCCAGCAGTGTTTGCTCTTTGGCAGACCCTGCAAATCCGCCTCTATACCCAGCCCGCCGGCAAACGCCATCTCAGCCAGCGCCACGGCCAGGCCTCCCTCGGAGCAATCGTGGCAGCTTACCACCAGACCGGCCGCAATCGCTTCGGCAATTTTCCGGGCAATCTTGGGAGCTGTTTCGAGGTCCAGCTTCGGAACGTTTGCCCCAAGCTGACCCAAGATTTTGTAATAATGCGAGCCGCCCAATTCGTTCTTCGTCTCGCCCACTATAAACAGCAGGTTCGAGGCCTTCTTCGCATCCATCGTCACGCACTTATTGATATCATCGACTATTGATATCGCGCTTATCAAGAGCGTCGAGGGAATGGATATTCGGCTTCCATCGTCGCAGGCGAACTGGTTATTGAGCGAGTCCTTGCCGGAAATAAACGGCGCCTCAAACGCCATCGCCCCGTCGTAGCAGGCCTGGGATGCTCGCACCAACGGCCCGAACGTCTCGGGCCTTGTGCAGTCGCCCCAGCAGAAATTATCCAGCAGAGCAATCGTGTCAACCCGCCCCCCGACACATATCAAATTCCTTATCGCCTCGTCGATTCCCGCCAGCGCCATCCAGTACGGATCGATGTCGCCATAGATCGGATTCATTCCGCAGCTAATCGCAAGGGCTCTGTCCGAATCGAGTTTCGGCTGTATAACCGAAGCATCGCCGGGCCCATCGTTGTCTATGCCTGTCAGCGGCTTGACAACCGAACCGCCCTGAACCTCGTGGTCGTACTGACGGATGACCCACTCCTTGCTCGCCACGTTGTAAGATGAAAGAACCTTCAAAAGCTCACCGTTGTAATTATCTTTCTGGAGCATGCCTGGCTCGGTAAGCTCGCGCGACTTCCAGACCGCCTTGCGAGAGTACTTCGGGACACCACCGTGCCAAAACTCCATATCCAGCTCGCCCACCTGCCGGCCGTTGTAACGCAATGTGAGCTTTTTATCGCCGGTGAATCTGCCTATCACCGTGGACTCGACATTTTCGTTGTCGAAAATCTTCGTTATTGCTTTGAGATTTTCCGGCTTTACCGCTACAACCATTCTTTCCTGCGCTTCACTAATCCAGATTTCGGTATAGTTAAGGCCGGCATATTTTAGTGTAACTTTCTCCAAATCGACTTCCACGCCGAGCTCTTTGCCCATTTCTCCGACCGCACCGCTCAGTCCGCCGGCCCCACAGTCGGCGATTGCCTCGTATAAGCCCGCTTCATTTGCCTGAAGCAGCACATCGAGCGTTTTCTTTTCCGTTATCGGATTGCCGATTTGTACGGCGTGGGAAAAGATTGTCTCGTGCTCGTGGGTCATTTCCCCGCTTGAAAAGGTTGCCCCATGTATCCCATCCCGGCCTGTTCTGCCCCCGACCACCACAACCAGATTTCCAACCTGCGCGTTATCGAAGCATTTATTTCTGTCGATCAAGCCGATATTGCCGCAATAAACCAGCGGATTAGCCATATATCTGTCGTCGAAATAGATTGCACCATTGACCGTTGGTATTCCCATCCGGTTGCCGTAGTCGCGAACACCCGCTACGACGCCCTTCATAATCCGCCTCGGATGCAGGACCCCTTTGGGAATATCTTCAAGTTTCTTGTCCGGCTCACCGAAACAGAATATATCCGTGTTGGCAATGGGTCTTGCACCCAGGCCGGTTGCCATCGGGTCACGAATCACCCCGCCGATGCCCGTGGCCGACCCGCCGTAAGGGTCAAGCGCCGAGGGATGATTGTGCGTCTCGACCTTGAAGCAAATCGCCGAGTCCTCGTCAAACTCCACTACTCCGGCGTTGTCGGAAAAGACCGATATGCACCATTCCTTATCGAGATCCTTGGTCGCCTTGAAAACCGTCTCTTTCAGCAGATTATCAAAATGCACCTGCTCACCGTCGATTGTCATGTCAACGGAGCTTTTCAGCGTCTTATGCACGCAGTGCTCGCTCCAGGTCTGGGCGATTGCCTCAAGCTCAACATCCGTGGGCTCCTTAGCGAGCTGCTCATAGTATTTCTGAATGGTCTGCATTTCGACCAGATTCAGGAACAGGTCCTTTTTTTTGCTCAGGGCTGTCAGTGCGTCATCGTCAAGGTCGCGTATCGGCCAGTGCACAATCTGCAGCTCGTATGGTTTTAGATGCGGGCTTGGGGGCTCGGCCTCATCGCCGATTATCACGTCTTCGATGCAGTCGTTTGCAAGGACCTTCTTGGCGATCATATCGGCCTGGCTTTTGGTAATCTCACCAAGCAATACATACTTCCGGGCGGTTCGAACATTCTCAGCCCTAACACCCATATCGCCGATAGCAGCCATAACCGACTCGGCAACCGGATCGGTAACGCCGCTCTTTAGATGCACCTCAATCAAAGTCGCCTTCGCAAGGCCGGCCGGCGCTTTGCTCCTGCCAACAAAATACTCTTCACAGACCGCGTCACTCAGAAGCTCTCTCGCAACACGCCCGGCAAAATCATCGTCGAAGCCTGCCTCAATCAGAAAGACCTTGGCAGATTGAACCGCCTCGACCGAACCGATGCCCAGCTCTCGTATATCTTCCAGAACACTCTTGCCGTGCACATCGGAAAAGCCCGACTGATTAAAAACCTCAAACCTCCATTGCCTCACGATACCGGTTCCTTCCTATCTTTATCTTTCCGTAGTCCAACTGCAAAGAAGCTTGTGAGTTCAAACACGAACAGAAAAGGATTTATCGCTTTCCCGGCACCAGCATACTGTCATAAGTGGGCGGCGCCGTTGAAGCCACTGGGGCCCCTTACGAGGACACCGCCCTATGCTGTACGCCACCATCAGGGCGCTCGGGTCGCTTCCCAGCGTTGCCCTATCCTCCCTGATGGCCATGGCATTATACCAATTCATGCTGTTGCCTTAAAGCGCCAAATCCAAAAGATTTACGGAGTATGTTTCCTGTTAGCTTACCAACTTTTTCGGACAAGAACCTCTTTTATTAGCGATTGGCTGCCTATTGCTACGCCTTCTACTCGTACCATGCTATGAACCTCTCCAAAGTCTGTCTGTCCGGTGGGGCAATTTGCCGAGCGTCACAGTATAGCAGCCCCTATAAGATTTCCTTCTTCTCTATTTTGTACCTTATTAGAGCCACACGTTTTTCTCTCGCTTTGCTGAGAAGGTATTCTACCCGCTTCTTATCCCGGCTTTTGATCGCCCTTTTGAGCTTCGAGAGCTCGCAGATGGTCTTATCTATCCCTCTGGCGATGTTGCCGCTGTTTGTCAGCAGTACGTCGGCCCAGATATTAACCGGACCCGATGCTATCCTTGAAGTATCCATAAAACCTTTGCCGGCGAACTTGAGCTCTTTGCTGCTGTTGGCATTTATCAATGCCGCCGCCGCTACATGCGGCAGATGGCTCACCTTTGCGAAGATTCTGTCATGCTCGGCCGGCTTCATCAACTTCACAAAGCAGCCAAGCGCCGACCAAAACTTCTTCAGGGTTTGCACCGCCCGGCGATTAGTTTTGTCCGTAGTGGTCAAAATACACATCGCCTCTTCGAACAAATCGTCTCTGGCGAATTCAACGCCCCTCTGCTCCGAGCCGGCGATTGGATGCGAGCCAACGTAGTGAACAGTCTCCGGCAGCCTTCGCGCTGCCCAGCGGTGCGGCAAGACCTTCGTCGAGCCAACATCGGTGACGATACAGCCGCGAGGCAGAGCATCGGCAATTTCGCGAAAAACGCCCTCAAAGGTGCAGATCGGCGTAGCGAGAATAACAAGGTCCGCCCCGGAAACGCTCTGCTTTATGTCGCCGACGATTTCCGCGGCCACCGCCAGATCTCTCGCCTTGCGGCGAGTGCTGGGCCGATGTGTATAGCCCACAACCTTTGTGCGCGGAAAAGACCGCAAAACCGCCAGTACAATCGAGCCGCCCAAAAGACCCAGACCCGCAACAGTTATTTGCCCTAAATCCTTCACAACCAAGACCTTATGAAAACAGGCTCACGAAGAAACGCCCCCAGAAGGTACTGTGCGCAAGCACAAATGTCAATTTTTTTCTTTGATTTATCAGGCCAAAATGATAACATTCTCATTAGTAGTAAGACTATGGGCCGATGCAACTGATACGAACAAGAACCTGGCATAGAAAGGGATGCCCGTTGTTTAGGGGCAATTTTTTTGTAAACATTTTCGCCCACTGGTTTCAGCCGGGCGGAAGACTCTGATAACCAAAATGCCGGAAAACAACAACAATCTCTGCAACGGCGACCACCTTGACTTTGAGGGGAAAGTAGCCGCCCTCGATCGCCAGATGAACGAGCTGCGCAGGCTCAGCTCCATCAAGGGTATCGACTACTCCGCCGAAATTCGCCGCCTCCGCAGGGAACAGGTCGCCGAGCTCAAACGATCCTATGCAAATATGACCGCCTGGCAGACCGTTCAAGTCGCGCGTCATCCGAAAAGACCGCTCCTTTGCGACTATCTTGACTTGATGGTAAAGGATTTCCGCGAATTGCACGGCGACAGATGCTTCGGCGACGACCGCGCAATCGTAACGGGCCTCGGCCAGATCGGCAGAGAAAGAGTGCTGGTTGTCGGACAGAACAAAGGCAAGAACACAAAGGAAAAGGTTGCCTGCAATTTCGGATGTCCCAACCCCGAAGGTTATCGCAAGGCATTGGCCAAAATGAAATTCGCCGAAAAGTTCGGCATCCCCATAGTCACGCTTATTGACACGCCCGGCGCCTATCCCGGCATCGGCGCCGAAGAGCGAGGCCAGGCACAGGCCATTGCGGTCAATCTTGCCGAAATGTCACGTCTGAGAGTCCCGATAATCTGCATTGTTATCGGAGAGGGCGGCTCAGGCGGCGCTCTGGGAATAGGCGTCGGCGACAGATTGGCAATGCTCGAATTCGCGTACTATTCGGTGATATCACCGGAGGGATGTGCCGCCATATTGTGGCGCGACGGCTCTCAGGCCCCACAAGCTGCCGAGGCCCTCAAGCTGACCAGTAAGGATCTATGCAAGCTCGGACTTGTCGATACGGTTATTCCCGAGCCGCTCGGCGGCGCGCACCGGAGCCTTCACGACACCATTTATAATGTCGAGCAATACATCATCAAAACTCTACGAGACCTCAAGCGCACAAAAATCGACAACCTGCTCGACAACAGATACAAGAAATTGCGGGCCATAGGCGCCGGCCCCACAGAAAAGCTCCGTCGCAAAACCCAGGCCGCTACAGACAGGATAGCCGCAGCGCTCAAGGCCATTCCAAGCAAACGAAAACGAGTCCCCGCCAAGGTCTAACAGCGTTCCGCCCTTGCTTGTGAAATGTAGTCAAAATATGGGCCTCAAGCAGGCTCGCCATGTATGAGCTTCTCGAAGGAGAGTAATTATGTCGAAAAAAAGACGCAGCTCGGCAAAGACAAAATCTTCAGACCCACGAGCCAAAGATAATAACCTCCTTACGCGGCGAAACTTCATCGCAGCCGCAGCCGGTGTAGGCGCAATGCCTCTATCTGTAAAAGGTGCAAACAAGCAAAAGGGCAAGGAACCAAAAATGCCCATCTGGACCGGAGACCTCAAAAGCTCCGCAAAGCCCAAACCCGCCATTCCCAAGAAATCAAAACCAAACGGCCTTAATCTGATCGTAATCATCGCAGATACCTGGCGGGCCGACCATCTCGGCTGCTACGGCAGCACCCGAATAAAGACCCCATTCCTCGATAAGTTTGCGAAAGAAGCCGTACTTTTTGCGAACGTCAGCGCCGAGGGACTGCCCACCATCCCCTGCCGAAGGGTATATCACACCGGCAAGAGCGTTCTTCCCGAGGCAAAGTGGCAGCCGCTCGCCGACAGCGACACAACTCTTGCCCAAGTCCTGCAGAAACACGGCATCACAACGGGCTTCATCGTTGACACATATCACCACTTCAAGCCGAATTACAATTTCCATCGTGGCTTTGATTCCTGGCACTGGGTGCGCGGACAGGAGACAGACAGATGGAAAAGCGGACCGAAGGAAAAATTCGACCCGAAAAAGCACATGCCCGCCCACCTATGGAGCGAGGGGTATGACAGAAATATGCGCCAGTACCTGATGAACACCCAGGACAGAAAAAATCAGGAGGATTACTTCTGTGCTCAGTCGTGCGGCGCAGCCGCCGATTGGCTCGAGCGAAACGCCAACGGCGGACCGTTTATGCTCTGGATCGATATGTTCGACCCCCACGAGCCTTGGGACGCTCCGCCGAAATTTCAAAAGATGTATCGCGGTGAGTATCCTTACGAACGATATTTATTCGGATACGGAGTCAGAAATGCCGACATTCGCCCCGACGATTTACCCGTCATCAGCGACCTTTACGCAGCCGAGGTAACATTCAGCGACTACTGCATCGGCCGCCTCTTGAAAAGAGTCGAACAATTGGGCCTGACGGACAATACAATCATCGCCTTCTCAACCGACCACGGCACGCACCTCGGCGAAGAAGGATGCGTCCAGAAAACCCCCGGTCTTCTAAACGCCTGCGTTACGCATATTCCATTAATCATAAAGCATCCGGATAAAAAATTTGCCTCAAAACGCGTCGATGCGCTCGTCAGTGCAGTTGATTTTATGCCCACGTTCCTTGCACTGCAGGGAATTGACGATTACAAGAATATGGACGGACAGAATATGTGGAACCTGGCAACCGGCCGGGTCCCCTCACTCCATGACAATGTTTACACCGTTTTCAACACATTCGGAGCAATACACAACCTCGACTGGCACTATTTTCAGAACATCAGGGGCAAAAACCCCGGCAAGGGCCCCTGCCTCTACAACCTGAAAACCGACCCCAGACAGACCAAGAACGTTATCAAGCAATTCCCAAAGGTCGCAAGAGATTTGAGAAACAAATTGCAAAACCATCTCAAGATTGAAATACCTCCTCTGAACTTGTAGTAGTGTGTAACAGGTGCAATGCAGAGTGTCATTGCGAGCACCACACCTGATTCTCAGGATGCACGTATAGGAGAAAATAGGGCACATCCGGGAAATGCGTAGGCGTATGAGCGTATCGCACGACCGAGAAAAATCGTTCGGGGCCCCAGAGGTCCAAATTACCCCCCTGGTTGCTCTAATTTGGCCCTCTGCCCAAACGATTTTTCTCTCCACAGGACTCCAAGGCTCTGACCTGCAATGGCCACCTACGCATTAACCGGATGATCCGAAAATAGCCCAAAATATGTCATTGCGAAGGAGCGCAGCGACTGCGGCAATCTCAACCCTCAGATTACAAGAACCGGCTATTTTCTTAGGAGGAGCAAAGCGACGAAGCAATCTCAATCTTGCGAAGATATGAGATTGCCACGATCCCCCCCGCCGTTTTACTTGGCAAAAACGAAGCAGCGGTAAATTTTCGCCGAGACGCAAAATAGTCTTGGCGCTCCTGCCGGTTTTGGGTTATCCTGTCGGTGCCAGAGTGTAGCTATGGGCTCTTGAAGGTGAGTTTTGGACAAAATCTTGACTAATTTCAGCCAAAAGGGAAAGGACTACTAAAATGACCAAGCGGATGCCCGTTCTCACATTTTTGCTCGCATCGTCTCTCGCACTGACGTTCACAGGCTGCAACAACGGCACGACACACAAAGCCCAGGTGGAAAATCTCAAAGCTGATCTGGCGAGAGTCGAAAGTGAAAGAGACAGCCTGAAGAAAAAAGTGGACACTGTCACGAAAGACCGCGACCAACTGAAGGATAAAATCGACGAGCTTACCACCTCCCGCGACCTGCTCCAAAGACAGGTCAATGAGCTGACTGTTTCGCGCGACCGGTTGCAAGAGCAGATGGGTGAATTGACTAAGGCGAGGGATGAAGCTATCGGCAAGGCACAAAACACCCAGAGGCAGATCGACGACCTTACAAGTCGCTTACAGGACGCCACGCAGAAAGTCAGTCAGCTCGAGGGCCAGCTCAAGCAGGTGCAGGCAGCCGTCAAGGATTTGCAGGAAAAACTCAACTTGTGACGATGACTCTATCCGGCTGCCGAGATTTCGCATATCCGAGCCGACAGTCCGATTTTGCCTCGGATTTATTGTGTGATAGTCTGCGGATTGTCCCGCAGGCCGCTTCTAATGGCTTCGTCATCTGTGCGGTCGTCAGGACATCGCGACCCTGTCTTGTTCGTTCTGGTCGGCCTGCGGGGATAGATGTTGATGGGACTCATTAAGAATCCGAATTATGCATAATCTCCTGACAAAACTTTTTGCTTTTCTCTTCAATCTGTTCCAGAAGTTTACCTGCGGCTTAAACAAGCTCTCAACAACCAGGCCGGACATCTTCAAAGAATACGCTGAGCAGGGCCGAAAT
Organism: uncultured Pirellulales bacterium; assembly: GCA_964459805.1. Classification (GTDB taxonomy): domain Bacteria; phylum Planctomycetota; class Phycisphaerae; order Sedimentisphaerales; family Anaerobacaceae; genus DAOVRL01. The sequence continues at coordinate 21,923 of CAYWOD010000023.1, forward strand.
ATCTTCGCCTTCTGGCACAGCAGGCTCTTTTACCTCGTATATTACTATGCCAAAACCGTCAAGAAAAGAAAGGTCTCCATACTCGTAAGTATGAGCAAGGACGGCGATTACGGAGTCGCGCTCGTTCGCAAATTAAAGCAGGATGCCGTAAGGGGCTCCACAAGCAAGGGTGGCCCACAAGCAATTCGAAAGCTGGCCGAGAGGGCCGTCGCCGGCAACAATCTCGCAATAACGCCCGATGGACCCAGAGGACCCGCTTTCAAAGTAAACGAAGGCATAATTAGACTGGCCCAATTAACCGGATCGAGAATAATTCCCGTAAGCTATCAGGCAACACGTAAAAGACGGCTAAAAAGCTGGGATGGCTTCATAGTCGTTAAACCTTTCGGGAGAGTCCACCTGGCGTTTGCAGAACCGATGCAGATTCCAAGAAATGCCGGCCCTGACGAAGTTGAAACATACCGAAAAGAACTGGAGGATACGCTGCATGAATTAGACCGAATATGCGCCGAAGAGCTGGGCCTCAACGAAGAGTGAGGCTGATCTCCGTAGTTCCCGCGAAGCTTGTGCCCGTCCCCGCTTTTGGAGGGGCAAGCTCGTCCCCGCGAAAGCCGGGAACCGCAGGCCAAATATTTAGCCCCACGTTTTACGTGGGGTTGCCACTAACAAATTCAATTTTGACATACTACCAAGAGTTTTGCAAAACTTCACATAGTACTAAGCCTTGTTTGAAAGGGTGGATTATGAAAACGACAGTTACAGTCATTCTCATCGCAGTGATTCTATTCTTTGTTGCCGGCTGCGGCCCCGGCCAGCCGTTTGAGATTGAAAGCACACAGACGCCCCAATCTGCCGTAACGGCGCAGGTAGCCTCGGCCGACTCGTGGTAGAGCTTTCACGCGTGCCGCATCGCTTCGATGAATTCGCCTCCGTCACGTGCATCCACGATTCTTTGCGATGCTCCTCGGCAACATTCAATTGAGATGCGCTCCTGCGCCTTGTGATACTAACAGCCCCTTTTTCACCGTGCTTGTTGTATCTCTTGGCCGGGTGCATTACGCCCACACGGCGAGGTCCGCGCGACCACCCGATGAGCTGCTGCACATCGCAAATCAGCGACAGGCCGCGTACGCCCGGTGGGGCAATGATCAGACCGCGCCGTCTCAAATAGCTGCAATCTCCATGCGCTCGCAGGCCAAGCGGATCGAGTCGGGAAATTGACATTCCGCCAGAGCCACCAACGGCACAAAATAATAGGGCAGGCCTCCTTGCCCGCCCCACAAAACTTCTCAAAACTTTCCACCCCTGGCTTCTGAAAGGGAAAAAACCTATTCGCGTGCGGTACTCCAATAACCTGCCTTGACTCCGGAGAGAGAATTGCAGCCTGTCAACAAATCTGCCTCCAAAACACACGATAGACCGCGAATCACCACTCGCAGCCGGCCCACACTATCCGTTCGTCACTTCTCGCGGATCTTTCCCTTCCTCAATCGCCCCTATTTTCCTCACCCTTCTTTGATGTCTTCCCCCGCTGAATTCGGTATCCAGCCACACTTCGACAATCTTTCGCAGCAGCGCCTCTCCGATCTGGTCTCCCGACAAACAAAGCACATTGGCATCGTTGTGGTCGCGCGAAATCACCGCGCTTAGTTCGTCATGACACAATGCTGCTCTGACATCCTTTATTTTGTTTGCAGCTATACTCATCCCGATCCCGGTTGCGCACGCGAGAATAGCTCTATCGACTTGCCTTTCCGCCACCGCCTTCGCTACAACATAGGCAGGGTCGGGGTAGTCAACCGGATGGCTGTCACCGGTGCCAAAATCGACGCACTCATGGCCCAGCTCTGCAACTATCGCCTTGATTCGCTCCTTGGCCTCAAAGCCACGATGGTCACTTCCAACTGCTATCTTCATATTACAAGCTCACCGATCCTCTTTCTTACACCTTCTTCGATCAGTTCTGCACACTTATTGTAAACTGCTTGTCGCTGCCCTATAGGGTCGGCAATATCGTCATTCTCTGCTAACAACACGCACCTGCTCACTGCATCAGGGCTAAGAGCAACAACTCTCGCCTGATGCACTCGTTCCATTACGAATATATAATCACTTTCCTCGATAAGCCGGCCGGACAGCGTTTGGCTTCTATGCGATCTTATATCAACGCCTTTCGCCGCACACGCCGCCACTGCCTCATTGCTTGCCGGGCGCCCCGTCATATCCAACACGCCAGCGGACGACACTTTATAACCCATTTCACCAACCCGGTCAACCTCGCATCCCAATTTTTCTGCCAAATATTTTCGAAAAATCCCCTCGCCCATCGGACTTCGACACGTATTGCCCGTGCAAACCAACAGGAGCTTGATCTCCGACATCGCTTCGACTTCGGCCTCGGAATATACACCGCCTCTTAGAATATCCAGGCCACGTTTGCCTATCTTTACAACCGTGCTGCTTTTCCCATATTTGCACGGCCCCGCATCCAGCACCAGGTCAATTCTACCTGAGAACGCAGCCAAAACCTGATCAGCGTCCACCGGCGGCGACTGACCGGCCAAATTTGCACTCGGTGCAACAACAGGATTCCTCGTCCGCTGCAACAGGGCCGCTGCTATTGAATTATCCGGACAGCGAATACCTATGGAATTCTCTCGGTACAGCCCTTGAAAAACCTCTTGCTTGAGAGTTCCTTTCTGCCTGTCGATATCCTTCGGTTCCAATTCGAACACTATGGTCAAAGGCCCCGGCCAGGCCTTTTCAACCAGTTTTCTGGCCCTCAGCCCAAGCCTCGGCACATATCTGCCCACCTCCTCTTTCTGGCCAATGTGCAGCGTATATGCTTTTGCCGGGTCTCTGCCCTTGAGGTTGCTCAACTCACTGAGCGAATCGGCGCCAACGCGACAGGCTATTCCATAGACAGTCTCAGTCGGAAAGGCCACAAGCCTGCCGCTATCAACCAGCTCTGCGGCCTCCTTGATCCGCTGCAAGTCTATCTCTGCACCATCAACTTGTACAACTTTCGTCTCCATCTTGCGCACAACAATACACCAAACCGCCCATACTGGCAAGCTAACTTGCCCCACAAACAATAAACACTCAGAAAGTGTCTGAAAACCTGTTATGTTCCTTATCCTGACAAAAGAATCGTTTGGCTGGAGGGGAAAATCGTTTGGGCAGAGGCTCAAATTTGGGGCACAAGCGGGGGGGAAATTTGGGCACGGTTCAATTCTGGGTGGCAGCCTCAAGCGCAGCTTGGGGATGGCAAAACTCCGAAAGCGGTGCAACCATCCCCAAATCCTTCGGATTTGAGGCTGCCACACCCTATGAAA
>CAYWOD010000024.1:0-24875 GCA_964459805.1 uncultured Pirellulales bacterium
ACCGGCGTGTTGTTGCCGGTCATGTCGTAGTTGCCCTCCTCCGTGTAGAACTTCACCGCAAAACCACGCGGGTCTCGGGCGGAGTCGGCCGAGCCTTTCTCTCCGCCGACCGTCGAGAACCGGGCGAAGACCTCCGTCTTCTTGCCTGCCTGCGATAGGAAGCTGGCCCGGGTGTACTTCGACATGTCAGCCGTGCACTCGAACACACCGTAGGCGCCGGCCCCCTTGGCGTGCACCACACGCTCGGGGATGCGCTCGCGGTTAAAGTGCGCGAGCTTCTCCATCACGTGCACGTCCTGCATCAGGGCAGGACCTCGGGGCCCAGCGGTCAACGTCTGCTGGTCGTTGGCGACCGGCATCCCTGATGCGGTTGTCAGCTTTTTTGAACGTTTCATTTTTCGAATCTCCTTTCGTTTAGAGCACTGACTCGGTTTATTGCCAGGGGACGCTCGATGTATTTCGAGCGCCCGCTGCGCCGGGCTTTTGCATATCCGCCTCACCTCACCGACCCTGCGGCAATAGGATAGGCTGCTATTTCTCATTAAGGCGGAGGCGTCACGGCGCTCCTTGCTCCGCGGGCGGCGTGAACACTCTCCGTCCCAGCTCACGGTCAATCATAAACATCGCCCCCGGAGCATTCTCAGCCATTTTCAACTGTTGGACCACGTTGTCAACGGACATTTCCTCCTCGACCTGCTCATTGACAAACCACTGCAAGAAGGCGTTCGTGGCGTGGTCCTTCTCCTGGACGGCGAGATTCACCAAATCGTTGATCCGGCCTGTGACGAGCTGCTCGTGCTTGTAGGCGGCCTCAAACCCAGCGAGCGGCGAATCCCACTCGGTCGGCGGAGCGTCGACGGCGCCAAGGAGCACCCTGCCGCCGCGCTCGTTCACGAAGTCGTATATCTTCATTGCGTGCATGACCTCTTCCTGGGTTTGTGCTCTCATCCAGGTTGCAAATCCGCAGAGATTCACAGATTCAAAATACGCAACCATCGAAAGATACAGGTAAGCCGAGTACAGTTCGGCGTTAATCTGGTCGTTCAGAGCTTCTTCCATTTTCTTGCCGAGCATTTCCTATCCTTTCCACAATCCGTGAACATTGCAATGCTCCCTTGCGGTGACGGAGTCGGCCTCAATGTTGAAGACGGCCTCGGGCTGGTCGATAGGCTTGAGGAACTGGCGATACAACTTTCCGTCTGCATTGATCTCAATCCATTCGATGTAGTGTTGTGGTTCCATAGGATGGCCAACGGAGCCAACCTTTACCTTGACGCCGCCCTCGACTTTCTCGATTATCGGTACGTGCTTTTCTTTTCCTGTGTCAGCGGTTTTTTCGTCGAGAAGCTCCATCGGCTTGCCGCAGCAGACGAGTTCGCCGGCGCCGGCGTGCAGGACTTCGACGATGTTACCGCAGACCATACATTTGTAGATTTGAAGTTTCTTGGTCATATTAAATCCTTTCGCAACTTGAAGATTCTAACTTGTGATTCCAATTTGTTTGTGCTTGGCGAGAATCCGGTCAGCCAGGGCATCAAGTGCAGCAAAATCGGCGTCTTTGGGCTCGCCCTTTGCCAGGACCGGTTCGAGTATCTCGGCCTTGAGGTTCGGCAGCATAGCGGTCAACTGCTCAACCATTTTCCCGCCCCACCCGTAGGAGCCTATGATAGAGGCGAGCTTAGTTTTGGGCCGGAGGGCATTCGCCAGGAATGCAGCGTAGGCGGCACACGGATGAGGACCCGTCAGAACGGTTGGCGAGCCGATCACGACCGTAGCGGCATCGACCAGAGCTGTCGCGAGCTTGCCTATATCGACGGTGGAGAGCTCAAACTGCCTGACCGTAATACCGCTTTCGATCAGGGCATCGACGAAATACGACACCATCTTAGCGGTGCTGCCGTGCATCGAAACGTATGGGACGACCACCTCGTTCTTGACGGTGTCCGAGGCCCAGTCTTTGTAGGCGTCAATGATGAACCCGGGCCGGTCGTGCACGGGGCCGTGACTTGGGGCTATGATGTCGATTTCGAGGTCGTCCAGCTTTGCGAGGTTGGCGTTAATCTGACGCCTGAAGGGCATCATAATCTCGGCGTAGTAGCGCTTCGCTGATTCATAGACCGTCGCCTCGTCGTCAACAAACAGATTGCCGGCGGCAAGATGAGCACCGAAGAAATCACAGGAGAAGAGGATTTTGTCCTCCTCGAGATATGTCGCCATTGTTTCCGGCCAGTGCACCCAGGGGATGTAAACGAACCGCAGAGTCTTGTCGCCCAATGAGAGGGTCTGGCCGTCTTCGACGGTAATGAATTTTTCATTCTCGATGCCCAGCAGATCCACCAGCATAGTCTTGCACTTGGGATTGGTCACAACCTTTGCATCCGGATACAGGAGCAGGACGTCAGGCAGGCTGCCGGAATGGTCCTGCTCGGCGTGATGGGCGACGACATAGTCGATCCTGGCAATTCCGAGTTTGACGAGGTTGTCTATCAAGACGTCGCTCCTGGTGGGGTCAACCGTGTCAAGCAATGCTACTTTTTCATTGCCCCTTACCAGATAAGAATTGTAGCTCGTCCCGTCCGGCAGCGGAATGAGCTTGTCAAACAGCCTGGCGTCCCAGTCAATCGCCCCCACTGCATAGACGCCTTCTTTGATTTGTCTCATACATTGCCTCCCGTGGCCGCTTCAATCGCGGAATCGTAGTCAGGTTCATTTGTCAATTCGTCAACGATTTGTCTATACCTGATAATCCCGTCGGCGTCCACAATGAAAACGGCCCTTGCCAGGAGTCTTAGCTCCTCGATCAAGACGCCAAAGGCGTTGCCGAATTCCGCACCTCGGTGGTCCGAGAGGGTTCGGACATTCTCGATGCCTGCCGCGCCGCACCAGCGCCGCTGGGCAAACGGAAGGTCCATACTTATGGTTAGCACAACTACGCCGTCACCCAATTCGGCGGCCTGCTCGTTGAATTTTCTGGTCTGAATATCACAGACCGGGGTATCCAAGGATGGGACCGCACTGATTATCACTACTTTTCCCCGAAAGGCCGAGAGCTTGACCGGCGACAAATCATTGGCCAGCACCTCAAAATCCGGGGCAGTATCCCCGACCTCAGGCCGGCTGCCCGTGAGGGTCAGAGGATTGCCCTGAAATGTTATCGTTCTTCTGTCCATAATCTCGCCTCGCCAATTTCAGCGCTCCTATTTGGCGTGATATACACCGTGGAATTTGTCCAGTGAAGACTTGAGCTTCTCAACGTTTGCGAGATCCGTCGTCTGCTTGGCCTTCATCGAATAGACAAGCATCTCGTGGAGCAGCGTGAGTTTCTGCACATAAGCGGCGAGCGCCTTTTTATCGCCTTTGTCGGGCAGCTTAACGCGCTGAGCCATGAAGTAATAGGTGACTATGTGGGCGATTGCGTCGGCATGCTGTTCCTTGTTGTTCACCCAACGGACCACCTGGTTCATGTTCGCCTTGCGCTCGGCGGACAGCTCTGTAATCTGCTTCATCGATTTTTCAATGGTCGTGATGTGCTCGGCAAGTGTGTCGAATCGCCCCTGGTCGCCGTAGATACCGCAAGGTATTTGACAATGCGAATAGCCGAGCGAGGCAAGGACAACCAGCGACACAAACACACCGCACAAGACTACCTTATTCTTTGCTATCTTCCCCATTCTTCTGTCTCCTCAAATTTGGCTTTAGTAGTTGGTTGCTTCTAATTCATAATAGCTTTGTGGGTGTGCGCAGGCCGGGCAAACGTCTGGTGCTTCGGGCCCTTCGTGCACGTAGCCGCAGTTTCTACAGACCCATCTGACCGCTTTTTCACGTTTGAAGACAGCCCCATCGGTTATGTTTTTAGCCAAAGCCAGATACCTGTCCTCGTGGCGTTTTTCAGCAACGGCGATATCTCTGAACACTTTGGCTATTTCATTGAACCCTTCCTTTTCCGCCACCTCGGCGAAGCCCGGGTACATCTCGGTGGTTTCATAGTGCTCACCGGCTGCGGCCGCCTTCAGGTTCTCAAGCGTGCTGCCAATGACACCGGCCGGGAATGCGGCGGTAATCTCCACTTCGCCCCCCTGCAAAAACTTGAACTCTCGTTTGGCGTGCTCCTTTTCTTGGTTGGCGGTTTCCCCAAAGATCGCGGCTATCTGCTCGTACCCTTCCTTTTTGGCTTGGCTGGCAAAATAGCTGTATCTATTGCGTGCCTGTGACTCGCCCGCAAACGCCCCTAACAAATTTCTTTCTGTCTGACTTCCTTTAAGTTCCATAATGCGCTCCTTTACTTAAGTATCAATCAGCTTGTCTCGCAGGCTGCCGATATCCTTTACGGCAACGATGCCTATACACTGTTCGGCGTGCCGGCACCATTGTGCGCAGCCGAGGTCTATCTTTGGATTTGGGACCACCTCTCCGCAGTTTCGACACTTTAGCTTGGGCTCGTCTTTGAAGAACTCCAAGACCCCGCCGCAGACGGTGCACCGCACCTCAAAAATATCTTGCGGCTTCCAGTATCTCTGGTCTTGTCCGGGGCATCTGACCATATCTCATTCTCCCACTTCTTAACAAATCATAATGACTCAGGCGCGGATCATAGTCAACAACATTTTGAATCTTTCTGTCGCGGCCACGGCGTGGGGCACGTTGCCGGGCATTATGATAATCTGGCCGCCCGGAACCTTAATATCTTCGCCGGCTATCGTCACGGTGGCCCGGCCATCGAGAATCTGGACAACCGCATCGTAAGGCGCGGTATGCTCGCTTAGCTTCTGGCCCCTATCGAAGGCAAAGAGCGTAATCGTCCCCGCGGGCTTGTCAAGTATCGCCTTGCTGACGATTGAATTTTGTGCGTATTCGACCAATTCGACCAGTCTTTGAGCGGTGCCGACACAATCCTGCAATACACTTTCTTTTCTATCGGTCATTTCTTTTTCCTTTTGTGCTTTTTGACGGTTGTCCCGGCTTTTGCGCCGCAGACCCGCAGCACCTCGGCGAGGGTGATATTGCGGAGATAACCAACGACGTAGTCCTGGAGCCCAATGAGCTTTGCTCTGACTGGACAATCTTTCTGACGCCGGCAAGCGTCGAGAGCAATCAGGCATCTGTTCAGGACCAGCGGTCCCTGGATCACTTCAATTATCTCAAGCAGACTAATCGCTGACGGCGGTCTGCTTAGCATAAATCCACCTCTGGACCCCATACAGCTTTTCAGCAGGCCGGCCTTCTGGAGGCTTTGCATCAACTTGCAAGCAAGCTGATATGGAATATCCTGCCCGGCCGCCACTGTTCTGGTTGATATGGCTCCGTTGCCGTAATCTCCAGCCAGATGCACCATCGCACGCAATGCATAATCCGTGTTCCGTCTTATGACGTCCATCTTCAATCAAACCTTTTTCAAAGAAATGCTGCTTCGTCTTATATAGGGCTAATATAGTCCTATTTGTTCGTTCGTTCAACAGAAAAAATAATTTTTTTTTGAGAAAATCCTTTTGAAGAGCCGGAAACCGTTCTGGACGGCGTAAATGCCCATTTTTCAGTCCAATAGGCCGGTAGTCGTATCCGGCGATATGCGGAGCTCTTTCCGGATAGCCTTGCCGGAAGTGAACAGATACCGGTCGAGCCCTCTGACTGTAACATTATCGTTATCCGCAACGATTTCAATATCCCGGCCTGGGTATCTGTGCCGGATCACATTGGCCAGGAGAAAGGCCTTTTCGAGTCCATCGCCGGTTTTGTAGTTTGCGACTTCATCCGGCTGTGCGAGGCGTTTTCCGTCGTAGATGGAAGTATCGCGCATCTGTTCGAGCCACGCATAGGCCTGGTCTATCGACATCGCCTCGGTCATCCGGATTGATACGGGGTTTCGCTCCGTCGCCGCCTTGACAAAGGGGGTCCAATCACAGGTTTGCATATCACGATAGGCATAAAAGGCAAGATCGGCAGTGGTATTGCCCCGGCGTATAGTCTGCAGGTAGTCGATAATCTGCTCGCGAGTATCCTCGACACGGATTTCTATAGGGTTGGCGGGCAGGTAATTCTTGTCGGCAGCAGGCAGATTCGCTTCGGTGTAAACGAAATCCGCTAATTTATCGAGAAACTGCTCAGCATCGGGGATGATCGGCTCGATGAATTTTCTAAAAGCCGCTTTGCCCTTAGCGATCCTTAGGTCCGGGCGCTGGTTTATCATAAATTGCTCAAGCCGGTCACAGCGAATTCTGCCGGGCAATTCATAGCGGACAAAATCTTCGTCGGCAACCTCGGCCAGCAGTTTTTCGAAGGTCTTGTCGGCTATCCTATAATTGCTGCTGTGCTCGTAGTGGAAGAGGACCTCGGCCTTTAGGAAATGGGGCCGGCCGTGACAATCACGGCAGAGCTGGAAGTACTTCTGATAGTCGCGATAGGATCGAAGGAAGCTTGCGAAGATGGGCAGGGACAGGTCCGCCGAGAGATATGAGGCAAGGCGTCCGGCAAAGTATTCGTAGGCTTTCCTGTCAATGGTGGCATCTTCGTACAAGCAGTGAATGTAGCCGGAAGAATGAGCAACAATCGTAACGTTCTCGTTTCGCAGGGCCCGCTGGGCCTTGTTGGAGATTGCGGTTCCGTTGAACCACATCGTTTTGGTGACAAGCCTTCGGTTGTTGGTCAAGACCCCGTCCTGGAGGTCGATGAAATTCTGGGAGTGCAGCGGGGTGAGCATCATATAGATATCTTCCAGGGGTATTTGGCATACTATGAACGCAGCGGCGACGTAGAGCGCGGCGAGGGAGACACATTCACCGGCTGCCGTTTCGTAGCCGCTCTTGAGGCGAAAGGCCTCCATGGCCTCGACGGTCTCGGTCTTCCAATAAGGAATAATGTCGCTGTCATACTTGTCGAGGCCAAAATGCTCGCGGATATCAACATCGAAGTAATACTTGTCGCCGTGATAGCCGAACAGGGCGTTGCTCCTGGCGATGTCGTCGGGGGAGATGAACTTCTCGAATCGTTTGAGCTCTTCGGCTTTGCCGGTCAGGCCCCAGGTCTCGAGGTCGAGATTGAACTCGAACTCGTCGATTATGAACTGCTTGAGCCGCATCAGCTTTCTGTAGCTGCTTTTGCCCTCGAGCTTCTTGAAGCAGTCGAGGTCGCGCCACCGCCAGATGACCGGACTCATGATATTGGCCAGAACCAGGCTGTACATCAGTTCGGGAAATACGAAAATTTCCATATCCGAAAGGGTTATGGCGGATGTGTATTTCTTAAGCTCTTTACAATTCATTTTGCCCAATTGTCCCATCTCAAACAGTAGTCAAACAACTCACAAAGCTCGCAACGGCTGTGATATCGGCCATCGCAGTCCTCTAAGATTCCAATTCTTGACAGTGCAAAATCATATTTAACCGGATCGGCGGGCTGGATTTCAAGAAAACTTTCCGTAATTTTCAGTGCCGCCGTCAAAGAGGGCGTTTTGTGGCTGTAAAGGCCCAATATCCTGCACAATCTGGCCATGTGGACGTCAAGGGGCACAACAAGTTTGGCCTTATCAATAGACTTCCACAATCCCGGATCGACCTGGTCCTTGCGAATCATCCATCGCAAAAAGAGGTTGAGCCGTTTGCAAGCGCTGCCCCCGTCGGGGCTTGTCAGCAAATACCGGAGGCCGGCCGTGACTTGGCCGCCGTGCTTGGCTGCATACGTCTCACACAGGGAACCGGAAAACTTCGACAGTGCGGGTATGACATTCTCGTCCACGGGGTCATAGCCCTGGACAAAGAATTCCTGGATGCTGCCGTATCGATGCAAAACTTGCCTTAGTAATGACAGCAAGTCGCAAATGTCATCGCCGGTAGTGAAGCGATGTTTGAAGCTGCGCAGGGTTTTACGGCGGGCGTCACTGAAATCGCAGACAAAGGCATAGGGGCTTTTGCCCATGAGGACAAGAAGGCTGGTCAGGCTCTTTTCTATCTGCTGTACGCGCCCGTATGCCAGGTCCGCTGCCAGGAACGCGACAATTTCCATATCCGCCGGCTCAGTATATCTATAGACAAACTGCAGCGGGTCCGGCCTGATAAGCTCTGCGCGGTTGTACCTGTCGTATAGGGTTTTGAGCACGTTCTTTAGTGTAGCCGACCGCTCAGTCATTAAGGACCGTTGATTCGAGCCAGCCAAAGCGAATATGCCCCATCATAGCAGGCGATTCTTGCAATGGCTCGCCTATTCGCACTGCTGTAGGGACTGGCTGAGGATTCTTATATGGCGCATCTCTTCTTTGATAATGTCGTCGATTTTATCTTGGCCAGCCTGCGGCGGGACGAATTCCTTGAGGCCGGTGTAGAAAACGATGGAGTCCTTTTCCTTTTTGATGGCCATTTTGAGGACTTCTTCTCTGCTTTCGCCGCCGGTGAGCTCATCGGCAGGCTCCGGTCTAATACCGAAGACGGCAAGGCCGGCCAGCGCCTTTGGATCGAGCGGGGGCTCCTCGGGCTTGAAAGTTCTCTGTTCACGGGTCTCTTCGGAAAGCTGCTTTCTCATAGCGGCGAAGACCGCCTCGTGTCCTGTCTCCCAGCCGGCCATCTCAAGAAACATAGCCGAGATGTGAGGATCATCAAAGAGCTCGGCCGCCTTACGGTAAAACCTGGCGCCGTTGCGCTCGATCTGCTCCGCTATTTCAAACGCTTCAAAAGCATTGAATGTGCGAGTCATTGTTATCCTTCCTGCAATCCAGGAATATTACAGTGCTGCCATGTATCGCGATAGTACGAATATGTCATCAACTCCATCTAATCGCCCATCGCACCACAGGCCCTCACCGTCCCTGGCCGGTTACCTCCAGGACGGTTTGCCAGAGGTGGCCGTGGGGGTCAACTTTTTTTCTTTGGCGGACGGTGATCGCTATGGGGATATGGACAAAGTATTGGTTTCGATATCCAATAACCACATTTGTTCGGCCCGACATTCCGGCGTGGACGGCGCTTTGGCCGAGCAACACGCAAAAAGCCGAGTCATTGGAATCAGCGGGCAGGCTGCGAATCATATAGCTCGGGTCAATGTATTTCAAGGTCAGCGGCTTGTTTTTGGCTTTGAAATACTCCGTGATCCTTTGCTTCAATATAAGCCCGATGTCATCTCTGATGATATTGCCCGAAGCATCGGTCCTAAGTGTGGCGCTATTTTCGGTCAGATGTCGGCCGGCGCCTTCGGCCACTACGATAAGGGCGTGGTGCTTTTGGTCCAGTCGCTTCTCGAGAGCGCCGAGCAAGCCGGTTTTGCCTTCGAGGATGAGCGGAACCTCCGGGATGAAGCAGAAATTGACGTCGCTGTTGGCCAGGGTTGCGGATGCGGCGATAAAGCCGGAGTCCCGGCCCATGAGCTTGACCAGACCGACGCCGTTCCAGGCGCCTCTGGCTTCCTCATGGGCGCCGCAAACCGCCAGACGCGAGGCCTCGACTGCCGTTGAGAAGCCAAAAGACTGCTCGATGCCGGATATGTCGTTGTCTATTGTTTTGGGGATGCCGATGACCGAGATGTTCAATCCCCTTTTCTTTATGGTTTTGGCGAGGTCCTGCGCCCCTCGCAGCGTTCCGTCTCCTCCGATGGTAAACAGCAGGGAGATACTCATCTTTTGGAGCGTGTCAACCATTTCGTCGGAGTCCTGGCGGCCTCGGGAGGTAGATAGGATGTCGCCGCCTCTCAGGTGGATGTTATTTACGGATTCGGGTGTCAGCAGCATAGGCTTCTTTGGCGCTTTCGAGGATAACCCCAAATATCCATATCTAAAGCCAAGGACGTTCTTGACGCCATACTGTAGTATCAGGCCCAGGGTGATGGTGCGTATAACATCGTTAAGGCCCGGGCATAATCCACCGCAGGTAACGACACCGCAGTTGAGCTGTTTTGGGTCAAAGAAAATCTTTCGGCGAGGCCCGGCCCTTTCCAACATTGGCTGGGCGCTGCCCGAGGCCTGACAGGCCCTCAGATTATCGGAGTGGGAATATAGTGCAATCTTCTCATCGTCATCGACGAAGTGAGCGCCGACCGGTATCAAAGGAGAGTCTATTGTGGCCGAGCCCAGTTTCTCAATCTCCAAATCGGGCAGATCGTCGGGTTTCAAGCAGCCAGCGTCCATTTACTCTTTACTCCAGATACGCGTGTTGAGGTTAAGGTCGTCAACGATTCCGATGCCAATTGCGATGTACATTATTTAACCTCCATGAATTCCAAATCGGCTGCTGTGGATATTTCTTACTTTCTTAGCTTGACGCACCTCTTATAATAGGCACCGCAAATATCGCAGACCCCAATAATGTTGGAATTATGCTCTATGATGTGGGCGCGTGTCAAAGACTTTTTGAGGCACAAGGCAAAGTACTCGCCTGTTAAGGGCGATATTGTCGTCGGTCAGCAGTGAGAGGTCTGATGATTAGCCCTCCCTTACGGCCGGGCCTGTGTTTACGGTCGATGCATGAAAAAAGGAGCCCCGGGGGGCTCCTTGGTTATCAATAATAAAATCAACCGGCGGATTACTGGTCCAGTCCTTCCAGGGCCGTATCCAGGTTTCCTAAAACCTCCTTTAGCCTTTCCTTGGGTCCTTCAATAGATGCCTTTGTGGCCTCGGAGAGATCCTCCATTGACTCGTCTATGACGCGAGGCGTCATGAATATGAGCAGTTCACTGTTGGACTGAATGACCTCTTTGTGCCGGAACAGACCTCCGAGCAAAGGTAAATCTCCAAGTCCGGGGACCTTGGTCTTGACAAGGCTGTCCTTCCGAAAGAGGATACCTCCGAGCAGAAGCGTTTGGCCATCCCCCACAATCATATTAGTTGTGGTGGTCATCTTGGTTCTGACCGGCTGGTCGTTCACGATATCTGAGGTGAGTTGGGAGATATTGACATTTACAACCATATCAACGTTGTTCTCGGGGGTAATACTCGGCCGGGCACGCAGCTCCATACCCACGGGCACGAAATCAACATTCTGCGTAGTCGCATTTTGCGTTACCGACGAGCTGCCCAGGAATGCGACCTCGCTGCCCTTGAAGAAATTTGCCTCTCTATTGTCCTTTGTCCAGAGTGACTGCTGGTTGAGAATCCTCGCATCGGTTGTCTTGACGAGGAAATCGATGAGGGCATAGACGTCGGTTCCTATGCCGAGCAGGGAACCTGATCCTCTGGCGCTAATCGGTGTCGCTGTTTCAGCGGTCGGGGCGATTACGCCGCCGGTGATGGAGCCGTGCGTACCGATATTTGTGATGTTTCCCAAAGCAATGACAGCGTTTTCGCCGAGTGAGCCGAACGCAGCGGGATTTGTCGCGAGCTCGACACCGAGGGAAGTTACTTTGGTATGCTCAATCTCGACGATGATGGCCTGTATCAAGACCTGCTTGCCGGGGACATCGAGCTGTGCAATGAGGCCTTCTATCTCGTCCATAAACTCCGGCGGAGCGAGGACCAAAATCGACTTGGTGTGGGGCTCGGGGACAAAGCGAATTCTGCCTATGACGTTGCTTATTGGCATCTCCTGGTCTATGCCGCTGCGGGCGCCGGCCCCGGACCACGGCAGCGTATAAGTGTCCTGGTCCGACTGGGTCTGGCTCGAACTGCTGGTGCCGTCCGTTGTTTCATCCATCGCCGAGCCTTCGCTGAGGCCCTGCGTAGTGAGTCGAATCCTGGCCTGCTGGCCGGCCGCGATGAACATCGCATTTAGGCGTTCGCTGAGGTCCTCGGGGTCTGCGTACTTGACGGTTATGACCTTCGGAACCTCGGCCATTTCCTCTCTGTCAAGCTCGAGGACCAGCTGCTCGATAACGTCATAAGCCTCGGGAATCTTGCTTATTACGATTATCTTCTTTGTGCCGGGGACGTCCTCAAAGGTCAACTGACCGTAGAGCGGGCCGACGATCTTTTGCTTGTCCTGTGCGCTGCCGTACATAATGTCGAAGATGGACATTCTTGAGGTTGTTTTCTCACTGAAAAGCGTATTTAGCAGCTCAGCCATCTCTATGGGGTCCGAATTCCTAAGCGTAATTATTCTGGGCCTGACCTGCTCAACGTCGAGCGGCTTGTCCCACTCTTCTATCTGCTTTGCGATTTCTTCCATTTTTTCGGGCGACGCAATCACGGTAACCTGCTTGAGCGTAGCGTAGGAAATGACCTTGACGGTGTCGACCGACGTTGAGCTTCCGCCCCGGCTGCTACCATAGTTATATACATAGGTGTACCTGCTGGCAGAGGATGCGGACTGATCGCTGAAGAGCTCTTCTATCATCGTCTTTATCTGGTCGGGGTCGGCATATTTGAGCGGGAAGTGCCGCGTCTCGAACATGTCCGGAGGAATATCTATCTCGGCAATCATTTTCTTGACTATCTCGCGGAGGTCTTTCCTGCCGAAGATAATAACCTGTTTCGTCGTGCTCAGCGGCTCGATAAGGATGCTCGGTATGAACTGGGTGCCGGGCATGTCTCTAAATACGTCGCCCACACTGTCCTCCACTTCTCTTGGGTCGGCATACTTGAGATTAACAATCTCGTATTCGGACTCGACGGGCTCTTCTTTGTCAAGTTTAACGATCCACTCGCCGATTCGCTCCATATCCTCGGCCGAGGCCCTTGCAATTATCCAGTTTCGCCTGGGCTCGGGGATAAGGATGACCGGTCCCCGCGTCGTGCCAACGATAACCGAACTGGCTGCGCCCTTCTTGGACGAGCTGGAAGGGGGTTTCTTGACCGAAGATGAAGCAGCCTGGGGGTTTGGCCGCGGGCCAAAAAATCCGCCACGAAAGCCTCCCCCGGAACTGCCTCCGGAACCCCTTGTGCTCCTGCTGCTGCTCCTGCTGCCGGTTTCACCTAAGAGAATATTGAGCATCTGGCAAATCTCAGAAGGGTCGCCGTACTGGACTTCAAAGACCCTCGTCACCATCGGCTCGTTGCCGGGGATATCAAACTGATCGATAATTCGCTCAAGGCGCATCAGATTCGAGACCGTGTCAATGACCAGGAGGCTGCCGGCATTCTCGTCGGCGTTGACGTGGCCGTACTCGCCGATCAAAGGCTGAATCACAGCAGCCATCTCCGTAGGACTGTAGCTCTCAAGCTCAAAGAACTTTTGAACGACCTGATCTTTGTTTTCAATGCCGGCAAGCGGCTCGTCTGCTGCTATTGTGGGGACGCGTGTGAGCTTTGCCCCCTCAATTGGCTCGAGAAAGATCGTATCGTCCATTGTCGTGGCAACGATGCCCTTCATTCGCAGGGCGCTGTAAACCGTCTGGAGGGCCTTGCTTCTCGGCAGTCTCGCCGGCGCGTAGATCGTGATCTTCTGCTTCATTGCCTCATCATCCGGAATAATCACCTTGCCGGTCCAGGCCGCGAGCTTCTCAATGATCAGCTTCATTTCCACGCCCTTGAGGTTCACTAACTCCATCGGCTCATTTGAGTCAGAGGGCCTATTGGGCTCATTGGCGTCGGTTATTCTGCCGGGCCGCGGTCCCCTGCTGCGCTCATCAGGCCCACCGAATCCGCCCGCCCGTCTTCCCGGGCCCCTGCGCTCATCAAAGGCGGTTGGTCTTCGCGGCTCGTTGGCATCAGCTAATCCGCCGGGTCTGTTTGCGTCGGCCGGACCTTCAGCCTCATTGACATCCGCCGGTTCGTTCGGCTCAGCAACGGCGTTCGGATCAGGCGCAGCGCGGGCCGGGCCATCGACCGGCGTGTGAAAACCCACCCACCAAACAATAGAAGCCGATGCCAGAGAAACTACAATCCAGAATATTAATCTTGACCGTTCCAATTTAATCACCTCATTTCAATTACTCATTTGCCCTGTGGCGTCAAACCCATTACAATAAAGTTTCTTGATGTTTATCTTCAATTCTCAGGCACATTCTCCTGATTTTCTCTCATCCTTGGTTCGGCTTCCCCAACTCGCCCGGCCCTTTCTCCCGGCGATATCCCAGGCGGCGCCCCCCTACCGTCCGTCCGGCGCTCGCCAAATCTCTGGCGCATTTCCTCCCTGAATTTTTCGCGCTCTTCTTCCGACATATTCTCAAATCTCTCTCTCATCGCCTGTCTTTCTTCTTCAGAGAGCTCCTCCTGTCCCTGCGGCCTTCTCCTGTCACCTCGGCGTCCTTCTGCATCGGGCCTTCCGGGCCTGTTGGCCATCAATTCTCGCCTCTCCTCGTCGGACATATTGTCCCACCTTTCGTTCATCCCGGCTCTTTCGTCCTGCCTTTGGCCTCTTTCTTCGGGTGTAAGGCCGGCGGTCCTCGGCCTCGCGCCGCCGCCCGGCAGTGCGTCTCTCTCGGTTTGTTTGGGCTCAGGCTTTGCCACCTCTTGGGGCTCATTATTGGCCCGACGGACCCTGACCCGCTTTATGCCAAGGCCAACTGCAAAAGCGGCAAGAAGCACCGCAATTGCAATGATTACCGCTATGATTGTGCTTGCCTGTTTCACTTTATTCACCTCGCTTTCAGTAATGTTATCGGCCGCCTCTGCCACCTCCGCCTGGTCGGCGTCCGCCGCCGCCGGATCCTCGATCACCGCCGCCGGGCCCACGCATGCCGCCGCCAAATCTGTCGCGCATTTCGCTTCTAGCACGTTCCCTTTCTTCCGCCGACATATTCTGGAATCTTTCTCTCATGCCCTCAAAGCGCGCCCTCATTTGGGCTCTCTGCTCCTCGGAGAGGTCGCCGACACCCCCACGTCCGGGACCTCCCGCAGCTGCGGTCATGGATGGTCCCGGGCGCCCGGAGTCGCCTCTATCGGGTCGGCCCGGTCTGCCCGGTCCGGACGGGCCTAAGGCGACGGCCGCAGTAATAGGAGCGAAGACCGTCTCCTTGCCGTCCCATTCGATCCTGACTTGCGTAGGTTCAATGGCCACTACTCTGGCATCCCCCACGCTGTCTCCTGCTTTATACCATTTGCCGTTTATTAGGGCCTCATCGCCGAATATGCCCAAGACAACACTTACAGGGTTGCGCCTCGGCGGACGCGGGACAAATAGATTTCTCATCTTGAGCTCGTCCACCATTGCTTTGGCTTTGGCCAAGTGTTTTTCAACGTCCTCGCCATCCGACTTGTTCTGTGCAACCGCTTTTCTAACGACGCTGCCAGCCCTGGCGGAGGTCACAAAGAAATCCACCACTTTATACATGGTCAAAACCGCCAAGAAAACTGAGACGCCGAGTAGTGCGAACGGAACCAAATGCCCCTTTTCTTTTAGGTAATCAAGCTTCATAATATACCTTTCTTATCCAACAAACATTTACACCATCACGCTTTCACTTTGTCTGTCGTCCTTTTTTCACGCCCGCCTGCTTCACCATTTTAAGCTGTTGCTGTTCTTTCTTTCGCATACTGTTCGACAGCTTTTTAACGTATTGTTTCTGTTCTTCCAAAGCCTTCTTTCTCTCCTTCACCGATTTTGCTCTCAGTTTCTCAGACAGGGTCGCTACCGTCCGGACAAGCTGCTTTTTTTCAGCCAATGTAACGCTTGGTTTCGCCTTTGGATATTTGTGGCCGGCTGCCATCTTTTTTTGCCTTTCTCTCTCATAATTCACCGGCCATCCTCTTGGATGTGTTGTCCTTATGCCATCGCTGCTTGCAGCACTAATGGGAGCGAAGGTTTCTTCCTTGGCGTCCCATTCGATTCTGACCCGCGTAGGCTCAATGGCCACCACTTTGGCATCACCCACGCTGTCCCCTGCTTTATACCATTTGCCGTTTATCAGGGCCTCATCGCCTAATATGCCTGATACGACACTCACAGGGTTGCGCTTCGGCTCAGGGGGCGCAAAGAGGTTCTTTTTCTTGAGGCCATCAGCGATCGCTTTTGCTTCGGCCAGATGCTCGGCCACATCGTTGGGGTCCATCCTGTTCTGCGCGACCGCCTTTTTGACCAGGCTCTGCGCCCTGGCTGAGGTGACAAAGAAGCCCGCCACCTTAACCAGAGTCAGAACTCCTAAAAGGACTGAAACGCCGAGCAGCACCACTGGGATAGCCTGCCTCTTGTTTTTGAGATAATCAGAATTCATACACTATGTTGCCACCTTTCCAAACACTCCTTTCGCCGTCAACGGGCTGCCTACCTAAGAAGCACCGCGGTTGAGACCGTCAAATTCAGGTCCACCTCCTGCGGCTTGCTCTTGTTGCATTTGATTTTGAACTCCTCTACGCCAACCAGGTACGGGTTCTCATTGAGTCTGGCCAACAAGTCCAGGGCCTGTGTGAATTTGCATTTTGCGGTGCACTGCACATTCAACAACCTGTAGCCCTTCTGGAGCGTTTTTCCGGTGGGCACAACTTTCAATGGCTGACTCTTTATTCCGGCCTTCTTTAACTGCTCGTTAAACTTATTTCTGAACAGCACCTTTTGCGCTTCTTCTTTCTTGGGCATCTCAAAAACGGGCACAATTGACATCCAGCCGGCCTGCTTGGCCTTGGCCACGTCGATAACGTCCAATTCGGCCTCTTTCCGGCGAATCTCCCCTCTGACTTTCGACCAGTGCTCAAGCCACATAGTCCCAAAGATAAATACCAAAATGACAACAGCACCGATACCGCCGAACTTTAGGGCCCGTATATCTTTTTCGCTTGATTTTTGCATTGCAGTCTCGCCAATCTATCTTGATGTTCGCGTTTTCTTTTCGCTGAAATTCTTGTACTTAAAGGTTACGGTAAACCTGATTTTCTTGCTCTTGGCATCCATAGAGGGGTTTTGAATCTTGGCATCGCTAATGTACTTGTTCTTATTGAGGGTCTCTTCAAACTTGTAAAGCTGGTCGTTTCCCGGCGCTTCTCCGGTGATGCTTGCCGGCGTACCCTTCTTAAAGTTCACACCGTCGAGCTTTATGCCCCCCTGCCCACTTTCATTTATGATCTCTATGATCTGCAGGATATCCGGTCTTTCTGCGGCAATGGTCTTTCTGAGGCTTTGCCGGTCCATAAGCTGCTTCATATCGCTATCGGAAAGGGCGGCCTTGAGGCGCTTGTCCATCGCACCGGGAGTGGCCAGATCCACGGCGTAGGAAACGAGAGCCAGCACCGCCAGCATTACCACCGCAACGGCACAGGCGGCCTTCGGCGAATACAGCCAAGGCTTTTTCGCCCGCTCTTCGACGGGGCTGTACAAGTGCTCGAATATATTGAGGTCATCGGCTCGCGGTTCAAGCGCCACCAGCCCGATGCCTATCGGCACTCGATACTCGTAGATGCCCTCAGCGTCAAGCTCGCTGTTCGCAGTCAATTCCGCAACTTCCGGCAGAGCAACTCTCGCGTTCAATCCGGCGGATTCAAGCACCGTAACCATCGCCTGTATTGCATCGCAGCCATCTGAAAGCACAACAAGCGGCAGCTCCGCCGGGTCGGCATAACCGAACAAATCCAACACGCTTTTCGTATCCCGGACAAATCTTTCGGTGGCCTCGGTTTGCCCCGCCAAATGTCCCGCTCCGGAGAAATCCTCCGTTCCCATATCCAGGACAACGGCATTGCTCAATCGACCGTCTTCGGCCAGGCACACGTGCGAATTTCTCGCCGAGGCGCTGACAATCACAACAACCCGTTGGTCTCCGCCAAAGAAGGTCTTCCAGGCCTTTACTATTCCCTCACAGTCCAACATTATTCTTGCCGGCATGACGGCTCGGACATTTTCGACAAAGTCCCGCAGAGTTTCCTTTCTCGCCGCAGCCATTGTAACGGCCATTTGCCCGTTTCTCGTCTGCCCGGCGCGCCAAGCGATCTCCATTTGCTCAGCGGGCAGCGGCAGACGACTCTCAGCCTGGAGTTTGACTATGGACTCAGTCTCTGTTGCCGGGCCTGCAGGTACGTCGAGGCGGTAAAAGACCACACCTTCCGATCCAAATCCGGCAACAACCTTCCTATGTCCGTCACCCTCTGCCTGCTCAATATTCCCGGGCGCCAGCCCGCATTCGGCGGCGAACTGCGGCCAGTCCTCGCCGCTATCTTTGCTGGTCTTGGCCCAGAGGACTTCAAGGGCTGCGGCCTGTCTTTGAAGCTCAACGGCCTTGAGCCTGCTGTCGGCCTGTGCTATCGCAATGACTGACTGCCGTTTCACTGTATCAATAACGTTATCACTCATCACTTGTTTGCTCCCTGATACCAGTAGAGTATCTCATAAGGCGTGGAACTTCTGTCCACCACGGTTTCGCTCTGCAGGGTCAATCCGTCACCTCGGGCTCTGTCGGCGGTTCCAAAACAGCGAATGGTATAGACGTCGGACCGGGTGGTAATCAAGTCGGCAATGTTTTTGAAAGTATCCACGCTTACCCTCCCAAACTGCATTATCTCGGCGATGCTTTCCATCCCGTATAACTGCTCTTCTCTGTACCCGACTATTTCCTCGGCAAGCTGGGTAGCGGAGTCGCCACCGCCCAACAAAGCCGCCAGGACAAACTCCGAGGCCGTGTTGATGTTTACCTTTCCCTCGGTTTTGTTGTTGTTACTAACCGTTATTTTGTCTGCTATCTCGGCAAACGTCTGCAAATCTATGGCTTCGGAGGCATTGGGATTGCCGGACGAGCCGCCTCCCGGCTCTTCAGGACTGTTACTGTTTATCAAATCAGCAATACTATCATGATTTCGGTTCTCAACAATCCATTTGGCATGAGACGCATTTATCTCCAGGGAGCTTTGCAACTGTCTCTCATTGCCCTGATTTATATTGATTCTCGCGTTGCCCTCGGCATCTGTGTTGTTATCGTAGGAGTAGCACGTCAGGTAGGCGAACCATCCGAGATCCATCTCATCGTCTCCGTCATCTGCCGGGGGACTTTCGTCACCGTCTCTCTCGTTGTAGTCCAGGATGCCGTTGAAGTTCGTATCCTCCCCATAAAACAGCTCTTCCGTGACGCCCCTGACCAGCAAGAGCTCGCGCAGGGTCCTGAAAGGCCCGTTGCGAATCCTATAACCGTATGTCAGAGTCTCATAGTACTCGCCCTCAACGCCGAGGCCGCTCACCGAATCGTTGTTGTCACGCCAGTCGATTATCGCATCGGCAACATCTTCGAGCATATTGGGCAGCTCAAGCAGCTGGTTCTTGGTTGCCGTGTTGATATTGAGTTTGCTCGCTTCATCAATAACGCGCACGGTGAACCGGCACCGCTCCAGGTCAATATCGTTGAGGTCCTCGTCGTTATCACTCCAGAGATCGATCAGGCTGTCACTTTCCTTAGTGTCCTCGTTGAGAATTGCAACAGCTTTCTCCACGCCCGCGCGGCTGGCCCACCTGCAGCGGAGCTCTTCGGTGCCGAGAGCGCGGACCTTGAAGTCAAGCCGGCTGTTCTGCGAGACAACTGCCACGATGGCTATAAGGATGACCTTAAGCCACAGCACAGCTACAAGAACAAGCCCTTCTTTGCTGATGTATTTCTTCATTCTCTTCGCCAATTTCATGTTTTCCGAGGCGGCGCCGATATTACCGGTGACGCCGGCGGCTTAGCCGCTTTCTTCTTCGCCTTCATCCTCCTCTTCATCAAGCATAGTGCCCACGGACCTGACCAAATTCACGTAAAGTGTTTCCATAACCGGCTGGCCTGGACCGGTTTGTCTGGCGACTATGTTTAGCTCGACGAGCAGGGGCAGAGTTTGCATCTCCTCCGGCCACTCATAGGTCCATTCCTCACCGTCAAAGTATCTGGCCTCGAAGACCTCGATATCTTCAGCGATTACGGTCAGAATTCCGCCCGGCTCGAGATCGTCGTTGGGATTGGGCCAGAGTCGTCTCATCAGCACTGATTTTTCTTCATCTACCATAAGGAAATATTCAACCTCGTACACGTCACCTTCCGGCTCCAGCGCCCTGGCCTTTGTCCTGTTAACTGTATAAAAAACGAGATAACTACTGGTGGCCGTCCCTGAGTCATCTGCTATTGCGATGAACTTTGTGTCTCTTGTGTTGCTCGGGCGGTACATATTGACGAGATCGCGCCTGATAGTCTTCGCGGCAAATCTCACCTCGGCGGCGGTGTTGATATTAGCCTCGACCATCTTGGCGCCGGCAGTTACGGCCTTTAGGGCGCCGACCGCTACTACGGCAATAAATGTGCCTATGGTCGTGGCCACCACAACTTCGACCAAAGTAAATCCGGTTTTTTTCAAATACGTCTTCTTCAAATCACTTCTACCTCGCACCGCCACCAGCATCGCCACCGCCGGCTCCGGCGCCAGATTCATCGGCGCTATCAGTCTCAGTTTCAACGTAGGCGCTCACACCGTTGAACATCGTATCTACCACAAGGTTGTACGGACGATTGCGGTCAAGCCAACTGACTGTTATCGTTACTATGTAGAGACTATCAATCTCCTGGTATTCAGTTTCAACTTCCCAATGATAGCCGGGCTCAAGCTCTGTGACGTCGCCATCCAGCGTTCCGACGTCAATGAAATCATCGATACCGATAAAGTCAATCAAGGTAAGCTGTTTCTCGATTAACGATGCGGCCGTCTCATACTGCCTGTTGAGCCTTGTTGTGCTTATACACTTCGTACTGGTCGCCACGATAACCAGGACGGTTGCCGAAAGGATAACGCTGGCGACAATTGTCTCAACCAGACTAAAACCCCTGTTCTTAGTCGTCCACCGGGCCGTCATTATTCCGCGTCCAAATCAATAGTTCCAATTTCTGCGTTTTCAAGCTCGCCAAAATGTATCTTCGCCTTGCCTGTTGCTGCACTGATACTGATGGTGTAATGGGTTCTGCCGTCGCCGATCTGGATAACGGCCGTCTGGGCAGTGCCGTCCGGCGAAAAGACGATTGCCTGCTTCTCTTCATCGCCGGTCTCTTCGGCGCCGGTCGGCATAATTTGAATATCCTCGAACCTTATGAAGCCTTCAAATTGGACGGGCTTGCAATAATAATCTTTCACTACTGTCTGCTCGACCTGCTCGGTGGCGTCATTCCATTCGAGGGTAGCCAGGCAAAAACCGCCGTTTTCCTCCTCCAGTTGTATTTCGTATTGCCTCTGTTTCTCAATCGCCATAATCCGCCCGTACTTGGCCGTAAGCAGGAAGTTCCGGGCAACTTTCTCCACCTGCAACCTTCTGAATGTCCCGGCATACAAACCTATACCGGCGCTGCCGGCAACGGCAATGATGGCCACGACTACGAGCAGCTCGATAAGCGTAAAGCCGTATCTGCGGCGCAGGGCACACGGGAATTCCACCATTATGTCCGGCCTTGTCTTTTCCACGGTTTCCAATTACTCTAATCGTTGACTACATCTTCATTAGGACCTTCGCCGCCGTCCTCCCCGTCGGCTCCCAGGCTTACCAAATCGTAGCTTCCGGGATTAATCTCACCCTCGGCGATATAGATTATCGGGTTCTCCCAAGGGTCAAGCAGGAGGCTCCTCTTGAGGTAAGGCCCGTTCCACCTTCCTTCAAGGTCGTCAGGCATCACAAGCAGCACTTCAAGCCCCTCGGAGTCATCGGGGTATCGGCCACAATCAATAGCAAATCTCTCAAGAGCGTCCTCGACAAGTGCCAACCTGGGCTTTGCCAGGTCCATCTTGGACTTACCTATGTAATGATAGAATTTAGGAGCCGCAAATGCAGCAAGCATCGATAAGATCACAATTACCACGAGCAATTCGATGAGCGTAAATGCCTTTCTTCTGTGCTTTTCGCGCTTCATTTGGCCACCTTTCCTGACAAAAAGTTCAATACTCACGACTCTTTTCGGGCACCAATTCGGCGTGAGCCTAAGACCCAATTGGTGCGGGACATACTTTGCTATTGCGTTTTTTTCACTTTTGCCCTTGAAGTTCGCTAAAGCCCCCCTGCGCCGAGCTGCATTACGAGTATTGGCAGCAAGGTCGCCACTATTATAAAACCGATCACCACAGCCAGCAGCAGTATTAAAAGGGCCGGGAAAATGGCCATGAACCTGCTTATGGCCGAGTCAGCCTCTGTGTCGAAAGTATCGGCGGCGTTGAGCAGCAACTCATCGAGCTTGCCCGTCTGCTCACCGATGGAGGTAATCTGCACGAGCAGGGGCGGGAAATATCCCGACTCGCTCAAAGGCTCGGCCAGCGACTCACCATGTTTGACCTTCTCAGCGACGGCATCGATTTCTCTGCCCAATAATTCATTACCAAGCGTATCACGCACAACACCAAGGGCCTCCAGGATAGTAACACCGCCTTTGGTCAGTGCTCCGAGTGTCCTTGCGAACCTGCCGACCGCTATGGTGCGCAAAACCGAACCGAGGATCGGTATTCGAAGCTTGAAGGTGTCCCATTGGAGTCTGCCCCTGGTTTTTCTCCATTTTATCAGGTGATAGAGTCCGGCGACAATCAGAACAATAGCAAACCAGCCGTAAACCTTTGTAAACAAGACCGTTAAAAAGGCACTTAAGCCCATCAACAACCTTGTCGGCCAGGGCAGTGCAGGCATGTCGGCGCCTAACGTTTCTATTATGTTCGGCAATATCAACGTTAATATGATAACTACCGAGACCAATCCGAGGCCCAGAACAAAAATAGGATAGGCCGAGGCGTTTTTCATACTCGTCTTTATCTTTTCGTCTCTGGTCAAAATGCCCGCCAACTGAGCGGTGGTTTCATCGAGGATTCCACCGGTTTCTCCGACCCTTATCATTGAGAGATACAGGGGGCTGAAGACCTCTTCATGTTCGGCCATAGCATCCGAGAGCGACTGGCCCGATCTAACCGCCTGAACGAGATCGCTGAGCATTTCCCTCATTCCGATCTTGTGCTGCTGCTCGAGAATCAGCTCAAGGCCGTTGAGCATCGGCAGGCCCGCCCGCAAGGCAGTGCTAAGCTGGGTGGTCATAGCCAGAACATCCTTGGTGCTGACTTTGCGCGAGCCGAATTTCAAGAATCTCTCCAGATTCAGTGTGGCCTTTTGCTCCTCTTCGACTGCCGAGGTTCTGGCCTTTTCGGCCACCTCCGTTACAAAATGCCCTTTCTCAGTCAATGCCACAACCGCACTTCTGCGGTCAGCCGCCTCTATTGTGCCTGTGACGTGCCCGCCGCCTTTGTCAACCGCCTTATATGCAAACTGCCCCAAAATTCAATCCCACATAAGAAACCAACAACTTTATGCTACAAGAAGGAAACGGCGAATCAACAGTGAAAACTCTCGAACTTCACGCCATGATTACACGTTTATCGCCTTCGATCGTTCTTCTATTACTCTTCCTCAGTGATAGTCCTCGCGACCCTGAAGACCTCCTCAGGCGTCGTGATGCCATCAAGCACTTTCCCGATACCATCGTGCACCATGCTCACGTGATCCGCCGGCGCCGCCTTTATGATCGCCTCCGTGGTTGGTCTTGATGCAATAAGCTCGCGGAGCGTGCCGGTTATTCTGAGCATCTCGAATATGCCGACCCTCCCGCTCATGCCGGTCTGGCCGCACTCATTACAACCGGCGCCGTGATAGAACTTCGTCCCTGCGTCGATAGCTATGGAGCCATTGAGGTTCTTGATGAGGTTCTCGTCGGGTTTGTACGACTCCTTGCAGAGGGGACAAATGGTGCGGACGAGCCTCTGCGCCATCACAGCTTCGAGCGAGCTGGCCAAGAGAAACGGCTCGACACCCATATCAATCAACCTTGTAATGGCCCCCGGTGCGTCGTTAGTATGGAGCGTGGAGAAGACAAGGTGCCCGGTCAACGCAGCGCGAATGGCTATATTGGCGGTCTCCCGGTCGCGGATTTCTCCGACCATTACGATGTCCGGGTCGTGCCGGAGGATATGCCTTAGACCCGTGGCAAAGGTCAGCCCTCTCTTGGGATTGACCGGCATCTGGTTGATACCGTCCAACTGATATTCGACAGGGTCCTCAATCGTTATCATTTTGACGGCGGGCGAATATATCTTATTCAATGCGGCGTAAAGCGTTGTTGTCTTGCCACAGCCTGTCGGCCCGGTCACAAGAACAAGGCCGTGGGTTTTCCCAAGGCATTTGGCAAAGCCCTTCAGCGACGTGGGGTTCATCCCCAAATCAGCGAGGTCTATCATTGACGCGGTTCTGTCTAAGAGCCTGAGCTCGACAGATTCGCCGAACACGGTCGGAATAGTGGAGACACGAATATCGACCCTGCCATTCTTGCCCGTAAACTCGATATGGCCGTCCTGCGGGACAAATCGCTCGGCAATGTTCAGATCGGCCATAATCTTGATTCGCGAGATGATAGCGGCCTGCAGCCGCTTTGAAGATGGTGTCTTTTCGATAAGCATGCCGTCGATTCTGTACTTAATCTTGACTTCGTGCTCAAACGGCTCGATGTGAATATCACTTGCGCGGGCCTCGATTGCCTCGAGGATTACCAAATTGACGAGGTTTACCAACGACGGCTCGCGAGCGAGCTCGTGCAGCTTGGCGGGCGAATAATCCCCGTTTTCAAGCTCATCATCGGCCGCCCGCTGGTCGGCAGGCACAAGGTTGTCGAGCATTCTTGCGACATTGCTGCCGTAAAAGCGCATTATGGCGTGCTCCATCTCCGTGGGGTCGGCGTAGTAACGTTCCACAGAGCACCCCGTTACCAGCCGTAAATCCTCGATAACCTGAGGCCTGAACGGATCGGTCATTGCGATGGACAAGCTACTGTCTTCGCGGCGCAACGGCAGAATATTGTACTTGCTGACCAGATCAGCGGGTACAAGGCCGATGATATCACTACTCACAGAAAGTTCGCTGAGATCGACCCTCTCAATTCCAACCTGCAGCGCAAGTGCTTCATTTAACTGGGCCTGCGTTATGTAGCCCAGGTCGAGCAGGATTTGGCCCAACTGCCGATGCTTCATTGCCTGCTCGGCCAGGGCCGTCTGCAGGCCGGAATCATCCAAATACGACCTCTCACAGAGCAATTGGCCCAGCTTCTTCTTCTTATTGCTGTTATTGCTGTTCGCCTCGGACGTCATT
>CAYWOD010000025.1:0-24582 GCA_964459805.1 uncultured Pirellulales bacterium
ACGCCATAACACATTAAGAATAAAGAGCTTACGATTACTCACTACAAAATACGTGCAAAAAAACAAGAAGTTGACGGATAGTATTACAAAAAGCACAAAGAGATTAACCAGTAATTAGCACGAGATATGAAGCTATGCTGACGAGAAGGATTATTCCGTGTTTGGATGTTAAAGATAACCGGGTGGTTAAGGGTGTTAATTTTCTTAATCTTCAGGATGCGGGGGAGCCGGTTGAGCTTGGCGCGCGGTACAGCGACGAGGGGGCGGATGAATTGGTGTTTCTGGATATCACGGCCACTATTCGCTCGCGCGAGACGATTGTGGAGCTTGTGGAAAAGGTTGCGGAAAATGTTTTTATTCCGTTTACCGTTGGCGGTGGCATCCAGACGGTCGAGCAGATTGATACGCTTTTGCGGAGCGGGGCCGAGAAGGTCTCGGTAAATACTGCGGCGGTAGGGAATCCGGATGTGCTTGGCGAGGCGGCTCGGCGTTTCGGCAATCAGTGCGTGGTGCTTGCTATCGACGCTCGGCGGTCGAAGGATCGGGCGGGCAGATGGCAGGTATGCGTCAAGGCCGGGACCGAGCCGACGGATATTGATGTTGTCGAATGGGCGGTTAGAGGCGCAGAATTGGGGGCGGGCGAGATACTGCTGACGAGTATGGACGCCGACGGGACCAGGGCAGGCTACGATAACGAGCTGAACAAGGCGGTGACCGATGCGGTCAATATCCCGGTAATCGCATCGGGCGGGGCGGGCACGCTCGAACACCTCTACGATGCGATTGTCCAAGGCGGGGCCGATGCGGTGCTGATGGCTTCGATCACGCACTTCGAGAATTACACCATCAAACAAATTAAAGAATACCTCAGAGACCGCGGGATACCGATGAACCTTTGAGGCGGCGGGGGCCTTTGTCGATATTATTTTTCAGGGCGTTTTGCGCGGCCCCAATCAGCGGTTATAGAGTTCGAATGGTTTGAACAGGCCGTAGGCGACGTTGTGGTACTTCTCGCCGGGGGGCGGGCCGGTTTCTGGGCCGCGGTGGAACATTGAGGGCCAGGCCGAGCCCAGGGGCGGATTGCCGTGGTGGGGGCCGAGGGTGTTTTTCAAGGTTCCGATGACCACGATTTCGATGGTATTTGTGCCCTTTCTGATTGATTCGGTGACGTCGCACTGATAGGGTTGGTGGTAGATGTGGCCGGCGGGTTTGCCGTTGACGGAGACGCGGGCGACGCTGCCGTACCAGTCGGGCAGGCGGACGTAGTATTTGCTGGCGGGCTTGGTGATGTTGAATTTCTGTTTGTATGAGACGCCGGCAGCGTAGAATGGATGGGCCTGTTTGTTCCAGGGCCCCAATTGCAGCGGCACATCGGGTGCGATGACAAAGCCGGAATCGGCGGCCTTGAGCGTGAAGTCGCCGAGCACATAAGCCGGCTCGAGCTCGTGGTAGATTGTCATTGGGGAGGCCTTGATTTTGACGACGTTTTCGCCGACTTTTGTGGCCGAGGTGATGTCGATTCTTCCGAAGGCCTTGTCGAGCCACCAGGCGCCCTTTTTGGCTGAGACGGGTGTGCCGTTGCAGGTGATTGTGTAGAGGTCGGGGCGTTCGATGACGATGTGGAGGGGTTTGGGGACTTCGCCTTCTATTGTGAATTTGTAGGTTGCTTCGAAGCCGCTATCGGGCGGGAAATTCTTTGTGATTAGCTCGTCGCGAAACTGGACGGCGCTGTCCCAGGGGTTGCGGTCCATACCGTTTTTCTGGAAGGCGAGCTGGTTTGCGCGGTAGAAGTAGATGTTCTTTTTGGTTTCGCCGGCGGCGGTGATATCGACATAGTCGAGGGTCAGGCCGTCGGGGGCGATGTGCTTGATGGTCGGCTTGCCAATTGCCGGGATTGTTGCGGCCTTCCGGGCATCTTTGGGGGCGACTATGCCGGGCTTGTTGGAGAGGAAGAGCAGCAGGCTTCCGCACGGCGCCAGCTCGAACTCGCTTTTGACGCCGGTGTCATTCTCGGCGAATGAATATGGCGAGATGCTGCCGGTTTCGAGGCTCCACTCTTCAATGCTACGAGCGCGCGATTCGATGACGCCCGAGGAGGGTGAGTCGATACTGGTGTTCGTGAGGAAAAGTAGTTCGCCGTCTCTTAGTCTGCGCCGGTGGTGGAAGAGGGTGCCTGTTTGGCTGCGGTCGGGTCGGACTGCGAAGGTGTCATTGGAGCTGGTGAACAGCGTTCGGACGAGGTCGGCCTTGTCTATCTGCTGCCAGGATGGATTTTGCGATGCTTTTTTGGCACGATCCGAAGGTTGGCCGTCGATGAGGGTCGGGGGTCCGCTGCAGCAGAGGACTTTGCCGCCGGCTTTGGCATAGGAGGCAAGCAGGTCCATCGTTTTGGTGTTGAGGTTTTCGGTTAGCGGGGGCAGGACAACGGTTTTGTATGCGCGTTGGCCTATCTTGAATAGCCGGTCCTGGATTGAGCCGTGGCGAGCGATGATGTCTTCGCATCCGAGGTCGAACTCGACCTGTGCTTTTGCGAGGTCGGTGACCAGTCTCTGGAATTCGTTTCCGATTTTGTTGAGATGGCCGGCATCGGACTGGTACATCCAGGTGGTGGTTGTCGGCTCGATGAGCAGTATGGAGTTGACCTGCTCGCCCGCCGAGAGTGCGGCCGAGAGCCGGGTGAAATAGGAGGCCATAATGTGGTAATCCTGCCACCAAGGCTCGTGGTACGAGAAGGATTGGGGGTGGTCGCGTTTTCGGGCGCCGCGGATTGTGATGTATGAGAGGTGCTCGTCGAGGGTATTGACGCCGAGGACGTAAAGCCAGTCGCCGATTCGTTTCATATCTTCGAATCGCAGGTCCCAGCCGCCGGCGCCGTATGCTTCGCACAAGGTCCGTCTTCGGCCGAGCTGGTTGGCGACGCTGGCGAGCTCCAGGACGGCGCGGACGTTGCCGAACTGAGCGTGGGTATCTTCGCGGTACTGATTCATAAGCGTATCGATGGCGGGACGCTGGTGCCAGGCGTACATGGCCATGTTGTCGCCCCCGTGGCCGGCGCCCGGCCAGCCGTGCTCCCAATAGTGGCCGGTGAATTCGAGGTTGTGCTTCTCGCAATACTCATAACACGGCTTTGCCCAGCGGTCGATGAACAGCTCGAGCAGAAGCTGGTAATAGTTATGGCGGACTTTTTTGTAGTCGCCCAGCGGCCGGACCAGGCTGGGCAGGTGGTCGGTCAGGTCGTATCCCCAGCGTTTTTTGAAGTCGCTGGGCAGGCTCGGCGACCAGTGGATTCCACCGGCGGGGGTCAAGTGGGGCTCGTCGGTGAAGATGCCCGGCAGGCGCTTGCCGAAATGTTCGCCGAGCTCTCGGCGATATGCCTCGAAAGTGATTTCGATGAATTTCTCAGTTACGCCGGGGTGCAGCAGGTCGACGTAAGATTTGCCGCCGAACCAGGCTCCGGTCGGCGCCAGCCGGATCGAGGCGACGAGGTATCGCCCCTCGGGCAGCGAATGACCGGCCTTGGCGTTTTCGGTAACGTTCTCGAAGCCGTCGTCGGTCAGACGATAGACGGCCAGGGTGTCGTCGCCGGGCTTGCCCGGCTGCTTGACCTGGGCAAAGTGCAGCCCGCGGCCGCGGGATTCGGGCATTGCGTCGGGGACGAGTCCGCCGGCGAAGCCCGATGGGTAGGAGTTTTCGTCATAGATCCATACGTTCATATCGAGCCGTTCGGCCTCTTTCAAAGCGACCTTCCAGAGCCGGAACCAGTCGTCCGAGAGGTAGGGCGTCATCAGGCCCGGTCGCGGATGTACGAAGACCTGCTTTACTTTCTGGGCGGCGAGGTCGCGCATCGTGCTGCGGATTTGCTCTTCGGTGAGCATATCGTTCCAGACCCAGAGCGGGGCGGAACTGTATTGGCGGGGCGGATCGGCGAATATGGCTTTGAGGCTTGCCGAGTCGGCAGTTTCGGTACGCTTGGCGGTGTCTGTCACCGTCAATTGGGCACAGGAACCGAAGAGCGCAAAAGCGCACGTCAAAACAGTTATCGAAATCGTTCTACGTTGATTCATCGTATGTGTCCT
The DNA here is from genome assembly GCA_964459805.1 of uncultured Pirellulales bacterium. Lineage (GTDB taxonomy): Bacteria > Planctomycetota > Phycisphaerae > Sedimentisphaerales > Anaerobacaceae > DAOVRL01. Next base: position 4,077 of record CAYWOD010000025.1, read on the forward strand.
TAAATGATACAGCCAATTAGCATTTGCTCTTTTTATGGTTCGCCGGCGCTTTGCATATATCGGGATATGGCGTCGGCGACGACTTCGTGGCCGATGGGTGTCCAGTGCTGGTCATAAGTGAAATAGGCCTGGGAACCTTCGGCTATGGTCCGGCGGAGCGGTTGGGTGAGGCTGAGGAATTCGATTGATTCTTCGCGGCAGAAGTCCCGGAAGGCGGATTCCTGAACGTTGAGGCGTGGGAGGAGAGTGTCCAGCAATTTGTCGGCTGGTGGTAGTTTTCTTTCCTTGAGTGCCATAAAGGCGTGCAGTTGCTCGGGCGAGACTATTTCGGTGATCAGCGGCAGCAAAACGTGTGGTTTGTCGGGGGCGTAAGCAATTATAAGGCGGATATTCTTTTCGCTGCATATTTCCTTGATTTGGCGCAGGGCGTCAAAGGTTTTCTTGGCGCCTTTTGAACTTAGAAAGGCCTTCTTTGTGAGAAAATGCTCCAGGAGTCTTTTGATTTTGAAGGTGTAATATTTGCCGTCGGGGCCGTCGGGCAAGGTGACGGGCAGCCAGGAAAGTGGGCTCTTTGACTGGACCGTCGGGTTAGGAGCCGGGTTTTCGCCGGCAGCGTTGGGATGGGCTTTTGTTTCGGCTGGCGGGTGGTTGGCGGTTGTTGAGCCGAAGCAGCGGATCAGGGCGTTCTTGAGGGCGTTACGAATGGGTGATTCCTTGAAAGCGTTCTCCAGTTTCTCGCCGAGAGTGTCCTTTTTGCGGTAGTTTGAATCGCGGAAGTCGTTTCCCTCGTAGAGCAGGCAGACGATGGTTTCCGGCGAGAGTTCGGGTGCGAATTTCTTTAGGGTTTCCAAATATGTGCCGGGGTGTCCGGCTGACATGCCGAGGTTATAGACCGCGAGCTTGCTTTTTTGCGCGAGCAGGGCGGGCCAGGCGTCTTCGTCGGTTACTTTGGAGCCTTCGGCGAACGAATCGCCGAGGATTACTACGTCGTATTCTTCGAGGTCGGTTTTGTTGCGAAAGCCCCTTTTGTCAACGGTGAGGGTGTAGTCGATGTCCGGATAGCCGGGCGGTGTTCTGGGGTAGAGGAAGGCCTCTTCGGGGACATCTTTCGAGGTTCCGCTTTTAACGGTGTTGGGGGGGCGGTGGAAGTAGGTCTGTTCGGTGACGTATCGTTTCGGCAGCATGAGGCGTGCGACAATATCCATAACGATGAGCGAGACAATGACGGAGACAGTTATGGCGACCACCTTGAACCTGTGCTCCTTCTCGTTTTTTTCGTTGGACCACGTCAAATATAACGCCATAGCGCTGATCGGAATCAGGAAAAAAAGGGCTGTGAGGTGATCGACACTGTATCGACCCAGAAGGACGTGTCTGTTCTGGGCAATTAGATAAGCGACGTTGCTCGGGACAACCCACAGCGCGATGTTAAGCAGTAGTATAATGGCGGTCGTTATCTGTTTGGCCTGCTTAGATTTCAGGGCGGCTCTGATACCCATAACGCATCCTTTTTGGGAAAAGGTCATTATCGAAAGCTCAAGGATACACGCATGGGAGGGATTTGGCAACAAGCAGAGCGCAGGGTAATTCGTGTTTCCGCATCTGGTGGAGGTTCGAGATTGCCACGCCCCGATAAATCGGGGCTCCTAATGACAGATCCGGAAACCTTCTGCCAGAGAGTAGCCGTTGTTGAGGTTATTTTCCCTGCGTTTGCGAGGCAGGTAGTTCGGTGATTTTGCCGTCTTCTGTCAGGACGAGGTCGCTGCCGTTTTTGTCGGCGATGCGGAGATAGAGGCCCCAGCCTCCGCCTGCCTGCGAGACTTCTGCGATGAGAGTGTTTTCTCCGGGGATGAGCCTGGCGGTGTTGGATTCGGTGTCGGCAACGGCACTTCGCAGGGCCAGGGCTTCGGTGATTAGCTTGCCGTTGAGCCACAGTCTGAGGGCATCGTCGCTGCCGGTGAAGATTCGTATGTCGCGGTGTTTGTCGTTAGTGAAGGTTCGGACGACGTAGGCGGCGATGTTCTCTCGCGGGCGGTCGGTGAAGTGGGGGATGAAATCCACGTAATTGGTTTCGGACTTTGAGAGCTTGGCTGAGGCTGCGGAGGCTGCGATGGCCTGGAGCTTTTCTTGGTCAACGGGCACGAAGCTTTTCCGGTCGTTCCAGGGGGCGGTGACAGAGGCGAACCGCCAGGATCGCACGAAGGAACGGGCGATCAGGTCTGCGGCAGGGACGATCTTTGTCAGTCCGTGGGCATCGATGATCCTTATTTGGGCTTTCTCGGCGTTTAGGTGCTTTTCAAATTCGGCTATGGAGATACTTACCTTGCGTGGCGGGGAGTCGTTGTAGTCGATGGGGATGTGGGCTTCGGCGCCGCTTTTGCCGGCGAGGATTATCGCGCCGATGCCGTTATCCGATGAGACGCGGATGGTACGGGAGTTCTCGTCAAGGGTGACGACGGTTTTGTTCTGTTCGCTAAAGTCTTTTTCATCCAGCGCGAACCAGCGGTTGAACTTCAACCAGACGGCGCTGGGCGGGGCCCAGCGGGCAACCTGGGTTTCGTTGAATTCGTAGGGTCTTTTTCGACGGGCGTGAGGTGGCTCAATCAGGGTGAATACGCGATTGAACCTGTCGAAGCCTCGGGTCATGATGTCGTGCGGGAGGCGACTGTGCGGCAGGCCGAAGGTGTGGCCCAGCTCGTGCAGGGCCGCGCCGATGGTTGTGGAGGCGGTGGCCCAGAAGGTATGCCTTCCCACCGAATCGCTGAAGAATTTGGTTGTGTCGATGGTCGTTGTGTCCATGAAGGTCTTTTGGGCATCGGCGAGGCTGCTCGGCCAGGTGAAGAGGTTGGCTCCTCCGAAGAGGGCGAGTGAGCCGCCGCCTAAGGCTGTGTGTGCGCAGGTTTTGTTTGTGTTGGGGTCGAATCGTGTGAAGGCGGGGATGACGAGGTTTTTGGCCTTGCGGTTGGGGCACTTGCGCCGGATCAGGCGGGCGGCATAGTTCCAGAGCGACAGGCCGTCCATTTTGTGGTAATGTTCGGCTGCGTCGTCGGCCTTGAGGGTGTGGACTTTGACCTTGCCATTTTCGTCGAGTTCGAGATTGAATGTTACTCGGCCGAAGCCGAGGTCGTACATCCGCTCGGCGGTGAAGGTCTGCATTAGGGTCATCGCCGTAGCGAGCTTGTCGCGATAATTCTGGGGGTCGTTCTCAATGGGGCTCTGGTATTCGGTGCTGCCTGTCTTGTCGGTCAGGTAGAACACGCGGACTACGTATGGATTGCTTTGCGGCTTATAGTTCAGTGTCAGGGCGAGGTCGTCTTTGCCTGCGCGGATGATCAGCTTGTTGGGGCCGGGGACAAGCTCGGTGAGGACCTTGAAACTGCCTTTGCGGGCGAGGCCCTCTATTTTGCGGGTGCTTCGGCTGGACGATGTGTTGATGACGGTGACTGAAGTCGCCTTAGTGTCGGCCAGAGTGCCGCGAATTAGGGGGACGGGGTGGCGAATCGTGGCGCCAGTGGTGTAGTTGGTGATACGAATGCGGGCACGGTCGTCTTTTGCGGTCTGTTCACATGGGCTAAAGCCCATCCTACCGATCGCAATAGCCGGTGCCAGAGCATAGCAAACAGCAGTCAGAATGGTTGTGGCGATAAGCAGCTTCTTCATTGTGCGTAATAGGATACACAAATTAGGGCCCGAAGTTAAGGAGATTCAGGCGGAAATCTATTTATGCGGACGCTATTGGCGGTTTTAGCGAGGGGAACCCCGCGTGAAACGCGGGGCTAAATATCGGGATCGCCAGGTCACTTTGTTCGGCGCAATGACAATGGTTGACTACACTTTTTCGAGAGTGAATTTGTGTGCGTTTGCGTCGATTTTTATTTTGTCTCCGTCTGTGAATTTTCCGGCGAGGAGTTCGGTGGCGAGGCGGTTTTCGAGTCGCTGCTGGATTGTTCGCTTTAGTGGTCTGGCGCCGAAGGCGGGGTCGTAGCCTTCGTCTATAATCTGGGTGCGGGCGCTGTCGGTGAATTGAAGCTCGATCTTTCGGGTCCTGAGGCGGTCGGCGAGGTAGCCGAGCTGGATGTCCACGATCTTGTTGAGGTGGTCTTTGGTGAGCATGTGGAAGACGATTATCTCGTCGATGCGATTTAGGAATTCGGGCTTGAAGACCTGCTTGAGCACGTCCTTGACGTGTGCCTCGATTTCCCAGTCGGCTCCGGATTCCTCGGTGAGCTGCTGGATCTGCTGGCTTGCGATGTTGCTTGTCATAATGATGACGGTGTTTTTGAAATCGACCGTTCGGCCCTTGCCATCGGTCAGCCGGCCGTCGTCGAAGACCTGGAGCAGGCAGTTGAAGACGTCGGGGTGGGCCTTTTCGATTTCGTCGAGCAGGATTACCGAGTAGGGCTTGCGGCGGACGGCTTCGGTGAGTCGGCCTCCTTCCTCATAGCCGACGTAGCCGGGCGGTGCGCCGATGAGCCGGGCCACCGAATGCTGCTCCATAAACTCGCTCATATCGACACGGACCATAGCATGGGGGTCGTTGAAGAGGAAGTCGGCCAGGGCCTTGGAGAGCTCGGTCTTGCCGACGCCTGTCGGGCCGAGGAAGAGGAGTGTCCCTATCGGCTGATCCGGGTCGCCGAGCCCGGAGCGGCTTCTGCGAACTGCGTTGCAAAGCGCCGCAACGGCTTCATCCTGACCGACGACGCGCCGCCGGATGCGCTCTTCCATCTCCATCAGGCGTTCACGCTCGCCGCTGAGTAATCTGGCGACCGGTATGTGGGTCCATTTGGAGACGACCTGGGCGATGTGCTCTTCGGTGACTTCGTTTCGGATAATCTTGCCGTTGCCGGATTCGGCAAGAGCGGCCTCTTTTTCTTCAAGCTCCTTTTCAAGATTTGCTATTGTCTCGTATTTGAGGCGTGCGGCCGTCTCCAGCTCGCCTTTACGCTGGGCGTCCTCGAAGTGGGTATGGGCCTCTTCGATTTGCTCTTTGATCGCCTTTATCTGGTCGATGTCGCCTTTTTCGCTTTCCCAGCGTGTGGTGAGTTCCTTGTCCTGCTCCTGCAGATCGGCCAACTGTTTTTCGGCATTTTTGAGGCGTTCCTTACTTGCTTCGTCGGTCTCCTTTTTTAATGCCTCTCGTTCGATCTGAAGCTGGACGATTTTTCTGCGAATGGTGTCGAGCTCGGCGGGGAGTGAATCATTTTCGATTCGCAGCTTTGAGGCGGCCTCATCGATCAAATCTATTGCCTTATCCGGCAGCCAGCGGTCGGTTATGTAGCGATTTGAGAGGGTAGCGGCTGCGACCAGGGCCGAATCGGTTATACGGACGCCGTGGTGGGTGTCGTAGCGGTCTTTGAGGCCGCGGAGGATGGCGATGGTTTCTTCGAGGCTGGGCGGGTCGATCAGGATCGGCTGAAAGCGGCGCTCGAGGGCAGCGTCTTTTTCGACGTACTTTCGATAGTCGTCAATCGTGGTTGCGCCGATGCATCGCAGTTCTCCGCGGGCGAGTGAGGGCTTTAGCAGGTTGCCTGCATCGACGGCGCCTTCGGCCCTGCCTGCGCCGACGACGGTGTGCAGCTCATCGATGAAGAGTATTATCTGCCCTTCTGCGGCGATCACATCCTTTAGCACGGCCTTTAGCCGGTCCTCAAATTCGCCCCTGAATTTTGTTCCGGCTATGAGTGAGCCCATATCCAGAGCGATGATCCTTTTGTTCTTGAGGCCGGTGGGGACGTCGCCGGCGATTATGCGCTGGGCGAGGCCTTCGACGATTGCGGTTTTGCCGACGCCGGGCTCGCCGATCATTACGGGATTATTTTTGGTTCGGCGATTGAGGACCTGCATGCACCGGCGAATCTCTTCGTCTCTGCCGATGACCGGGTCGAGCTTTCCCTTTTGCGCCATATCGAGCAGGTCGATGCCGAATCGCTCGAGGGCCTTATACTTCGCTTCGGGGCTTTCGTCTGTGACCTTTTCGCCGCCGCGAATCTCTTTCAGGGCGTTTTCGATCTGCTCGCCGGTTACGGAGTTGAGGCTCAGGACTTCTTTGGCGTCGCTTTGTATTGAGGACAAGGAGATCAAAAGGTGCTCGACGCTGAGGTAGTCGTCGCCCATTTTGTCGGCTTGGTTCTGGGCGTCGAGGACGATTTGGCTAAGGGCCGGGTCGGGCATAAGCTGGTTGCCGGCGGAGGCGGTGCCCTGGGGCAGGCGATTTAGCTCGCTTTCGGTCATCTCGTTGACTCTCGAGATATTGGCGCCGATCTTTTTCAAGATCATAACGGCGATGCCGGTCTCGTCGCCGCACAGCGCGCTTAACAGGTGCAGAGGGGAGAGGAGCGTATGCGATCTGGCCATCACAATCTGCTGGGCGGTCGCCAATGCCTCCTGGGCCTTCAATGTGAATTTGTCGAATTTCATTGTCTAATCCTTCGTTTCGAGCAGACGAAATCCAGGCTATGGATATACTCAAAGGTCAATTAGTGCAAACAGCGTGCCGGAAGGGGTTGAAATCATAAGTTGCGCAGTGACAAGTAGTTGTGGTTTTTGTGTGGTTTTTCACCCGTGCCATTTTGGCAGGATGTGGCTCCGGCGGATAGGCGGCCAGGGCTGGCGAATTGTCTGTGACGCGTGCGGTTTTCAGCGAGCGGTAGAAGCGCGCCCAAACGAGGTTTGAGCGTGCGGCCCGGCGCTTTTCAGCGAGCGGTAGAAGCGCACCCAAACCAAGTCTGAGCGTGCGACCCGGCGGTTTTCAGCGAGCGGTAGAAGCACGTCCAAACGAAGTCTGAGCGTGTGACCCGGCAGCGTGCGACCCGGCGGTATGCGATGCGAGCCGAGCCGGCGATATGGTCATCCAGTGCGTCTTGGGAGGAGGGTTTCCCAGGTTTAGAGCTCAACCACACCTGCGACCAGTTTGTAGCATCGTTCAGGTTGAGCTCCATCCGGACTCCACGGCGCAGCGAGGCTGAGCGTCAAGATGCAATTACAACTGATCTTCTCGTTATTGCTTAGTCTGTTTGAAATGACTGGGTCGGTCAGTTTCAGGTCGAGGAGGCGGCCTCGTCCGTCGCGAAAGTAAGTACGCCACCTATTTGGGTCGGATCCATGGGGTACGAATTTTACGTTGGTGTTGTGGACAAGCTGGAGGGATTTCCATTTGCTCCTGGGAGCTTCGGCGAAGAGACCTGGCAAGACATACTCTTTATATGTGTGAAGAATCACGCTGTCATCTTCGCAATATTTTAACAGGCCTTGCGGAGTAATCCGGCCAATCTTGTTCCACGCCCCCGGCTTCAACAGTCTATTCTCTGGTTGACATCCCTCATCGGGGCCGGAGTCCTCAAGCGGAATTTCTATCACATCGAGGATTTGCGGTTGTTTTCCGTCAATCACCATCATTGTTGGAGTGATTGCACGGTCCTTGGTGTCCGGAACAGGGCGTATCCAGTTACCGGTTTGCGTGTCGATACCTGCGATGCAACGTCCGCCGTGCTTGTAGGAATTTGCCAGACATATAATCCTCGCCATATTCTCTCCTCACAAATGAATTATCTCCACATTCTCCCAGTGCTCACGGAGGTATTCGGCCACGAGTCTTCGATGGCACTTCTCGGGTGCGGGCTCGCTGCACAAGAAGCACGCTTTGTGCACGAGTTGTTGCGTAATAACATCCTCAATCCGACGTTCAGTCAGCAGTTTGCGAAATTGTCTCTCGTACCGGCTCCAATCAATGTCTTTCTTCCTGTAAGCGTCGCGGATGTCTCTCGTTGGCGCGAAATCCGGTCTGTGGGTGTACCCTATACCTGCAATCTCCTGTAAGAAATACTCAATGTCTTGTTTTTTTGTGAAACCCGCTAACTGGGATACGTTATTTAGACGGACGTCAATCACCGTCCTTACGCCAGCTTCTTTCAATATTGCGAAGAACTCGGGTGCGGTTTTCTTGGCAAAGCCGATGGTAAATATTGTGGTTTTCATTTTTGGTTTAGTGTTTTACCGTATCAGGTGTTGTTGTCGAGGTTTCTGATTTCGAGTCGTGAGAGATCTTGCGGGCCTGGCGGTCATAGGCCTGCTGAATGAAATCAGCGTCCGTTTTGGTGGGTTCAAAAAGAGTCGGCTCAATTTTGAGCATCTTGATCAGTCTGCGTTCGCTGTCTTGGTGATCTTCGAGACTGCCATCTGCCAAGATGTGCTTGATGCAAAGATTGCAGCCTTTGAGATGCCTGCATATTAGGATGCACCTGTGGCATTCGAGGGGTTCTTTCTCCGCGCACATCAGGGCGAGGCGGTATTGTGAGGCAGCTTCAATCAAACGGCCAAGTCCCGATTTGAATTCTTGCGTTTGGGCTACAGATTCGAGATTCACATGATTTCCGTTGTAGCAGTGAGCGTTACTCGGGCGGGCGCCAAGTCTGTCTCCCAAATAGGTGTACTCAATCCCAGCGGTTCGCAGGGCAAGAGCGAGCGGTTCGTGGTTAAACTGAGGGGAGTAACGACTGTAAGGGGTCGAACGCACGTCCGCAACGCAGGTAACTCCATGCTGTCTCAGTAGATGTATGAAATCATCTATCTTGTGGTTGGAGTGGCCTATCGTATATAGAATGTTACATTTTTCCTCGGTCATCGGGCGCCACCGTGAACTTTGCAGACGCAGCTATCTTTTACGCTCAACGGTCTTCCACATTTCAGCCATATTATAGACAAAAAGAGAACACCCATCAACAGAAAAGCCAAGCAGGGCTCCGAGCGCAGCTAACGCTATGGGGCCCAGGCGGATAGCGTGAAAAAGGTCGGAATTCTATTCGTGTCTGTAGATGTCCCAGGCCAAGTAGTTTCCGAGGGCTTCAGTGATTGCGTCGGCCTTTTGCGATAAGTTGACGGCGACGTGGTGCTCGAAGCCCATTTTGCAGACGTACTGCATAAGGTCCTGGAGGTTGTGGATTTTCATTACGCCGTAGCCGCCGAAGGTATCGAGCTTGTCGTTTGTGAACCGGCCCTGGCCCACATAGGCGCTGATAATTCCCGATGCATCGTCGGTAGTGGTTCTCAAGAAGGTGGCCTCGGCGGGAGCTATCCTCCCGACTACGGTTCCGTACGTGTTGTCTTTTCCGACTGCGCCGGCGATGATCTCCTGATAGTCCATCTTGGGGCTCTTGAAGAAGGACTTGGGCAGGTTGGAGCAGTGGAACAAAACACATTTGTCCGGATCTGAGGCGAAGTTGTTGTTCCAGTCCAGAAGTGCGCTGGGCGTGCCGGAAGCTAATTGCAGAATATACATTCCGAGGAGTCCTGTGATATCGACTTCGCAGGCGCTGGGCACCAGCGACTCGCTCATCATGCTCATAAGGGCGCAGGGGACTATTCCGAAGAATTCTTCGAGGCTCGTCCAGCACTGGATGGCGGTGCCGTTAAGCTCGTTTTCTTTGACCCATCGGTCTATTACATAGCCGAATTTGGCCATCTTCAGCAGACAGTCAGCGGGGACTGATTTGGTCGCGACATATTTTTTGATGGCGTTTAGTTTTGTTTTGACGCTTCTGTCGCTATCGGCAAGGCGGGCGACCATTCCGAGGATTTCGGACAGGTCTATCGTCTCGACAGAGATACCCGAGAGTTCGAGGATTTTTTCGCTGTAGCGGACGGTATTGAATGCACCTGTGCGGGCGCCGATGGCGCCGAAGCGGGCGTTTTTCAGGCCTTTGATGATTTGGCAGATCGAAGCGAATTCGTCCAGGTCCTGTTTGAATTCGCCGGATGTGACTTTGACCGTGTGTGATTCAGTCAGTGTGTAGGGGATGGCGGCCTGTCTTAGATTGTTGCAGACGCTGATCTTGCCGCAGAAGGAGTCGCGGCGGTCGGCTGCAGTCATTCTGGCCTGGGTGTCGGGCTCGGCGTGTATAAGGATCGGCACATCGAGGCCGGAGCGCTTGATCGTCTCTGCGACGCCTTTTTCGTCGCCGAAATTGGGTAGGGTGACGATTATCCCGTCGATTCTCTCGCTGTTCTTTGCAAACAGCTCAGCGCATTTCTTGGCGTCGTCGTAGGTCTCGACGGCACCGTACTTTGTGGCTCCCATTGAAAGGGCGACCGAGCTGAAGCCGTTTTTCTTCAGCACGTCGAGAATGTCTTTTCGTCCCTGTTTCGCCAGCGCATCCGGGAAGAAGGCCCGATTTCCGATGATTACTGCGAACGTGGTCTTTTTCATTTTCGTCTCTCCTGTTCTTGAGGGGGCCGGGACCGACTACTGCGGGCCTGGGGACCCCTGGCCGTAATAGGCGTTTTTTCCGTGTTTACGCAGATAGTGCTTGTCGAGCAGGGCCTTGCTGATTTGGTCCTGCTTCGGGTTTATCGTGACGGTATGATGAGCCATCGCTGCTATTTGCTCAAGGACGACCATAGATTCAAGGGCGTCGGCGGGTGTTTTGCCCCAGGTGAAAGGGCCGTGGTTGGCCACGAGCACTGCGGGGGTTTGCATCGGGTCCATACCGGCAAATTGTTTGACAATGGCCCTGCCGGTGTTCAGCTCGTACTCGTTTTGTATCGCATCCTCGCTCATTGCCTCGGTGAGAGGTATGGGGCCGTAGAAGAAGTCGGCGTGAGTGGTGCCGAAGCAGGGGATTTCCCGGCAGGCCTGTGCCCAGGCAGTTGCGGCGGGTGAATGAGTGTGGCATACACCGCCGATGGCCTCGAAGTTTCTGTAAAGCTCCAGATGGGTCGGCGTATCCGACGAAGGCTTGAAATCGCCTTCGACAATATTTCCATCCAGGTCGAGCAATACGATTTTGTCAGGTGTGAGGTCATGGTATGCGACGCCGCTGGGCTTGATGGCTACGATGCCTGTGGCGCGGTCGATACCGCTTACATTGCCCCAGCTATAGATGACGAGGTTATGCTTGGGCAGTTCGATGTTTGCGCTGCAAACGGCTTTTCTTAGTTCGTCGTGCATGATAGTAGTCTGTCAAGCGGGATTTTGTAAGTCGAACCTGCGGTAAAACCACAGGCTAAATAGACTGCTCTGCTTCGCTGGCAATGACGATTCCTTGAATCAAATTTAACAAAGTATTAAGAGGCTGTAACAAAATAAGTTTTGCCATGTGTTGGGGTTTCTGGATTCCTGCTTTCGCAGGAATGACAAACCACACATTTGGCCTCGGCATAGCAATAGTGACTTCTTTACGCATTGACGGTGTCTTTTATGTTCAGGAGGTCCTTCATCAGCTCGCCCAACTTGGCGGACGAATCGGCCAGGCCGAAGGCATCGTGGAGCTGTTTATAAAGGGCGTACAACTGCTGATAGACTTTGTTGTTTTCGGCGATAGGTTTATAAGTTCTGTCCTTTATACGGCACATCGCGGCCTGGGCGTCGGCGAAGGTGTCGTAGCCGCCGGGCTGCCTGCCTGCAACGACCGCACCGGCGATGGCGGCGCCCAGCGCGCAGCTCTGGGCCGAGCGGGATATCTTCATCTCTTTTGCCGTTACGTCGGCGTAAATCTGCATTAGCAGTGGGTTCTTCTCGGCGATTCCGCCGCAGTTTATTACTTCGCAGACTTCGACGCCGTATTCTTCGAATCTGTTGATGATTGTGAGTGCGCCGAAGGCGGTTGCCTCGATCAGTGCGCGGTATATCTCTTCGGGCTTTGTGTGGAGTGTCTGGCCGAGCAGCAGGCCTGTGAGTCTCTGGTCGATGAGTATGGTCCTGTTGCCGTTGTTCCAGTCGAGTGCGAGCAGGCCGGACTGGCCGGGCTTTAGCTTGGCGGCCTTTTCGGTGAGGGCCTCGTGTGAGCCGGCCGATTCGCCGCCCGGGGCGATGTAGTTTACGAACCAGTTGAAGATGTCGCCGACTGCGGATTGGCCCGCTTCGAGGCCGAAGAAGCCCGGCAGGATGGAGCCATCGACTATGCCGCATATTCCGGGAATGTCCGACAATTCCTGCGTTGAATCGGCTACGAGCATGTCGCACGTGCTGGTGCCGATTATTTTTACGAGCTTTCCGGGGGCGATACCGGAGCCGACGGCGCCGAGATGGGCATCAAAGGCGCCGACCGCAACGGGGATGCCGGGGGTCAGGCCGAGCTTTTGCGCCCATTGGTCGGTGAGATCGCCTGCTTTGGTTTCGACGGTGTAGGTTTTTTCGTAGAGCCGGTCACGGAGCTCGCCGAGTTTCGGGTCGAGCTTTGCGAGGAAGTCCTTGGCGGGCAGGCCGCCCCATTGGTCGTTGAACATAGCTTTGTGGCCTGCGGCACAGCGGCTTGCCTTGATTTGATCCGGCTTTTCGGTGCCGGTGAGGACGGCCGGGACATAATCGCAGCATTCGACCCAGGTGTAGGCGGCGTCGAAGACCTCTGGGTCGGTCCGCAGGCAGTGGAGTATCTTGCTGAACAACCATTCGGACGAATAGGTGCTTCCGCACTTTGCGAGGTATTCGGGGTGTTCTTTCTCGGCCAGTTGCGTGATTTCTGCTGCTTCTGCGTGGCCGGTGTGGTCCTTCCAGAGCCAGGCGTAGGCGTTCGGATTATCCTTGAACTGGCCCAGCATGCTCAAGGGTTTGCCGTCTTTATCGACGGGGATCGGTGTGGAGCCTGTTGTGTCAACGCCGATGCCTATGATCCGGCTTGTATCGAAATTCTTGTCTGTTGCTGTGGCTTGGGCGATTGCCTTTTTGACGGTGACTTCGATACCTTTTATGTAGTCGGCGGGGTTTTGTCTTGCGAGGTTGTGCTCGGCGGGGTCGAGTATTATGCCGGCGTCGCCTGTTTCGTATTCATAGACCGCTGTGCCTACCTCGTTGCCGTCGGCAACATCGACTATCACGCATCGAACTGAATTCGTGCCGTAATCCAAGCCAATTGTGTAAGCCATATTGGTCTATCCTATGTTCAAAAACCTCTGAAGTAGATATAAGCCGTCAGAATGAGGAGAAGGACGATTACCGAATTGATAACATCCCATTTGTTCCAACTGGCCCTCGACTTTTCTTTGTCCTTGGCGGCGGTTGTGGCATAGGTCAGGCCCTCGATTTGCTCTGGGGAGGGTTTTTTTGTCAGCAGGCTGACCACAACGATCAATACCGTGCAGACAGCAAAGAGGATCAGGCAGAAATACAGGAAATTGACGTTTGCAAAGCCGTGCAGGAAAGTACCTTCGAGGTGGCTTTTGGCGACCTCTGCTGCCAGACGGGCCATACCGATAATGGAGCCACCGACGAGACCGGCCATACATCCGGCCGCGTTAACACGTTTGATGAACACGCCGAGAAAGAAGACAGCGAAGATGGGCGGGGCGATATATGCCTGGACGCTCTGCAGATAGACATACAGGGAGCCTGAGACGTATTTCATAAAAGGTATCCAAAGCAGTCCGAGGGCAACCATCGCAGCAGTCGCGGTTCGGCCAACCCAGACCAGCGTCGATTCCGAGGAATCGGGCTTTATCTTTTTATAGATGTCGATCGTGAACAACGTCGAACACGAATTGAAGACCGATGAGAGCGAGCTCATCAGCGCAGCGAGCAGACCGCCGACTACAAGGCCGCGAAGGCCCATAGGCAGCAGCTCACGCACCATCAGCGGAAAGGCTTGGTTTGACTCACCAGGCTCGAGAATTACGCTATCCAGCTTGCCGGTCTTTGCCAGGGCGTAGGCGATCATTCCCGGTACGATGAACAACAAGACGGGAGTGAGTTTCAAATAGCTTGCGAAGATCGTACCTCGTCGGGCGGTCTTTTCGTCGGGGGCGGCCAGTGTTCTCTGGACGATATACTGGTCGGTGCACCAATACCACATTCCGACGATTGGTGCCGCAAAGAGCATACCGAACCAGGGGAAGTTTGGGTCATCAATGGGCTTCCAGAGGTTGAACATTTCGCTGCCGCAGACTTCTTTCAATTGGCCCCACCCGCCGAGCTTTTGCAGGCCGATGATAGTGACCACGGCCGAGCCGGCGATAAGGACGACGGTTTGCATGGCGTCGGTATAGACGACGGCCTTGAGGCCGCCGAGGACCGTGTATATACCGGTAAAGACAACGACAAGAATCGCACCGAGCCAGAAGTTGCTCATCCAGGGCAGGAGGTCCTGCTGGAAGAGGGTCTTGAAGACGATTCCTCCGGCGAACAGTGCGACGGAGACCTTGGTGAATATGTATGCGACGAGGCTGACCAGAGACAGGAACCATCTTGCGGCGGGTGAATAGCGTCTTTCGAGGAACTCGGGCATAGTAAAGACCGCGCTGCGAGAATAGAACGGCACCAGCACCCAGCCGAGGACCAAAAGGCACCAGGCATGCAGTTCGTAGTGGGCCATTGCGACGCCGCTGTCTGCGCCGGCGCCTGCCAGGCCGACGAGGTGTTCCGAACCGATGTTGGAGGCGAACAGCGATGCTCCAATTACGAACCAGCCGACGTGCCGGCCTGCGAGGAAGTAATCGGCCGACGACCTCTGCCGCTGCCTGATTACCCACACTGCGATGCCCATGACTACGGCAAAATACAAAGCTATCACAATCCAGTCTAACGCCGCAAAACCCATTTTTCACCTTTCCACATAAGTCCTTGAGAGACGATTTTTAGCTCTGATTGTCACGATTTTACCGGCATAGTGGTTCCTTTCAAGTGTGGTTTTGCCAAATTTGGGTTTTTCCGTCAAGGTTGTGCCCGGCGAAGATTCGCGGACCGGCTGCAAAACATACCTGGTGGGAGGCGATTTTTTGAATTCTTCGGTATTACGGCCGGTTTTTCTGCCGATTATATTGTTGTAGTCTCGAAGCATAAGAGATACTGAAGGAGATAAGTCGATGAGAGCGAATAAGAGCATGTTTGGCATCGTGGCGGGCGTGATTGTGGGCGTGAGCGTGGTTTGGTATTGCACGTCAATTGAGGGAAGTGACAGGACTTATAAGATCAGGCCTGAAATTAGGCATGAAATAAGGCTGCCGGAATACAGAACGGACGCGGCCCGTGCGATTGATGCCTACGAGCGCTTGATCGAGCGATATATGACCTTGACCGAGAGGAATTTGAGCGGTCTTAAGGTGGATATGAGCAGCGTTGCGAAGATGCTGGAATCTATAGACGGCAAGCTGACGGGTCTTTCGACAAGAATGTCAAGGATCGAGCATGCTCTCGGGATCGAGCCGCCTGAGAAACCCGGCCCGACGAACCCCAGGCCGAAGACAGACGACCGTGATGATCAAGCCGGTTTGAAAAGCAGCAGCGATATATTAGATGAGGTGCGCAAAGACGAGGGGGACTGACGGTCGCTGTGAGGATAATGCGTCCATTTCAGCCGTATGTCTTGCCGGCCTCGTCAACATAAATAGAGCCTTTTGCATGCTTAACTGTCTCGGTTGCCTTTGGCACTTCTTCCAACTTGGGGATTTTGAATAGCTTGCGGCATTTCGGACATCTTATTCGCCTGTCGGCCGCGGCGGCGGTGAGGCGCCAACGATTGCCGCATCCAGGACATTGAGCGATAATCTCCATTATCAGCCCCCTTTCCAAGAGCCATATACTAAAGTTCGCAGGCAATTCAAACACAAATTTTAGCTCCCCCTCAGGCGATGTCCATCATAAATCTTCCATCAAAGCTCCCACGGTGCCAAATCATCTTCTCCCATCTATCCTCCCGATTTGAATTTGTTTCGCGTTTCCACCACGAGGTGTCCTGTGGAGCAATTCGTATTTTGATTTTTCGTCCCGATTTTCGGGACGAAATTTACTTGCCTTTCCCGGTCACCTCCGCTAACATTTACCCCAACCTAATCTTATGAAAAAGCTGTTGGGAAACAGAAAAATGACGACGAAATTACCGGCCATAATAGACAATCGCAGCAGTAACACCCTATTGCAGGCCCTTCAAAAGCTCCTACCCAACCTACAAAAGATGGATATTGCTTTCCCGTCTCTGACAATATTACTAAATCCTCAAGAAGAACGCCAATAACCATTGACAATCTCGGTTTTCGTGCCCATAATCCCCTGAAAGCTGGTAATACCGTTATACGAGAATTCGGAGGCCCTATGGCGACCTTGAATTTCAAAGGAAAACCTTTCGTCCAAAACTACCACCTCCAGGTCAAGTACCACCAGCTAATACCCCGCAAGAACAAGTCCCTCACCAAAAAGGTTTCCCTCCACGACAACCTCATCATCCACGGCGACAATCTAAAGGCCTTGAAAGCCCTGTTGCCGACTTACGCTGGCAAAATAAAGTGCATCTACATCGACCCGCCTTACAACACCGGAAACGAAAAATGGATCTATAACGACAACGTCAACTCCCCAATGATGCAGGACTGGCTCGGAAAAATCGTCGATAAAGAAGACCTCACCCGCCACGACAAATGGCTCTGCATCATGATGCCGAGATTGAAACTACTGCGAGAACTGCTGACCGAAGACGGTGTCATTTTCGTGTCGATCGACGACAATGAACAGTATCGCTTGCGCGCCATCATGGACCAAATCTTCGGTGAAGACAACTTCGTTGCTCAGGTCATCTGGCAGAAAGTGTATAGCCCGAGGATGGATGCGAAGGGCTACAGTATGGACCACGACTACATTCTCGCGTATCGGCGGTCAGATGAGTACTGTGTTACCCCGGTTCCTTTCGAACAAAATCGTGCACAGTTCACGGAGCTGGATCAGCCAACGCAACAGTACTACCGAAGAAGGTCCTTGCGCAAGGAGGGAAAGAATTCCCGAAGGGCGGATCGTCCCAATCTTTTCTATCCTCTGAAGGCGCCAGATGGTACGGACGTACTACCTATTCGCCCCGATGGGTCCGAAGGTTGCTGGCGATGGGCTTCCCCCAGATATGAGAATGCCAAATCTGAAAACCTTGTTGAGTGGGTAAAAGCTCCGGATGCGTGGCAGGTTTACGTCAAGCAGTTCTACAACGAGCACGCTACTCGGCCTCCCAGCACCATGTGGCTTCACTCGGAAGTAGGCCACAACCACGAGGCCAACGAAGAAGTCAAGGCGATCCTCGGCGCATCCGTTTTCGCAAATCCAAAACCCGTAAGGCTAATAAAGCATATTATCGCGCTGACCACCAATGACGAAGATGAGGACATAGTCCTCGATTCCTTCGCAGGCTCAGGGACTACCGCCCATGCTGTACTGGCAATGAATGCGGAAGACGGCGGCGATCGGCGTTTCATTTTGGCTGAGTGCGAGGACTATGCAGACAAGATAACCGCCGACCGCGTCCGCCGTGTCATAAAGGGCATCCCAAAGGCAAAAGATGAAAACCTGCGAAAAGGCCTTGGCGGCTCGTTCAGTTACTTCGACCTCGGTCCCCCCATCGAGATGGAGAGTATCCTCTCCGGCGATAATTTCCCGTCGTATATGGAGCTTGCCCGGTACGTATTTTATACGGCCACCGGCGAGGAATTCGACCCAGAGGCCGTTGATGAAAAGAAGAACTTCATTGGCCAAAGCGCCCAATATCTCGTCTATCTCTTTTATAAACCCGACATCGACTACCTTAAATCGACCGCCCTGACCCTTGACCGCGCCAAGGCCCTCGGACCATACAAAAAGAAACGCCGTCTCGTCTTCGCACCCACAAAATATCTCGACCAGGAACACTTAGACGAATTGAGGATTGACTTCGCACAACTGCCCTTTGAAATCTACCAACTCGTCAAATAAGGGTTAGCCCTCAGGCCTGCCTGGGGGTCATAAAGAATAATGGAACCAAAAGAATACCAAACCAAAACCCTCAACCGCGTAAAGCAGTACCTCGATCTGCTCTACGAATGGCGTCTCAAGAACGAGGACATCGTGCGCGACTACGGCCCCGACTCCGCTGTAGATTTCCCCGCAAAGGCGTGGGATAAGCTCGAAGGAATGTACGATGGCTATACCTCGCGCCGCGACGGCCTTCGACGACCTCTTCCATGCTTCTGCCTCAAGGTCCCCACCGGCGGCGGCAAAACATTTCTCGCCGTCAAAACCATCGACCTTATCAATACCAACTACCTCAAGAAACGAACCGGCCTGGTCCTCTGGGTCGTACCCACGACCCAGATATATCGCCAGACCCTAAAAAGCCTCCGCGACCGCGACCATCCGTACCGCCAGCACCTCGACATCGCAAGTGCAGGCCGAACCCTCATCCTCGAAAAAGGCGACAAATTCTCTCCGCTCGATGTTCAGGAGAATCTCATCGTCTTTATGCTAATGCTCCCATCCGCCTCGCGTAAGACAAAGGACGTCCTGCGTATCTTCAAAGACTCCGGCGGCTTCGCCGATTTCTTCCCATCCGAAGACGACCTCGAAGCCAACGTCCGCCTCCTCGAAAACATCCCCAACCTCGACACCTTCGAAAAAGAATCCGCCTTCTGGGGCAAGCTCGTCAAGACTTCTCTCGGAAACACGCTCCGCCTCCTCAATCCCGTAATAATTCTCGACGAAGGCCACAAGGCCTACAGCCAAACCGCTCAGGATACACTGCGAGGCTTCAATCCCTCCATCATCGTCGAACTCTCCGCGACACCGCCGAGGCAAAGTAACAAGCTCGTCGATATTGCTGGCATCGAACTGAACCGCGAGGAAATGATAAAGTTCGACCTGCATATCTTCAACAAGGCCAATCCCGACTGGCGCGAAACCATCCTTGAAGCCCACAACCACCTCGAAATGCTAAAAGGCAAGGCCAGAGACTACCACGCCAACACCAACAAGTACATCCGGCCGATATGCCTCATTCAGGTCGAACGCACCGGCAGGGAGCAACGCAAGTCCGGCCTCATTCATTCCGAAGATGTCCGGGAACATCTGATAAACGTAGTCGGTGTCTTGCCAGAAGAGGTCGCCGTCAAAACCAGCGAAAAAGACGAACTCAAAGAGGTCGATGACGTCGGAGGCCTCATGTCCGAGAACTGCCGCATCCGCTACATCATCACAAAGCAGGCCCTCCAGGAGGGCTGGGACTGCGCCTTCGCTTATGTCCTCACTATCCTTACCCGCCCCGGCTCAAAAACCGCCCTAACCCAGCTTGTCGGACGCATCCTGCGCCAACCATTCGCAAAAAAGACCGGCGTCAAAGAGCTTGATGAAAGCTACGTCTTCTGCTTCCAGCAAAAAGGCCAGGAACTCCTCGAAGAAATAAGACGCGGTTTCCGCGGCGAAGGCCTCGGCGACCTCACCGGCCGAGTTGCCTTAGACGATGAAGCCGCCCAGCAAGACCAGGAGGAGGGCTTCGCCGAAGTGCGAGACAAATTCAAGAACGCCGCAGAGAAGATCATACTTCCCGTTTTCGCCATCCGCGACGATAAGGGCTGGAGAAAAGTCTCATACGAAATGGACATCGCAAGCCAAATCCCCTGGACCGATGCCGACCTTTCCCCCTTATCCCAGCTTAACCTCTCCATGCTCGACCAAAAGGACCTCGAACAGGTCGCTTCGTTGTCCGAAGACATAGAGCGTGTTGTCGAACTGAAAGAAACCGTTGAACTCAGAACAGGAGCACTGCGACTCGACCCCGTATTCCTCGCCCGCCATCTTATTGACATCGTCCCAAACCCCTGGGTCGCACACGAATTCGGAAAAACCGTTCTCGACAACCTCCGTAGCCAATTCGATGAGAAAACCGTTGTCAACAACTTTGTCTTCATCATCGAGGAGATCCGAAAGCACCTCGCAAAAGAGAAGGACCGTCTCGCCGAGCAGGTCTTCCGCAACATGATCTCAAAAGACCAAATGCACTTCCTCGTAATTGCCAACAAGCTCGGCCACAAGTTGCCCAAGCGGCGCAAGGTTCACCCTCCACGGCTCACAAAACCCACCGGCGACCAGCTTGAGCGTAGTCTATTCGATTATGTCCCTTACGACGACTTCGACAGCGAACCCGAGCGACAAATAGCATGGTATCTCGATGACCAGGACAAGCTCCTCTTTTGGTACCGCAACATCCCAAAGCAGGACTATGGGATACAGGGCTGGCGAAAGCACCGTGTCTTCGCCGACTTCATCTTCACCGACAAATCAAACGGCAACGGCTTCAACCGCGTCTTTGTCGTCGAAACAAAAGGCCTCCACTTAAAGGACAATGACAAAACCACTTATTTGAAGAAACTCTTCAACGTATGCAACGAGCGCGCCCGCGAAATGACACTCACAGATCTTGGGATGAAGCTCGAAGCAAATGACATATCCTTCCTCGTTGTTGATGAATCGGAATGGCAAGACCGCTTCAACGCTCTATTCGCCTCCTAACCCAAACCATCAAAATTATGAAACAAATTGACGAAGTAGTCACCGCCCACACCGCCTGGCCAATAAAATAGAATTCTCTTAGCTTGTCTAAGAGTATTCTACCCTGAGCTTGTCGAAGGGTCTGCCCCCCCTCTCGTAGCGCAGCGAACATCCCCGCGCTTGCCCCGGCACGCCGGGCAACCATCGACATACAAAATACTACATACGACATACTACATA
Source organism: uncultured Pirellulales bacterium (assembly GCA_964459805.1). Lineage (GTDB taxonomy): Bacteria > Planctomycetota > Phycisphaerae > Sedimentisphaerales > Anaerobacaceae > DAOVRL01. Next base: position 24,511 of record CAYWOD010000025.1, read on the forward strand.
CGAGCCACCAGCATCCAACTTTAGTTCACTTTAGCTCACTTTATTTACTTTACATCTAACAAATTATGTGGT
>CAYWOD010000026.1:0-22951 GCA_964459805.1 uncultured Pirellulales bacterium
TATGGCGCTACCCTATTTTAACATGCGCGCGAGAATTTTTTAGAACCCGTATTATCCGATTCACTTTCCCGTGGCACAATCGCCCAATTATAATCGCTCATCATTGTTAAGATGATCAATTTCCGTAACTTTTTCGCAGAAATCAATACTCCTGAATATTGCCTTGCGCCAGCCGCAAATTATCCTGATTTGGCGAGTTTCTGTATGAGCAGCTCCCGAACGACAAAGTGCCCAGCTTCGGATCCCGGGCCTACATACAAGCCAATCTTCCCTCTCGCCGGCCCGGCCGTTTGCACCGCACCGATCTCTTCCGCATTGAGCCAGATCTGGACCCGGCCGCCTTCGACCTTGGCCGAGATCGTATTCCAGCCCTCGCCGTCCAACAGGTCGCTGCGCAGGTTCACCAGCACCAGGCCCTTGTTCGGGACCAGCACACTGCCCGTAAAGGCCTCCGGCTTGTCGCTCTCGAATATCTCGATCCGCACGCCGCCTTTGGAGCCGTCGCCGCGCAGCCAGATACCCGCGTGAACGGGCCGCGTTGCGCCGAATGTCACCGCCATCCTATAATCCTCATATTCCTCTTCGCTCCAAAGACTGCTGCCCTTGGCCTTGTCCGCAGCAGTCCCCATCAGCCGGCTTGACTTGACAGTCCATGTACCGGCGGCCGAGGCCCGCCACCCGCTCAGATCACGACCGTTGAAAGCGCTCACCCACTGTGCATCCTGCTGGTCCTCGGATTTGCCCCGCGTCGCCTTGTCGAGATTGTGCTTTCCGTGACAGTCCGTACAGACCGAATCGGCCGTGACAGTTCGCCCGTTCGGGCGGGCGCGCCCGAGCCATTTCTTGTAGAAAGTCTCAACCGCCTCCGTATCTTTGTGATCTTGGTGACCATAAACGTAACGTCCTTCTCCCGCCTTGTGGCAGGTCGGATCTGAACACATCCTGCGCACTTCCGAGCGGCCAAACAGAAGGTCGGGTTCTGTCATCAGCATCTCATCGTGCATGTGCTCAATCGACGGACCGTGACATTCATCGCACGTTATACCCATTCCAACGTGGCTGATCGTGATCTCCTCCTCTTTCAGACCGGCATGGCAGACGTAACACTTGCTGTTGCCGTTTGCCTTCTCGCCGGCTCCCTTTTCAGCCTGCGACTCGCCGGCTCCCTTTTCAGCCTGCGACTCGCCGGCAAAACTACCAACCAGCACGCAAGCCAGACCCACGATGATAAGCATCCCATACGAAACACATGAATCACTTCGACCCTTCAAACCCACTGCTTTTCTCCTTACCCGGACCAGCCGGAACCAACATTTGTCATTCCTGCGAAGGCAGGAATCCAGGTTTTTCGATATGGACCCCTGCTTTCGCAGGGGTGACATCGTCAGTTTTGGCTTTCCGCAACAGATACTAATTAAAGCGGCAGGTGCGAAGCAGCACCCGCCGCCACTCTAAAGATCGTAGTATCGGGCAAGTCGCTGTACGACCGCCGGCCTGTCCATTATCAAAACTCCAACCGGGCCGGGCGTACCTGCTAAACCACTTCCCAGTCACGCAGCCACTCGTATTCGGTCGGCAGGGCCGCCCAGCGCTCGTCCGTAATCCGCATCAGCCACTCATATTCGGCCGCCGTCTGCCCAAGCGGACGAGTGTAAGATGCCCGCGCCGCGTTCTCCACCTCATATACCGTTGAGAGTCCGGGGACCGCCGCCGTGATCGCCTTGTTCGCAAGGATGCACTGAATCGTCAGCCGAGCAAGGTCGTTCTCAACCTTGCTGCCGACACCCATCACCGGGAACTTGTCTTTGCCGTAGCTTTGGAAGAGGTTGCCGCCGAAGAACGGCTTAATCGTCACAACACCGATGTTCCGCTCGAGCACAGTCTTAAAAATGCTCTGTGTCTGGTCCGACCCGTAGCCCGGATTGACCTCCTGGACATTGCCTCCGATCGGGGCCTTGCCCTTCTCTCTGGTCTTGGCGCTGCACGGGAAGGCCACCATCTCAAACTCCGGGTACTTCTCAAGGACGTGCTCAAACCACGGACGCGAGTGAGACGACATACCCAGATGCCGCACTTTCCCGGCCTTGTGCACCTTCGCGAACGTCTCAATCAGCGACTCCACTTCCGCGTCGGTATTGGAGCCGTCCATCTTCGCCTGAGGACGCCAGATATCGAGGTAATCGGTCTGCAGTAAACGCAGACACGTATCCACGTTGTGCGTCTGGGACTTGACGTTGCAGAAATTCGGGTTCCGCGGGCCAAGGTTATGGATATCGGCCGCGACTATCATCTTTTCCCGCCGACCCTTGAGAGCCACACCATAGCAGAGGCACTCGGCCGCGGTCGTGATGTCCAGGTAGTTGATGCCCATCTCGATGCAGGCGCTGATGACGTCACCGCGATTCTCTGCCACATCATCCGGCACCTGCTCGTTGGCGAAATGGTCCCAGTACCTCCCGGCGTTGCGGTTCTTCCAGTGACCGCCCAAGCTCACCTCTGAAACCATCAGGTTCGTCTTGCCCAGGCGCCGGTAGTGCATCTTCTGGTTGTAATTGACAATCTTCGACTTGCGCGCTCTGGTCCCGGCCTGTCCCTTGCCCGCCAGCGCCCCGGCAAGCGTACCCGCAGCCGCCAGAGACGTATTACGCATGAAATCGCGCCGTGAAATACCATCGTTGCTCATAACTTTTCTCCTTTGTTAATTCGAGGCGGCTTTGACGCTCTTTCCCGCGCCAAATCGACACCCCAAAACCACCTCTAAAGTTCAATACTCACACTTCAGTACCCAATATGATGACACAACCACCCCGACTTGTCAACACAATTCCCGCCGTTCTGGCAAAAGCGCCCTTTACACACCAAAAACCAACTCAACACCCACCCCTCAACCGTAGTCCCCAGCGCAGTGTAGCGGAGTCGAAGGGCCGCAAGCGTAGTCCTGAGCACAATCTCTCCCTGATACGCTGCTCCCCTGATATCCTGCACCCTGATAATCTGATGCTCTAATAGCCTGATGTTCCTACATACGACATACGATATACAAAATTGTGCAAAAGTCTTCTGGACAAACACACCAAGAAAGTGTACAATTAGAGTGAGTTGGATTCGGAGACGTATTCTATGAAAAACGCCGTTTTTGTGCTCGTTGTCCTATTGCCAGCGCTCACCTGTCAGGCACGGACGATCACCGTCGATGACGATGGCCCTCCAGCCGATTTCAACAACATCCAGGCCGCTATTGACGATGCAAACGATGGCGATACAGTCGAAATCCAGCCCGGCAGATATATCGGGCTGGGAAGCCGTAATATCGACTTCAAGGGTAAAGCCATAACCGTCAGAAGCATCGACCCAAATGATCCCAGCGTCGTCGCTGCCACAGTAATAGACGGAGAGGGAACCTACACCCAGTGTTGGGAAGGGCCGGGGTACGGTACGGAGATGCATCGAGGATTTTCGTTTCATACTGGGGAAGGCCCGAATTCGGTCCTCTCCGGCTGCACAATCACAAAATTCTGCGCGCCCGACGAAGTAATCCTGTGGAATATGCCGATGCCTGCCGGTGGCGGGATATTCTGCCAAGACTCCAGCCCGATAATTACCAATTGTATGATAACAGACAACTGGGCCCATCGCGCCGGTGAAGGATTTGGCGGCAATATATGCTGCAAGGGTGACTGTAGCCCAACGATTGCTAACTGCACAATCAGTGAAGCCATTAGCTACTTTGCAGGAGCGATTTACTGTCCCGATGGCAGCCCCGTAATCACAAACTGCATCATCACAGATAATGATGCTCCTATGGGTCCCGGCGGGGTCTGGTGTGGGGATGGAGCGACAGTTGCCTATTGTACCATAAGCAACAACTACGGGGGCAACGGCGGGATTTACAGCAACGGTACGATAAGCTACTGCACAATCGAAAACAATACGTCGATTTTCCTGGGTGGCGGGGGCGGCATTTACGGCAGCCCTGCGGTTGACCATTGTGTCATAAGAAACAATCGGACATTGCCCGGGCCCGGTGGCGGGGTATGCTTCATCTCAGGCGCTGGAACGATTAGCAACTCCATAATCGCAGGGAATTCGGCGGGCTCCGACGACGTGATGGGCGAATGGTATGAAGGGGTAGGCGGCGGCGTTTATTGTCAAGAGGGTAGTCCGACAATCACCCAATGCACGATAACGGGCAATTCGGCCGCTCGTGGAGGAGGCGTTCATGGCGATGCCATAATCACAAACTGTATCCTCTGGGATAATACCGCACCCAACGAGCCGACGATATCAGGCGATCCTGATGTGTCGTACAGCGATGTGGAATATGACTGGCGCGGAGTGGGCAACATTTTCGCCGATCCGTGTTTTGCCGAACCTGGCTATTGGGATGCGAACGGTATCTGGGTTGATGGCGATTATCATTTGAAATCACAGGCGGGCAGATGGGACCCTGACAGCGGGAGCTGGGTAAAAGATGATGTCACCAGTCCTTGCATTGATAAGGGAAATCCAAGCAGTCCCATCGGCCCCGAGCCGTTTCCTAATGGCGGGATTATCAATATGGGCACCTACGGCGGCACAGCGGAGGCCGGCAAGTCATACTTCGGCGAACCTGTTTGCGAAACGATTGTTGCAGGTGACGTAAACGGGGACTGCGTGGTGAATTTCTTAGACTTTCGGCTTATGGCCCTGCATTGGCTCGAAGGCAACAGCCCTTAGTCTTGCCAGGTTCCCAGAGGTACTTTGGTCTTTTCGGGCTCTTTGTTGAACTGCTGGAGCGATTGCGGCTCAGCGACCTTGCGGTAGCCCAGCGCCTTTATCACCTCGAGCACTTCGGTCCACGTCGGAAAGGGCCTTGAGTTCTTCGTCTTGTATTCATCGATAGCCTGCAGAAAATCGAACTGCTCATCCGACATCCGGCCTTCTTCGGCGGCCTTGCGCTCATCGCTCAGTCGTCTGCCGGGCCCTCGCCGACGATCCAGCCCCAACCGTCTGTCAACCACACTCTCCCTGTGCTCTTCCGGGGCCCGACGTTCTTCGAAATGTTCTTCTTCCATCGTGCATCCAACCTAAACTTTTATTCCTTTGCTGACTCGGCAATACGCACCATTCTTACAAATAGGGCACCGGCTGCGCGGGGCGATGAATACCAAAACGCCGGGACATCAAAATTCGTCTTCGAAAATATCACCGCCCAAATCGCTTTCGTCCTCGTCGTCAATCGCAAAATCATAGAAGTCGTCATAGGCGTCCTGCGACTCGATTATCACGTGTGCCTCATCAAGATACTCCTCAGGAACCATCACCGCAATCTCGCTGTTGCCCATCTGGTCTTGCTGCTCTTGGATCGCAACAGGCACATCATTGACATTCAGCAGACTTTCGTAGTCCTTGGCCTGATCCAAATCCTCGGCAAACGTAACAACAACGTAGCCTTCCACTTTCGCCTGCGATTTTTGACCTTTCCTCGAACGCTTTGTCATCTTATCTCTCCGTAACAAACCGGGGCGTCGTACACCCCCTTTTCATCTTCAGCGTCAAACTCAGTTCTGCCTCGGCCAATAGGCACAAATCGGCAAGGATCACTCATCCAGAATATCTTCGTCAAAATGAACCCCGTGGATTATCAAAAATCAGCGGTATGCACGGAAAAATCGCCGGCCCGTCTGCCGGATCGAGACCGGCGATCAACCTGTCCGGCCCCTAACTGCAAAAATTTACGCTTTGAGCACATTTTTTTGTTGCAAACCACTGCCTCGTGTGTGATAAGAGCCTTTGACAGTGTGCCGGACTTATGGATTGTCGTGCCGGACTATTACTTTTTAACTCTTTAACATGGAGGATTTATAGAAATGGCAAAGAAAAGAGACTCGTTGATTGTTGCAAGCAAAGTCAAGACCTACATCAAGAGCAAGAAGATGATGACCTCATCCGATGCGCTCGAGGCAATTAGTGATAGGGTCTATTCTATGCTTGACGCGGCCATTAACAGGACCCAGGCCAACCGTCGCAGCACAGTCAAACCACAGGATCTGTAAACAAGTTTCCTCTAACCTCATTTGTTTACACATCTTATGTGTTAGGTGGCCGTATTTGAACTGAGCCGTTCCGCTCTGTCTTGCTGAGGCGGAACGGCTTTGTTTGGCCATCACCCCATCGACCGCGCACGATTCAATTACCGCCTGTTATCGGTCATTGGTCCGGTGTTTTCGGCCCCAAACACCCTCCAATACGGACAAATTGCCCTCACCTCACTCCTCAATGAGCAATTTCCGCCTTATCCGGATAATGCGTAGGCAACCCATAATATGCCAATTATCAGCCTCAAAATTCCCATTTTTTCAAAATTCTTTGAACATATAGCATTGAAAACCCCGATTTATATAGATGGGTATAGTGTCAAATAGTGTTTTTTTGTCGGCTTGAGATTAAGATTACGTAATTTCTTGCCGATAAGCTGTTTACCGGCGGTTCGTTGGCGTGCACGGCACGCATGGTACTCTCGGACGGGACCGCCTGTAACGTTGGCCCGAAGGGAAAAACCTTGCACAACTTCTTATCGAACGACTGATTATGAGACTAAATCAGATGGGGGAATCTTTTAGGGTGTTCATGTTAGGCTGGGAGTTCCCGCCCTTTATCAGCGGCGGGCTTGGCACCGCGTGCTACGGACTTACCAAAGCGATGGATCAGCTCGGTATAAAGATAACCTTTGTCCTGCCCAAAATGGTCCAGGGTAAATACGCCACTCATGTAAAACTGCTGAGTCCCGACTCCCGGATACCGCCCAGATTGCCCAAAATTAGCGAACTCAAAAACGTAAAATTCCGCACGATTAACTCACCGCTACAGGCGTACTCAACGCCCAACAGCTACCAGCAGCACATCGAAGAGACGATCAGGCAAAAGCAAATGATTCACGGCGCTCTCAGTGCCGCCACTCAGCTTGGCGGCGGATCAGACTACGGCAAGGATATGTACAATGAGGTACATCGGTACGCTGCCCTCGCTGTTGAATTGGCCAGGAATGAGGACTTTGACCTCGTCCACGCCCACGACTGGATGACTTATCCGGCTGGTATCGCTGTCGCCGCAGTCACCGGCAAACCTCTGATTGTCCATGTCCACTCGACGGAATTCGACCGCAGCGGAGAACACGTCAACCAGATGATCTACGACATCGAACGACAGGGTATGCACCGCGCCGCCAAAGTAATCGCAGTCAGCCATTTCACCCGAAGTATCATAATCAGCCGATATGGCGTCAGCGGAGACAAAGTCGAAGTCATACACAACGGTGTCGAACGCAACGGCAACGGCGACTGGACCTTGGCCGAGACCGGCATCCGCAACGACGAGAAAATCGTCCTGTTTCTCGGACGAATCACAATGCAAAAAGGACCTGAGTATTTCCTCTACGCCGCCAGAAAAGTCCTCGAGGTTATGAGTAACGTCAAGTTCGTTATGGCAGGCTCAGGCGATATGATGCATCGGGCAATTGAATTGGCCGCTGAGCTCGGAATCGGACACAAGGTCCTCTTCACAGGATTCCTAAGAGGCCAGGATGTCCAGAAAATTTACAAAATGGCCGACCTCTACGTCATGCCTTCTGTTTCAGAGCCTTTTGGAATTGCACCTCTCGAAGCGCTCGACAATGATGTCCCTGTCATTATCAGCAGGCAAAGCGGGGTATCTGAAGTCCTGACGCACGCACTGAAAGTTGACTTCTGGGATGTCAACGAAATCGCCAACAAGGTTGTTGCCGTCCTCAAGTACCCACCGCTGGAGATGACTTTGAGAAACCACGGAAACTTCGAGGTCAGAAGACTACGGTGGCAAGACAGCGCGAAAAAATGCGCGAGAATTTACGAAGAAACGCTTGTTGCGGTCTGATAAAGCCGTACCGCCGGGCCTGAATCAACATAGAATACACGTAACACGGGGTAAGGGATATGCCTTCTGTCTGTTTTTACTTCCAGGTGCATCAGCCTTTGAGATTGAGACACTACACCGTCTTCGACAAAAACCACCAGTATTTCGACGAGCACAAGAACGCCTCTGTGTGCAAGAAGGTCGCAAACAAGTGTTATCTTCCCGCAAATCGGCTTATCCTCGACTTGATCCACCGGTTCGACGGGCGCTTCAAGGTGGCATACAGTATTACCGGAGTATTACTTGAGCAGATCCAACGCTATTCGCCCGAAGTTATGAGCACCTTTGACGCGCTGGCAGAAACCGGATGCGTGGAATTCCTTGCTGAGACATATTATCACAGCCTCAGTTTCCTCTACTCGCGCGATGAATTCGTTGAGCAGATCAACAAACACACCGAAGCTATCGCATACTTCTTCGGTCAGAAGCCTCGAGTATTCCGAAATACCGAACTGATATACAACAACGAGCTGGCAGCGCTTATCGAGTCAATGGGGCAATTCGACGCAATCATCACCGAGGGAGCAGACCACATCCTCGGCCACAGAAGCCCTAATTTCCTCTACCAGCCGGCCAACTGCGACAAACTGAAACTTCTGCTCAAAAACTATTCACTCAGCGACGACATCGCCTTTAGATTCTCAAACCACGATTGGCCCGAGTGGCCCCTGACCGCCGATAAATTCGCGCGATGGATTAGTCGCGTCAACGGAAACGGCAACGTGGTCAATCTCTTTATGGACTATGAAACCTTCGGCGAGCACCAATGGGAAGACACCGGAATATTCAGCTTCGTACGCCACCTCCCCGATAGAATCCTTCAGCATCCCGACAACAATTTCAAAACGCCCAGCGAGGTCGTCCAATCCTACGACCCTGTTGACACCGTTGACGTGCCGCACGTCATAAGCTGGGCCGACACCGAGAGAGACCTCTCGGCCTGGCTTGGAAACGCTATGCAGTCAAACGCCATACACGAGCTTTATCGCCTTGAGAGAAAAATCAAGAGCACCGACGACGAAGTGATCATCGCCGACTGGCGAAGACTACAGGCATCCGACCACTTCTATTATATGTGCACAAAATACTTCGCCGACGGCGACGTACATAAGTACTTTAATCCCTATGACTCGCCTTACGATTCCTATATAAACTTTATGAATGTGCTGGATAATCTCCAAAGCCGTTGCTCGGCGCAGGCAAATGGGGGTGCGCTTTGCGGCCTGTCGCAAGAGAGAGAACCACCCGATTCGCAACCGGCAGGCTATTGAAAACATCGACTTCTTCAACCGGGAGCGACAGCTCTTGCCGTGACTGCGTTCTTAGGAGAAAACCGTGTTAACGCTGCAGAAAGGTAACAGCGCAACGATTGTAAGCCTATCGACCACGGGCCGGTCTCTTGATGACCTGCTTGCCAAAGAATGGCTCTTGACCAACGGACGCGGCAGCTACGCCTCATCAACGGTCCTCGGCTGCAATACCAGCGGATATCACGGCCTGCTCATCGGCTCGCTCCAGGGGCCGGCCAAGAGGATAATGGCACTGGCCAACTGCCTGGAGATGGTCATCTTCAATGGTGCAACCTCCTGGCCCAATAAATCAAAAAGTCCCAACACCGAGAGGGTATTTAACCTTTCGACTTTTGAATTCGACAACAAATTCGCGCCCAAGGGATTCGGCCTTCTCAAAAACTTCCACCAGGATACAGGTGTGCATTTTGAATATGAGTCCGAAAAACTGCAATTAACCAAATCCATATATCTCTTCCGTGACACTGATACGGTTGTGCTCCAGTACGATTTCAGGCATCTTGCCGAGCCGGCCGAATTTGTCCTGCGGCCCTTTGTCGGCTTAAGAGAATTCCACACCCTGCAGAAATCCTACGCCCCCCTGACCGCAAGGCGAAAAGGCGATGCGATCCTCGTCCGCCACAATTCATCGGGCACTTGCGAGCTGATGTTGGATTGTCCGGATACAAGATTCGAAAAGGACGAGCAGTGGTGGTTTAATTTCGTCTATCGCAACAACAAGGAAAGAGGCCAGGATTTCACCGAGGATCTCTGGACCCCCGGCTTCTTCAGGGCGTCTCTGAGCTCGCCGGCGAAAATTTGCCTGCGCGCACATCTCAGCGACCGCTTCAAGCGCGAACAGCCGGCCAGCATTAGTATTGACACGGCCCGCGAAGTCCTCCGAAGGCACCGCCGCACTATCACAACTCTTGCACCAAGGACGCAGGATGGAGAGCTCAAGATGCTCCGCCTCGCCGGCGACCACTTTATTGCAAAACACCAAACGTCCGACAAAACCAGAACCACCATCCTGGCCGGCTATCCGTGGTTCGCCGACTGGGGGCGGGACGCCTTCATAGCTCTGCCCGGCCTGATGCTCGAAACCGCCAGATTCGACGAGGCAAAGTCCGTACTGACAACCTTCGCCGCCGCGGTCGATCAGGGAATGATTCCAAACCGCTTCGATGACAACGGCAGCACCGCCTGCTTCAACAGTGTTGACGCCTCGCTCTGGTTCATTAACGCCTCGTTTCAATACCTAAGTGCCACCACCGATTCAAAGACCTTTACGCAGGAGCTCCTGCCGACAATCCGCTGGATCATCGACTCATACCGGAACGGCACGCGCTTCGGCATCCGCGCCGACGCAGACGGGCTCATAACCGCGGGCAGCAGCGAAACTCAGCTAACCTGGATGGACGCCAAATACGACGGCGTCGCATTCACACCCAGGTGCGGAAAGCCCGTGGAGGTCAACGCACTCTGGTACAATGCTCTGTGCCTCTTGGTGAACTTCTATAACGGTAGGAACATAGAGAATGCCGAGCATTACAGAGCTATGGCCAAGCAAGCAGCCGTCGGCTTCCGGCAACTGTTCTGGAACGATAAGTGCGGCTACTTGAACGACCGCATCTGTCCCGACGGTACGGTTGATTCGGCCCTGCGGCCGAACCAGATATTTGCCGTCTCACTGCCCTTCTCTGCTTTGACGGGCGAGCAGCAAAAAGCCGTTGTGCACGCCGTGCAGAAAAACCTGCTCACTCCTTACGGCCTGCGGACCCTCAACGCGCAGGACAAACGCTACAAGGGAACTTATACCGGACCGCCCCGACAGAGAGACGAGGCCTACCACCAGGGAACCGTTTGGCCATACCTCATCGGACCGTTCATAGAAGCCTACCTGAAAGTCAACAAATTCAGCAAGAAAAGCAAAAAACAGGCCGCACAGTTCATTCAACCACTCCTCAACCACCTGACTCAAGACGCCTGCCTCGGCAGCATCTCAGAAATATTCGACGGTGACGCCCCCCATAAACCCAGAGGCTGCATCGCACAGGCATGGAGCGTCGCAGAGCTGATAAGGGCCCACCAACTGATTCACAATTGACAAATCGCCGATCTGATGACTAATAGGCCGGACTTCGGGCTTATAACTCAGTGCTACCCCCCGGATGCCCTGCACGCGTTTACGAACCCCAAAACGCCCTTCCGAATAATGAGTAGGCAGGTGGTTAAGAGTTCTGCCTCTGCAACAGGCTTTGGCAGCCCCCATGGGGCCTCGCAATAACACAGAAACGCAATTTATACCCACTGAACGGTTGCAAAGTTGGTTGATTTTTCGTGAAACCAGCCTCTTGCGAGGCTGGAGTTTATCGCATTATGGCCGACGGCATCATTGTAAAGGGTTGGCACCAAAGAGGATAGCAACCCATGCCGTATGGCACTCTCACGGTGCTCGCGTCGGACTCCTGCGTTGGGCTATCCCCCGTGAAAGCCACGGAATTGCACCATACTATGCCGGAGGCCTAAACCGTTAAACTCAAAGGATTTGCAGGCAAATCCCTAAGAAAGTTACCAACTTTATTGCAGGTGAGCCTTTTTTCTGGCCTTTTGTCCGAGAATGTGGTATAATTCCCGAAATTATTGCAAAGGAACCGGTTATTGTGGAGGTATAGAAAAATGAAAACCACCGCAGCCACAAGCTCAGCACTCGTCCTGATCATTCTCTTGGTGTGCATCATCACCGCTTATGCACAAGTCCCGTGGCCCGTCCGTAGCAGGGCCGCAAGTGCCCCGCGCGCGAGATTGTCGCAGGCCGGGCAGACGGACCCAAACGCCAAGGCGGCCGAAATCTCACCAATCCTGCAAAAAGTCCTCGAAGTCAGTACCCAGACCCGGCCGGACGCCACTGTAACCTTTCCGTCCTCAAGGACCTCGAGGACAGGTGCAATGTCCCTAAGAACCGCGGACTTCTACCTCAGAGACGGAAAACTTGTCTTCGGAAAACTCATCAGCGAAGACAGAAACAAGGTCACCATCGAACAGATCGACGGAAGTATCATCATCGTCGCCACGTACAGCAAAAGGGATATTGACCCAAGGACCCTGCAAACCAAGAACGTATCGGCAAGCAAATACTACCAGGACGTCGCCGAATACTTCGCCGGAAGGACCTGGGACTTCAAGGACGACCCCGATGATTTCATCCAGGCGATTCGCTGCTATGAAAGAGCCAAGCTGTTAATAACGGGAACCTCCCAGCTCGACGCCGAGAGAATCCGGCAGATAGACAAAACAATAGCCCGGCTCCAGGCCGACCGTGACGTCTGGACAACACAGGTGCAATCTCGCGCAAAGCTAAAGCAGCTCGAATTCCAGGCCGAGTACCAGAAGAGATTCGACGACCTCCAGGCGAAGATCGATGCAAGCAGTCAGAAGATCAATGAGAGTGTTGACCGCCTCGGCAAGCTCGTGACCGAAATGCAGCAGAATCAGCAGCAGCTCGAACAGAACCTCCCCTTGCTGGAACAAGACTTACGCCGACGCCTGGACATCCTCGGCGAGCAGGTCGAAATCAACAGAAGACGAATGGACCCCTACAACACGTACGGACAGCGCCGCCCCTACTACGGACCACGGTATTAGACGAGTAACCGTTCACCGGTTAATGTGCCGAATTTTGGCCATTCTATGTCATTGCGAGCGAGGCAGAGCCGAGCGTGGCAATCTCTCTGTTGCGAAAATCTGAGATTGCTTTGGCCTAAAGGCCTCGCAATGACAGAAGAAGACAGTTTTGCTCCCGTGAACGGTTACTTAGACGACTCCGTACGCCAGGGCGTGACAAATACGCATTCGCCTTCGACGAGGCTGTTTTACATGCTGATTACCAGGTGGGGCCAGCCCCCCCGCAGCCCGGCAGCAGCAGAGGGCGGTTTCATCGAGGCGTCAGCGGTTGATCCGGGCGTAGCGGAAATTTCGCCGTTCTTATGCCATCCGCACCCACCCATAACCGGCCGGTTAGTTTTCTTGGGAGAAAAACCCTGGACATAAGGCCTTGAATATGATACGCTATGTTCTAATCATCATTGCCGGAGTTTCTTTGCCGATTCGTATTCGTATTGGGTAGTTTTCTCCTGAGAATAGGTTCAGTTAGGTAGATGGGGGCTGGAGGATAGAAGGATGTGCAGAGTGAGAACGTCAAACCTGTGCGGCCGAATCACTATACTCTTGATTATCTGCTTTTGCTCCTTGTCGGCTCAAGGCAAATACGGAGCCGGTAGCGGAACTCCGGAAGATCCATACCAGATATGGGATGCTAATGATATGCAGGCGATTGGGGCTGATGCAAATGACTGGGACAAGCACTTCAAGCTGATGGCGGATATAGATTTGAGTGGGTACACGGGAGACGAGTTTAATATTATTGGGTATGCGTCCACGATTCCTTGGGAGGGACAACCCTTTTTAGGTGTGTTTGACGGGAATGACTATACAATTAGCAATTTTACCTACGTCTCGGATGATAGAAGCTTTGTAGGACTTTTCGGCGTTGTTGGCGGCGAGATCAAGAATTTGGGATTGATTGACGCAGAAGTTGATCCGGGAAGAGGAATTGTACGGAGAAGAGGAGAGGTTGCTGGATCATTGACAGGGATTTTGATTGATGAGGGTGCCATCACCAACTGCTATGCGGAAGGTGGCAGCGTTACGGGAGATTATATGGTTGGCGGGTTGGTGGGAGTCAACTATCACGGTATCATCACCAACTGCTATGCAACCGGGAGCGTTAGATGTAGTGCTGAGAATGACGATTATGATGGTGATGATGTTGGCGGGCTGGTGGGAAGAAATTTAGGTACAATGAGAAACTGCTATGCAACTGGCAGCGTTACGGGAAGTGATGATGACTATCATGTAGGTTTTAATGTCGGCGGCCTGGTGGGAGGAAATTTCAGTACAATGACAAACTGCTATGCAACTGGCAGCGTTACGGGAGATGTGGATGTCGGCGGACTGGTGGGATACAACTATAAGAGTACCATCACCAACTGCTATGCAACTGGCAGCGTTACGGGAGATCATGTGGTTGGCGGGCTGGTGGGAGCCAACGATCGCGGCACCATCGCCAACTGCTATGCAACCGGCAGCGTTACGGGAGATGATGTGGTTGGGGGGCTGATGGGAAAGAATTCCTGCCGTTACGGATGTGGTCCGATTATATTGTCCTACTGGGACATCGAAACCAGTGGCGAACCCAATATGTGCGGCAATCCTGAAGATCCAAACTGCGACAACTCCTACGGCAAAACCACTGCCGAGATGAACCAACAGTCCACTTTCACCAACTGGAATTTCATCAACGTATGGGGCATCGGTGAGAACCAGACCTACCCCTATTTGAGAACCGTTCCTGCTGGAGATATAAACAAAGACGGAATAGTCAATTTCCTCGACCTGTGCATCGTAGGCGACCAGTGGATGAAAGAGCCGTAGGTTCTACCCAAATCGGGACAGGGTAGAGGAGAAACACTTCTTGAAAGACAATGAGATGAAAAAAACAATTTCACTCATATTGCTTTTGGCATTGGGCCTGGTTGCGGAGGTTGCGAACGCAGACTTTACCTTTGGTGCGCCCATTAACCTTGGGCCAATCGTCAACAGTTCCTCTGATGATGGCGTACCGAGCATTTTGCCCGACGGGCTAACACTCCTGTTCGAGTCCGACCGGTCCAGTGGATTCGGTGGTTGCGACATTTGGGTAACAACCCGGACAACAACGAACGACGAGTGGGCCAGCCCGGTGAATCTTGGCTCGATGGTCAACAGTTCCTATTACGATGGTGAGCCAAGCATCTCAGGCGATGGTCTGTCGCTCTCCTTTGTCTCCAATCGACCTGGCGGCTCAGGTGATTATGATCTATGGTTTGCGATGCGGGCAAGCGTCTCTGAACTCTGGGGAGAACCGGCAAATCTTGGGACAACAGTAAATAGCTCGACTGAAGATGCTACGCCGGCTATTTCGGCTGACGGCATGAGCCTCTTCTTCCACTCTATGCGGTCCGGTGGGTACGGTTCTGTGGACCTATGGATGACAATGCGAACCGCCGTAAACGATCCTTGGGAAGAGCCGGTGAATCTTGGACAAATAGTAAATAGTGAGTATGTTGATGCTACGCCTGGTATTTCAACTGACATGCGGACACTTTTCTTCGCTTCCATCAGGCCTGGTGGGTGTGGTTACAGTGATATATGGGTAACGAGACGACCCACGATAAGTGATCCGTGGGGAGCACCAGTGAATCTTGGGCCGACGGTCAATAGTACCTATCGGGAGGGTGGGCCAAACATCTCTGCCGATGGTTCAACGCTCTACTTCAACTCTAAGCGCCCAGGCGGGTTTGGTTATTGGGACTTGTGGCAAGTGTCAATTGAGCCTGTCGTTGACCTTGACGGTAATGAAAAGGTCGGTTTCGGAGATTTCGCAACACTGGCATCGTATTGGGGCCAGCATGAACCGTCCGTTGACATTGCTCCACTACCTTTTGGTGACGGTGAAGTGGATCTGAGAGACCTATATACCTTGATGACTCACTGGCTGGAGGACAACAGTCCCCAACTATCCAATAAACAAATATACGAATAATCATAATTGCTACTTCTTTATACATGAGCCTCAGATGCTCTATGGCATAAAAACAATTAAATCAAAAGAAATTACTAATCCTGTGGGCAGAACCGTCCCTGCCGGCGATATCAACAAAGATCGAATAGTCAATTTCCTCGACCTCTGCATCGTAGCAGAGCAGTGGATGGCCGAGGAGTAAATCCGAAAATCGAAATCCTCCACAGGACACCTTGCGGCGGAAATACGAAACAAACTCTAAATCCAAATGCTCAAATGACCGAAACGCGGCGGTGGAGGTCAGAAGTCAGAGGTCAGAAAGGGCATCGGGGTATCAGAATACTAATACTGCGATTCCATCAGGTCCACGTAACCTCTCATCCTCCGGACCTTGTTCTTCAGGGCTCTGTACATCCCCTCGGCCGTCTCTTTAATGGTCATGCGCGAGTTCGTCTAAAGCGTCCACCCCCGGCGATACTCCGTGCGGACATACTTGTTCGCGTCGGGAACATTCGTAACCTTCATATTCGGCCCGTCCCAGTGAAGCCTCGTTTCCATCTTCTTGGCAACGTTGCCCAACAGCACCATCTCGGTCAAGGGACCCGAATAATCGAAGCTTGCGCTCGGCTGGGCGCCCTTCTTACAGGCGTTGGCCCAGTCCTGCTCGTGTGAACCCTTCACTCTCGGAATCGTCTTGGCCGGCTGCTTGTACGCCTGCATCTTGCTCTCGGGTATCAGCCGAGGACTCTCGCCGTACACCCCGCACATCAATTTGCCTTTGCTGCCCTTGAAGATCGCCCCGCCTTCGGGATGCCCCACCTGTCTGCCCTGTTCAAGCTCCTCGGGCCGGGACGCCCGCAATCCCTCATACCAGGTGAGCTTGACAGCCGGCAGCTTCCCGCGTTTCGGGAACTGGTAAGTGACTATCGCCGCCAGAGGATGTGTCTCGCCGCCTCCGGCCAGGGCCGTCGCCTCGACGCTCGTGGGATGGCCGAGTTTCAATGCCATATAAGCAGGATCGAGCGTATGAGCACCCCTGTCACCCATCATACCGCAGCCGAAGTGCCACCACGCCCGCCACACGGCAGGATGATAGCACCGATGATAAGGCCGGTGCGGCGCAGGCCCTATCCACAAGTCCCAGTCAAGTGTCCCCGGAACAGGCGGCGTCTCCTTCGGCCGCGTCGCACAGCTCGTGCTCCAGTACGCGTGACCCCACGGATAATAACTCAGGCTGCACCACGCATCGACCTCACGCACCTCGCCTATTGCACCGTCCCATATCCACTCGCAGATAAGCCGAATCCCCTCGTTCGAATGTCCCTGAATCCCCATCTGCGTCGTAACCCCCGCCTTGCGAGCAGCCTCGGTAAGCTTGCGAGCCTCGTATACATCGTGCGTCAGCGGCTTCTGGCAATATACGTGCTTGCCCGCCTTGATCGCCGCGGCCGCAATCACCGCATGAGTATGGTCCGGCGTGGCAATCACAACCGCATCGATGTCCTTCTGCTTGTCCAGCATCTTGCGATAATCGCGAAAGGTCTTGGCCTTCGGAAACTCTTTGAACGTCTTGCCCGCATACTGCTCATCAACATCGCAGAGGGCAACGATATTCTCGCCCTTTAGATTGCGCAGGTTCGTTCGCCCCATCCCGCCGACACCGATACCTGCAATGTTCAGCTTTTCGCCGGGCGCAGTACGGCCCGGCCCGGCGAGCACATGCCGCGGCACTATCGTAAAGGCCGCTGCCGCCGTTGTTGCACTTAGAAACTCTCGCCTACTAACTCTTAACATTTCAATTCCTCGCAAATCAAACAGCCATCGCACGGGCAAAATGCCCGAATATTTTCCTCCGGCGTATCGGGCGGAACCTCGCAGCCGGGCATCAAAATAAACCTCTCGCCGCCCGCCTTGAGGCACTGCCTCGCCGCCTCGGCAACATCCTCGGCGCTGCTCTCCAGCAGAACAGCCACCGGGTCAAAATTCCCACACAGAGTCACCTCCGGCCCGCCAAGCTCCCTCGCTTCATCAAGAGGAACCATCCAGTCAACGTCAATAATATCCGCACCGCTCTGTGCCATAAAGGCCATGTGGTTCCTGATGTTGCCGCAGATATGCAGCTTTACTGTGGCCCCAGCCTCATGAATCGCCGAGAACAGCTTCCGCTCCAACGGCAGAACAAGCTCCTTATAAGCATTCGGCGATATGAGACTCGCAGCCGCATCACCGATCCCAATCATATCGGCCCCGGCCTTGGCCTGCGCAACCGCAAACGTTATCTCGTTTTCGATGATGAATTCGCCGGCCTCGACGAAGAACCCCGGTCGATCTATCAAATCCAGCATCGCCGCCTCGACCCCACGCAGGTCTGCATACTCAGCAAAAGGCCCTTCAGCCCAGCCTAATACGCTGTGCGTCCGGCCAATTTCCTCCGCCATCCTTCGGACGCTCTCAATCCGCTGCTTGGTCCTCTCGCCCTTGCGCATATCCACGCCTTTGAGCTTTGAGATATCGCCCTTGTCCTTTATCAGAATATCGTTTGGCTTACCCACGCCCTCTTCGGGATACTCGAATTCCATCCCGTAGGCCGACGCCTCCCGCCAGGGATCGCTTATCGCGCTTATCTGGTCGATCCCAAACGCCTTAGTAACCGCAAGCTGCGAATCCACCAGGACGTCCCCGTCCAGGTAGTAATCCCGGTACGCTCGCCCGATGAAATTCGCCGCCCACGACATAAAGATCGGCGTAACAGCCAGCCGATCAACCGCATCCCCCCCCAAAATCGCATAAATCCGCTCCTTCGACGTCATAAACCACCTCAACTATGCACTTGCTCAATATTCTGGCGCTCTATCACTGCTCAACTGATGATTGTCATTCCCGCGAAAGCGGGAATCCACTATCTCGAGCCTCTGGATTCCGCATCAAGTGCAGAATGACAACCCATCAGAGGACTCGTAACAAAGCACTGAATATAGAGAATTCTAAGTGATTCACTCCCAACTTGCACGAACTTTTTCAAATCTCCCCCGCGACGCCGGATATTGAAGCTGGTCCCCGTAAACTCTCCCAGATATATATCCGCCATCAGTTTGAAGCGCTTGTCCCAAAAATCGCGAAATTTAGGGTTGAGGCCGCCGTTGATTGTGGTAAAATGCCGAGGTGTTGGCAATAGCGGTTTTGTGGGTCAAAACCTGTGGTAAGCTCGTCCCCGCGAAAGCGGGGAACCGCAGGCTAAATATTTAGCCCCACGTTTTACGTGGGGTTCTAAATTGCAACGGAAGCAAGAATTGGAGGATAGCAAGGATGCTGAGAATAGGCATTGCGGGTTTCGGGTTTATGGGCCGGACGCATTATCAGTGCTGGAACAAGCTCGAAGTCGCCGAAATCGTCGCAGTCTGCGACGCAAATCCCAGTATCGTCGAGGACACCAAAAAGGCCGTCGGCAATATCGGCGATGCACAATCGGACATCGATTTCGAGACTCTGGAGCTGTACACCGACTTCGACAAGATGTTAGACGAGGCCAAGCTCGATGCCGTCTCGATCACGCTGCCGACCTTCCTGCACCCGGACTTCTCCACTAAGGCCCTCTCGGCCGGGGTAAACGTCATCTGCGAAAAGCCGATGGCGCTGACCGTCGAAGCCTGCGAGCAGATGATAGCCGCGGCCAAGAGCAGTGGAAAGCTCCTGCAGATCGGCCACTGCGTCCGCTTCTGGCCCGAGTACGCAAAGGCAAAAGAGATAGTCGATAGCGGCAAGTACGGGAAGGTCATCGCCGCCTCTTTCCGCAGGCTCGGCTCAGCGCCGACGTGGAGCCTGGACGACTGGTTCGCCGACGAGAAGCGCTCGGGCGGAATGGCGCTGGACCTGCACATCCACGACACCGATTACGTCCAGTACCTCTTCGGCTTGCCGAAGGCGGTCGCCGGCTTCGGCGCAAAAGCCCCCGGTGGAGGACTCGTCCACATCGTCATGCAGTATCTTTACGACGATGACAAGGTCGTCACCGCAGAAGGCGGCTGGGCGATGACCCCCTCATTTGGTTTCGAGATGAGCTTCAACCTTGTGCTGGAGACGGCAACGATAATCTATGACCTTACTCGCAAGCCGATGTTCAAGGTCTGTCCCGCCGAAGGAGATGCTTTTACGCCGGACGTCGCCGAAGGGGACGGCTGGTTCCTCCAGATCGAGCACTTCGCAAAGCTCTTAGCAGGCGAGAAGCTCGAACCGGTAACCACCCTCGAAGAATCACGAGACTCGGTCAAAATCGTCGCTGCCGAAAAACAATCAATCGAAGAAATGAAGAAAGTTGAAATCGCGTAATGCTTTGTTGGAGTTAAACTGATGACCGTCATTGCGAAGGAGCCAAACGACTCTGGCAATCTCAATACTCCGAAGCCCTGAGATTGCCACGACCCGCCTTCGGCAGGTCTCGCAATGACGCCGCAGCAAGCCAACTGTTACGCGGTGTCGGAGCCATAGTTAAAAAGGATTGAATTGGAGTGCTGAAAAATGAAGTGCAAGAACTGGCCCGTAGGAGTTTGTACCTGGTCCCTGCAGACCGATATCACCGGCGTCGCCGAGGCAATGGAACAGATCGGCCTTGAGCATGTCCACCTTGGCATAAGACCGGCACTACAAGACCCGGACATCCTCGCCGCCATCCAGAGCCGGGACTGGACCGTAACCGCAACGATGATAGACTTCCCGCAGGAAGACTATTCGACCCTCGATGCCATAAAAGTAACCGGGGGCATCGTGCCGAATGACTGCTGGGAGCAGAATCGCAAGCTCTTCCTCGGCGCAATTGACACAACAGTCAAGCTCGGCGTCAAATACCTCTCTATGCACGCAGGCTTTATCGACGAAACCGACCAGGCCTACGCCCGGAAACTCCACGACCGAATCAAATCTCTGGCCGACGCAGCCGCTGAAAAGGGCATTGTGCTCCTGCTCGAGACCGGCCAGGAAACCGCCGAGGAATTGAAACAGTTCCTCGACCAGCTCAATCACCCCGCAATAGCGGTCAATTTCGACCCGGCCAATATGATACTCTACGACAAAGGCGACCCAGTCGAGGCCCTGCGCACACTCGCGCCCTGGATAAAGCACCTCCACGTCAAGGACGCCACCAGAACCGAGCAGCCCGGAACATGGGGCGCAGAAGTCCCCTGGGGCACAGGCCAGGTCGGGCCGCAAGCATTCATCAACGCTCTCGAAGAAATCGGCTTCGACGGAGCTATGGCAATCGAACGCGAGGCCGGCACCGACCGCATCGGTGACATCAAACTCGCCGCAGAAAAACTAAAAAGTCTCGACCGCTGAACGCGGTTTGAAATTCAAACTCCAACGCAGCAGGCCTAACCTGCAATCTTGCAGAAGCCTTATAGTAACGACCAGTTAAGGAGAACGAAATGACCTGGCAATTGTATCTCGCTCTGAGCTTTGCGATGTTTATGGAGTACGCAATCTGGGGGGCGTGGCTCCCGGTGCTTGCAGCTCGGCTGTTCGGCCCGCTCAAAATGAGCGGCAAGCAGACCGGCTTAATCTACGCAACCCTGCCGCTGGCGTGCATAGTCTTTCCACTCGCTGCCGGATGGCTTGCCGACAAACACCTCAATACCGAATGGATTCTCATAGTCGCTCACTTCGCCGGCGCCGTGTTGCTGTTTGTCGCTGCCCGCAAGACGACTTTCAAAGGTCTCTTTGTGGTAATGCTGCTCTATTCGGTGTTTTACGCAGCTACGCTGCCGTTGGTCAATTCCATGATGTTCCATCACCTCGCCAAAGTCTGCGCAGACGAAGCCGCCGTTGACGCCGCCTCCGGCAAAATATTCCTCTGGGCGCCCGTTGCCTGGGCACTTGCAGGATATTTTCTCACCGGCTGGCGATGGAAATTCAAAACAGGCGAGCAGGGCCGCGACTGCCTTTACTTTGCGGCAGTCCTCTCGCTGATTATGGCGGTAGGGTGCATCTTTATGCCGGAAACGCCGCCGCCGCCGCCGTCGCCGGACGCAGTTCAAGCACCGATCACCGAGACGATAAAGATGCTTGGCGACATCAATTTCCTCATCTTCGTGGTCGTTTCAATGATCATTGCCGGGCTTATGCAGTTCTACTTCCAGGGCACCGCCAGGTTCATGCAGGATATTGGCGTTAAGAACAGGAATGTGCCTGCGTCAATGGCTATCGCGCAGGCGGTTCAGGCAATCGCGACCCTCTTCCTGCTGGGCGTCTGCCTCAATAGTCTCGGATACAAATGGACGTTGGCCGTAGGCGCCGGGTGCTGGCTGCTGTTATATCTCATCTACATCGGGACAAAAGAGCGCCGGCTCATCGTCCCGGCCCAGGCATTGCACGGACTTGCATACGTGTTCTTTATCATCGGCGGGCAGATATACGCAAAGAGCGTCGCATCCAAGGATATCCTCAGTACGATGCAGGCGCTTATGTTCGCCGCGACGACAGGTCTCGGCCTGCTGCTGGGGACCCAGTTCGCCGGCGTTGTAATGGACAAATTCAAGAAGGAAGAAAAGTTCCAATGGCGTCAGATATTCATGGTGCCGGCCGGCGTAGCGCTGGTTTGCATCCTGGTCTTTGTGCTCTTGTTTAAGGCACGTACTTCGTAGCCCGTGTACGAGCAAGAGGCCATAAGGCTGCAATCGTGTTGCCGGCGGCTTGTTCGGGCCTGCCGGGCCCCCCAACGGCGCCCGTGAACCGGCAATATTACACAGCGGTGTTGACAGACCTGCACAGACGTGCTATAAATTCACTGCCGTCGATAGGTCGAAGATGCCGTTAGTGCAATCCACACCACGATGTGACTTATTGACCTATCGAATTGAACGTAAAGTCTTGTCAATAAAGACAAGAATTTTGCAAAAGTTCAGTAAAGACTTGGGAGTGTAGCTCAGCTGGTAGAGCAACGGCCTTTTAAGCCGTAGGTCTTGGGTTCGAGCCCCAACACTCTCATTTGTTTTAACTCCGAGTATTGTAAAAAACGTGAGTTCTGCAAAATTGCAGGTTAGGCCTATATTGTTGAAGAATTGCTCCTTTATGATTTTCTTCAATAATCACCTAACCACTTATGGCAGAATACATTGCTGTT
>CAYWOD010000027.1:0-22901 GCA_964459805.1 uncultured Pirellulales bacterium
TTAGCCAGGCTGGATTGTCCAGCTTGCCCACATCAGCTTCGCTTGGCGCACTCATAGTTGTTCTCCTTAACCTTGTGCTGTTCCTCCGGCGACAAAGCCGGAACTCTAAATAGTCCCAATATGGACAAAGTGTATCGTTCGGCCCAGACAGTGTCAATCACATCTGGTCTCAGCCAGCAGGTTATCAGTATATCGGCTCATCAGGTAATGGGTACGAGCGTATCGGAACAACAAATTGATTCTGCGTTTCTTTTTCCTGATCTCCTGACTTCCTGGTTTCCTGATACCATGATTTCCTGCTATCCCACATTCTGGTCTCCTGTTAGCCTGATATTCGCCTTTTGCCCCTTGGCCTATTCGTATCTTCTTATGATTACGACATTGTTCTGCCCGCCGAAGCCAAAGGACTCGTTCATTACGACGTTGACCGGCATTTTCCGCGGCTCATTGGGCACATAATCCAGGTCAAGCTCGGGGTCAGGATCGTTAAGATTCGTTGTCGGGGGGACAATATTGTCTCGTATCGCCAGGACGCACGTTATAAGCTCGGCCGCGCCGGCCGCCCCGATCAGATGACCTAACATACTCTTGACACTGCTGACCGGCGTACTCTTCGCCCGGTCCTTAAAGACCGCCTTGATGGCTTTGGTCTCTATCGAGTCGTTCTCTATCGTGCTCGTGCCGTGCGCGTTTATGTAATCCACGTCTTCATAGCTGATACCGGCGTCCGCAAGTGCGGCGGTTATGGCCTGTGCCGCGCCCCTTCCCTCTTCGTGCATGTCGGTAACTCTAAAAGCATCGGCACTGCTGCCGTAGCCGATGACTTCAGCCAAGATTTCGACCCCTCTGGTTTTTGCCGAGCTCAGGGATTCGAGTATCGCAACGGCTGCGCCTTCGCCGAGGATGAACCCATCTCTGGCGGCCGCGAACGGCCTCGATGCGGTTTCCGGACTGTCATTTCTCGTCGATAGGGCGGTCAGGCGGTTGAATCCCGTAAGCCCCAGCGGATGTATCATCGAATGCGCCCCTCCTGCAATCATAACGTCGGCATCGCCTGCGCGGATCATCATGGTCGCCTCGCCGACGGCCTGAGTGCTGGCCGCGCAAGCCGTCAGACAGCTTCGCGTCGGCCCGCGCGCCCCGGTGAGCAGGGCGATATGGGCCGCCGGCATATTTGGCTCCTGCTCGAGCTCTCGCATCGGGTCCATCCTCTCGAATGCCACCCGGGCCCACCGCGCCCAATCCATTTCGTTCTTCTCGCCATCCCATCCCTCAACCAGAGCGGCAAAGAACGCGTCGTTGTCAACTGAGCCTTCGCCCGCTCCTAAATAAATCCCCAATCTCTCGCGGTCTATTCCGTCTGTCGGCTCCGGCGTCTCCACGTCAATGCCGGCCGCTCGGCAGGCCTGGGCGGTCGCGCCGAGAACAAAGCCGGAACCTCGATTACTGTCTTTATGCAAATCCGCGTTTGCTATATGGTCCGCGGGCTTATAGTCCTTGACTTCGGCGTCGAATGTCGTCGGAAACGTCGAGGCGTCGAAGATCGTGGTCTTGGCCACTCCGCTCTCGCCCGCCAATATCGCCTGCCAGAATGCCTCTACATCGTTGCCCAAAGGACAAACGACACCCATTCCGGTTATTACGACGCGCCTGGTTGTGTCCTTCTCGGTCATTTAGTTTAGCATTTCACCGTCAATATTCTTCAGCACCAACGCGGCGGTCTGCCCGCCGAAGGTGTAGCTGCAACACAGCGCATAGCGAATCTTCTTGCTCTGCGGCTGGCGGGCTATATTCAAATTGCAGCCGGCAGCAATTTTGTCGCAGTTTTTCGCGGCGGGTATTTTGCTGTCAGTTATCGCACGGACGGCCGCGATAACGTCAATCGCTCCACAGGCCGCACCCGTGTTGCTTACCATACTTTTGGTCGGCCAGACGGCCGTTTTGCTTGTCGCTTCGCCGAGAGCAGCTTCAATCGCCTTGGCCTCGGCAATATCGTCGGCGGGTATGCCCGTTCCGTGCGGGATGACTAAGTCCAGATCGGCCGGTTCTATCTCTGCATCCGCCATCGCCTTTTCAATCGCCAACTGAAGGCCCTTACCGTCGGGCTCGAGGTGTTCGTACCGAGGATTTATACTGTTGCTTTGTCCGATACCCACCACCTCGGCGTAAATCCTTGCGCCTCGCGTGCGAGCATTCTCCAGATTCTCAAGTATCACTATGCCGGCCGCCTCGCCGAACACCGAGCCTTTAGCTTCGGCGTCAAAAGGTCTGCACGCCGATTCAGGATCATCATTGTTCTCGGACGTGGCGCGTTTGAGCAGGCACTGGCGTATCATAACAATAGGATTGACCTTCGCCTCGGCGCCGCCGGCCAGCGCAATGTCGCTGTCGCCGCGGGCGATAATGCGGCTCGCTTCGGCTATCGCCAGATGCGCGGCGGCTTCGGCGCAGGTAATCGAGTTGCTCGGGCCCTGGATATCGTGAATGATCCCAATATGGCAGGCGAGCATATTGGGCAGGTATTTCAACAGCCAGAGAGGTGTTACCAGCTCAAGGCCCTGTTTGCCCCATTTGTGAATGTCGAACCTGCCGTCGATGGCGCTCGCCGCCACTGCCGGGGCCAGCTCAATCAAATCGCAGCTTATAAGCCCTGCGCCGAGGTTGATCGCCACGCGAGTCGGATCGATGTTGATGTCTTCGGGGTCAATTGCCTTGGTTACCAGCCCGCCGTCTGTCAGTGCTTCACGTGCGGCTATCACCGAGAGCTCGATGTCTCTGGACATAAGCTTGGTTGCTTTGCGGTGGGTCTTTGGCACGTATTGTCGTATGTTATAATCCGGGGCCTGACCGGCGATTTTGCAGCTAAAACCCACAGGGTCAAACGCCGTGATAGGTGCTATTGCACATGAGCCGGCACAAAGACCCGCCCACAGATCGCTCGCGGTCAGTCCAAGGGGGGTTATCGCGCCAAGGCCGGTGATTACTACGCGCGCTGAATTCATCATTTCTGCTCCGCCTCGGCGGTCTCAGGGCCTGCGCCGTGTGAAAGCACGTCCCGCAGAAGGGAATTGAATACCGATGTGTCGGCGTCAAAGACGAAGTTATCCTCCGGGAATTCTCTGCCGGCCAGGTTCCGGTCGATATGACTGAACATCAAGTCTATCTCAGCTACTACCTTGTCCGCACAGGTGATTTTGCCCCTCGTGCATGCCGCCTCTGAGGCGATAGAATCAATTCTTGCCTCCAGTCTCAGGCTGTCGCCGGGCTTTACATAATCGAAGAATACCGCCTTTTTCACCTTTGCCAGGATAACCTTCTCCTCAAACTTCTTCGCCTCCCCGACCAGTATCCCGGCCGTCTGTGCCATTGCCTCGATCATTAGGCTCTCCGGCATAACCGGAAACCCCGGAAAATGGTCGTGCAGGTGCTCTTCGGCAAGAGTGACGTTCTTGACTGCCACGGCGCTTTGGCCGCTTTTGAACTCAACAAATTTGTCTATCCAAATCCAACGCATCGTTAGCCCATATTAAGGTAGCGGCGGACTTACACCAGGCAATCCGGCCGCTATCGTCCCCGCCAAAACCCTCTGCCGTCAGGCGGCGTTCAGCTTGGCCTCTACGTAATTTACGATCGCTTCGACAGTGAACAGATCGCCCAGCTTGTTGATGTCGGGATCTTCCTCAAATGCAGCGAGGTCGGTATGCGGCAGTTTCTCACGCAGCTCATTCAGACCCGTTTCGGTCAACTTACCATTGCTCACAAATTCAGGATTATTCATCAGGCTCTCCGCCGGAAACAGCTCCTCGCGAGGAATCTTTATGGCGAACGCTTTCTCCAAGCGAAAGACTATATCCAGAAAGTCGATGCTTTCAGCTCCCAAATCTTCCATCAACGTCGCTTCAGCGGTAACCTCGTTATCATCCACCGCCAGCGCGTCCACCAGAATTTCCTGAACCTGCTGCAGAATCTCGTCCCGACTCGTAGCCATATTCTTTTACCTCCAGTATTTCAACTTGTATAAGTGAACTTTTGCAAACTCGGCCCTTAATTCTGTGGTGCTGCTGCAAAGCCCGAACTGTCGTCCCGGACAGGCCGGCATCTCCTAACCGTCTTGCCCGCCCCACAAAAGTTGCCAGCGTTTCTTCATATTCTCGATTACCATGGCATCAACCGCTGCCATTGCCGCATCTCCGTCGGCCAGATTGAAGTGTCTCAGCCCGAATCTTGCCTCCACAATCCGCTGGCCCTGCGATATACCAACGCCGGTAAAATTGCTGACGTTCTCTTCAATGACCTTGGCATCAACCGTATATTCTATCTGCGCACCCGGCGCCAGAAAACTCCTATATTTTACATTTCTGGCCTGTTCAAGCAATATCATACTATGCGCAAAATTCTCCGTCCGACGCACCAGCCACGATGCCGACTCGATCAATCCTTCCAACAGTAATACGCCGGGCAGTACCGGAAACGCGGGAAAATGGTCGGCCAGATATTCCTCAGCCAAAGAAACGTTCTTGAGGGCCCGTATTTGGCTGCCCGTTTCCACTGAAACCACTTTGTCTATCAGTATGAATTTCATAATTTCTTCTATTGCGTTCGATACGCACTGCGTCAAAGCCCTGTATTGTAGTGGTAGAGAGCGGTTTTGCCAGTTTTTTTTCGCTTTTTTAACAGTTCTGGGTGCGCACGAGCTATTGGCGAGGGGCATTAGGCACTATAGGCGAGTAGGTAGATGATGTATGCGAGGTATGTACAGAGGAGTATTGTGCCGCAGATTCGGCCGATAGTGCGTCTGCCGATGATGGCGGCAGCGGCGAAGGCCCCGCTGACAGCGATCATAATCCAGTAATCGGTCCCTCCTGCGAAGCGCGAGCCTATGTCAAAGGGACGAACCGTGCCGGCTGCGCCGGTAACGAGGAGGGTATTGAATATATTCGAACCGACGAGATTGCCGACGGAGATGTCGTGCTGGCCCTTGAGGGCGGCTACGACGCAGGTAACGAGCTCCGGTAGCGACGTTCCGAATGCGATGACCGTCAGTGCGATGACGCCCGGGCTAATGTCAAAGATCTCTTCGCCGATGAAGACGGCCCCGTCGACGGTCATTTTTGCCCCGCCGGCCAGGCCCACCAGGCTGATAGAGACGAAGATCAGGCTCTTTTTCATACTCTGAGTTTCGTGTTTTGCAGCCGGCTCGGGGATTTCGATGTCGGTCTCGGCGTCGTGGCTTTCGCGGCGCGCTATTCGGACGGTCAGCAGGATGAGGCCTACAAATACGGCCAAGAGACCAAGAGCCTCGAATCGCGCCAGTTGCGAATTGCGTATGAGCGGCCAGAGCAGCAGGGCGACGAGGAACATTGCGGGGACTTCGCGGAGTAGCGTCTTTCTCTTGAGCCGCAGCGGCCGGATGAGCGCGACCAGCCCGCCGACAAGCGCGAGATTTGCGATATTGGAGCCGAAAACATTGCCAACCGCAATATCCCCGCCATCAGGACCTCGTAGCACGCCGGCGATACTCGCGGCCACCTCCGGAGCGCTGGTCCCCATCGCGACGACAGTCAGGCCGATGACGAGGGAGCTGACGCCGAGGTGCTCGGCCAATCCGACGGCCCCGGAAACCAGCAACTCGGCGCATTTCCAGAGTATCAGCAGCCCGGCGACAAGATATGTTACGTGCAGGATTATATCCATCTCAATGCCGATCCAGAGTCATATTCGAGCATAGTCTATACAAGACCCCCGAATTATAGCGTTGGTGTCGCCGGTTTAGTAAGGAAAAACGTTAAAAACTGTGTTTGAGATTGGTGGCTGGTCAATAGTAATTGGTGAGTGCCGGGGAGAAAGTTGTTGACGATGTGGAGGTTAGAGCTTTCCGACAACGAGGCAGGCGTTGTGTCCTCCGAAGCCGAGGGAATTGCTCATTGCAACGTTGACCTTCGTCCGGCGGGCCTGGAGGGGCACGAAATCCATTTTGAGGTCGCATTGCTCGTCCGGATTTTCGAGGTTTATGGTCGGGGGGATGGTGGATTCGTTGATGACCTTTGTGCATATGATCAGCTCAATGGCTCCGGTGGCGCCGAGGGAATGGCCGAGGGAACTCTTGGTGGAGCTAACGGGGATTTTGTATGCGTACTCGCCGAAAGCGGTTCTGATGGCGGCGCTTTCGGCGATGTCGTTAAGCTGGGTTCCAGTTCCGTGGGCGTTAATATAGTCAACCCTGTCCTTTTCGAGGTGGGCATCGGCTAAGGCCAGCTGCATAGCTTTTGCGGCGCCGGCGCCGTCGGGCAGTGGGGCGGTGATATGGTAGCCGTCATCGGTTGCGGCGTAGCCGAGGAGCTCGGCGTAGATGTTTGCGCCGCGTTTTTGCGCGTGGGCAAGCTCTTCGAGGACGAGGATGCCGGCGCCTTCAGCGAGAACGAAGCCGTCTCTGTCAGTGTCAAAAGGTCTCGATGCGGCCTTGGGGTCGTCGTTTCGCGTGCTAAGGGACCTTGCGGCGCAGAATGAGGCGAGGGCTATTGGTGTAAGAGCGGCTTCCGCGCCGCCGGTGATCATAATGTCACTTCGGCCGGCAAGGATGTTGGAGAATGCCTCGCCGATGGCGTGGTTGCCGGAGGCACAGGCGCTGACGACGCAAATGTTGGGTCCGCGGAGGCCGTAGCGAATTGCGATATTTGCACTGGCGGCATTGCCCATAAGGCGAGGAACACAGAAGGGGGAGACTTTTCGCGGACCTTTGTCCAGTATTCTTAAGTGCTGGTCCTCGATTTCCTTGATGCCGCCAATTCCGGTACCGACGATGGCGCCAATGCGAAAGGCGTCTTCTTTGTCGAAGTCGAGTTCGCTGTCATCGACGGCCTGGACGGCCGCGGCGACAGCAAACTCCGTGAAGCGGTCCATTCGCTTGCTTTCCCGCCGGTCAACGTATTTTATTACGTCGAAGCTTTTTATTTCTCCGCCGAATCTTACGGGATATTCCGCGGTATCGAAAGATTCAATAGGCGAGATGCCGCTCTTGCCCTCGCACAGCGCAGCAAAAAGCCCGTCGGCGGACTCTGCCAAGGCGGTGACACAGCCCAAGCCCGTTATGACAACTCGCCGTCTACTCATCAAACCTATTCGCTACTCTCTGCCTTGGGACTGTGCTATATTGACGATGTAATCGATTGCGGCCCCGACGGTCTGGATTTTTTCGGCTTCTTCGTCCGGGATGCTCATATCGAATTCGTCCTCGAACTCCATAACAAGCTCGACGGTATCGAGCGAGTCGGCGTTGAGGTCGTTGATGAATGAGGTCTCGCGAGATACTTCGGCCTTGTCCACGCCCATTTGTTCGCTGATTATATCTATTACCTTGTCTTGGATTGCCTGAATGTCAACATCCTCAGCACTCACTTATTGTTCCTCCCTAATGTAATCGGAATATGTCTGATAGTTTTACAACCAGTCTCCAGCAACAACCGCTCATAGCACGGTAGAATCGTACACTTTACCATTTTAGGCGGGTATATTACCTACTCAAATGGGTATCCACAACAAATTTTTCTTTTTTTTTACATAGCCATACCGCCGTCTATACAGAGCACCTGACCTGTAATGTAGGCGGCATCGTCACTTGCGAGGAAGGCAGCGGCCTTTGCGACGTCTTCCGGGGTGCCGAATTTGCGCATGGGAATAATTTGTTTTGCGGCGTCTTTGACGGGATCGGGCAGTTTATCGGTCATTTCGGAGATAATGAAGCCTGGGGCGAGGCAATTAGCGGTGATATTCTTTTTTGCGAGCTCTCGAGCGACGGTTTTTGTCAGGCCGATGAGTCCAGCCTTGCTTGCGGCGTAGTTGGCCTGTCCGGCGTTGCCCGTAACGCCGGAGACTGAGCTAAGAGATATAATGCGGCCGAACTTGTTGCGAACCATCGACTTTGCGGCGACGCGGGTGGCGACAAATGCAGCGCGGAGATTGACCTCGATGACCTTGTCGAAATCCTCATCGCTCATTCGCAGAAGGAGCCCGTCACGGGTGATCCCGGCATTGTTCACGAGAATACCTATGCCGTTGTATTCGGAGGCCAAAGACTCAAGCGTCTCGGTGAGCTGCTCTGTGTCGGTTATGTCGAGGCATTTGGTTACGACAGTGAAACCGGCTTCTTTGACAACGCTATCGAACTCGGCAAGCTGCTCGGCGTTTATATCGAGGCCGGCGACGATGCGACCCTGTTTTAACAGTTCAAGAACAATTGCGCGGCCTATGCCTCTGGCGGCACCGGTTACAACGGCGAGTCTCTTTTCCGGCATTTTGCTGATCTCCTTAGTGACGCGGGGCCCCGCTCAGTACGCCCGGCAGCTCGTTTATTGCCTGCAAGTTACTTATGTTGACGACTTTTGTTTTTCTGTTGATTCTTCGCATTAGTCCGGTGAGGACCCTTCCGGGGCCGATTTCGTAGAAGTTTTCAACTCCATCAGCGAAGAGCCTTTCCATACATTTCTGCCACAGGATAGGGCGTGTCAATTGCTCTACGAGGCCTTGGGCGATTGCGTGGGCGGTCTGATAATACTCGGCGTTGATATTAGCGATGGTTCTGATGTCAGCAGGTTGGGCGATGTCACAATCGGCGAGGGCTTGTTCGAGGGTTTGGGCCGCGGCGGACATCATCTCGGTATGGAACGCACCGGCGACCTCCAAGGGGACGGCCGCTATCGCGCCGTATTCCGGAGCCAGCTCTTGGGCTCGGCGGCAGGGGGTTTTGGCACCGCTGAGGACGATCTGTCCGGGGCAGTTGAAATTGACGGGTTCGAGCAGCTCGCCTTCGCGGGCCTCGGCGCATAACCGTGCGGCCTTTTCTTCGTCGAGGCCGATGACACCGACCATTGCGCCGTCTGTGGCGTCTGCTGCGGCTTGCATTGCCTGTCCGCGTTTGTGTACGAGGGTCAGGGCTTCTTCGAAGCTTATCAGGCCGGCGGCGTAGAGTGCGGTGTATTCGCCGAGGCTCAAACCGGCGGTTACATCAGGCTTTAAGGCGCTGGTGGCGGGATCTGCGCCGAGAACCTCCAAAATGGCGGCGGAGGTTGTGAAAATCGCCGGTTGCGAGATGGTGGTGGTGTTGAGCTCGTCGGCGGGGCCCTCGAAACAGACCCGGGTCAGATCGAACCCGATGATGTCATTTGCCTTTTCGAAGGTCTGGGCGGCCGCGGGGAACTCCCGCGCGACATCTGCGCCCATTCCCACAACCTGAGCACCTTGTCCCGGAAATAAGAAAGCGGTTTTCATAGTTTCGTATATTGTATGTCGTATATCGTATTGTGGTTCTGCGGTCAGAACTCGATTACGTTTGCTCCCCAGGTCAGCCCTGCTCCGAAGGCAACCAGGATAATGGTATCACCTCGCTTGATTCTCCCTGTTCTGGCGCATTCATCGAGTGCAATCGGCACCGAAGCGGCTGAAGTATTGCCGTACTTGGAGATATTTAGAAAGACCTTTTCATCAGGGAAATTCAAGCGTTTTGCAGCGGACTCGATAATCCTTGCGTTCATTTGGTGTGGAATGACCATCGCGACATCGTCAATCGTCAAATTGCAGCTGTCCATACACTCGGTAACAATTTCAACAATTCGGCGGATAGCCTGTTGATAGACCTCTCTGCCCTTGATTTGCATATAGACTTTATTGGGGTCGTCCAGTTCTTTGCTGATAGGATGGCGTGAGCCGTAGGCCTGGCAATTCAAGGCTTCCCAGCGGTCCCCATCGGAATAGTGAGTGCTGTAGAACAGCCCCCGCCGTCCATCATCGACTCTTTGAAGGACTACAGCACCGGCGCCGTCCCCGAAGAGGATGCAGCTTGTCCGGTCTTTCCAGTCAGTAATCTTTGTCAGGGTTTCGGCGCCGATGACGAGTGCATTTTTCATTCGTCCGGTTTCCATAAACTGCTGGACAATGGACAGGCCATAGACGAATCCGCTGCAGGCCGCGGCCAGATCGAATACCCAGGCTTTGTTTGCACCGAGAGCCCGCTGGACGAAGGATGCAGTTGAAGGAAAAACCATTTCGGGCGTGATGGTGGCTACAATAATGAGTTCGAGCTCCTTGGGGTCGAGATTTGCCGTTTCCAGGGCTCTTTTGGCGGCTTCGGTGGCCAAAAGGGCGGTGCTTTCATCGTCGGTGGTGATGTGGCGGACCTTGATTCCGGTGCGGGTCCTGATCCATTCGTCGGTAGTATCCATCATCTTCGCGAGGTCGTCATTGGTGAGTGTTTTTTCCGGTACAAATGAGCCATAACCGGTGACGACAGCGCGATAGGTGGGGGTTCGAGGGTCAATCGGCTTGTCCATTAGCTGCCCCTACAGGAGTTTGTGCGAGGTAGTCGACGATTTTGTCGTTTACCTTTTTGGTGCTGAACTTTTTTGAAGCCAGGATGGCGTTTCTGATGGTTCTGGCCTTGCTTGAGCCGTGACAGATTATTGCGGTTCCATTGACACCCAACAGAAGTGCACCGCCGTACTCATTATAGTCGTATTTCTTGTAGATTCTTGTCATGACGGGCTTGAACTTCATGGCGAGGCGGAGCTTTTCCTCGAGCAGCTCGTGTTTTATGGCTTTGAAGAGGCCGTCAACAAGTCCTTCGGTGAGTTTGAGTATGACATTTCCAACGAAGCCCTCGCAAACAGCGACGTCGCAAACGCCTTTGAAGATGTCCCTTCCCTCGATATTGCCGACGAAATTCAGATTTGTGTCGGACTTGATCAATTCGCGTGCTTTCTTGACGACCTCGTTGCCTTTTGCGTCCTCGGCGCCGATGCTCATAAGGCCGATGCGTGGGTTGTCAATACCAAGCAGATGTGTTGCATATAAGCCGGCCATAACGCCGTATTGGTAAAGGTTGATGGGCTTGCAGGCGATGTTTGCGCCGACGTCGCATATCGTGACGGGCCCTTCAAAGGTTGGGAAAACGACGGCTATTCCGGGTCGATTGAGGCCGGCGAGGTTTCTCATTCTCATCTGGAAGGCCGCGACGCAGGCGCCCGTATTGCCTGCGGAGATGACGGCGTCGGCGTGTCCCCTTTTTGCCAATTTGGCGATAGTCGGGATAGAGCTTTTCGGCTTTTTCCGGAGGCTCTCGACGGGCGGCTCGTCCATAGCTATCCGATCCGGTGCATGGACTACACTGATGGCAGTTCCGCGGGATTTCGGAGAAGGCAACCGCGGCTCTATTATCTCTTCGGGGCCAACGAGTATCAACTGGTCCTCTTCAGCAAGGAACTCAATGGATTCAAGGGCGCCTTCAATGATTTCGTCCGGGGCGTTATCCCCACCCATAACATCAATTGCGATACGCATCTGTTAGCTGCTTTCTTTCTTGGCGATATCCAAGGTGATGTTTGGGTTGAGGTAGCCGCACTCACAGGCGGCGTGGGGCAGCTTTGCCTGGCTGCATTTGGGGCAGACCGAATAGTTCGTGGCTTTGAGCCGATGGTGGCTGCGCCGGGTGCGAGTTCGGGTCTTACTGGTTTTCTTCTTTGGTAACATTATCACGTGCTCCAAACAATCATCAAAACAATGGTACAAAATAGGGGAAACACAGCATTAGATAGCGAACTGGGGAAGGCTGTCAAGGGAAATTTGGCGCAATTAGGTCTTTTTGACTGTGGTTCTGCCGGTTGAGGATAGTGAAGGGGCAGTCATGGCAGAGATTTGCTGCAAAGAAGGTGGAAGAGCTGGTAACTAACCGGCACGAATAGATGTCGGCTTAAAGGGCTATTCTTCGTTCAACTTGCGGGGATTCCTGGGAAAGATGTAAATTTGCCTGGAATGAGACTGCCGGATTTGCGGGGTTTTGTGCAAAATTTTGTTGGCAATTTTGTCGCAATTGTTGTTGGTTGTTGCAATTGAGGGCGAAATGCTGTAATAAGGATAGAATGACTTGCTGGACGGGGGTGATTTGTTGTTTGAATTGCCAGGTTCTAATTTGAAATTTGTGGGATTTATGGCTATCTGGTGAAGAATTGCTAAGTAGGGCGGATTGAATTATGGCACGGTATCGACGCGGAAAAAAGGCTCTTTATGAGGTTATGAGCGAAGCTCGCCTCAAGCCGGGTTATGGGCGGACATTGGAGAAGATGCAGCCCGAGAAGCCCGGCAAAGATGAGCCAAGTGTGGAAACGGAAGTCACGGAAGTCACGCAAGACAACGGTCCTGATGAAACGCCCCAGGTGTCGGTGCGATGGTGGCGAAAACCGAGGGCTGTGCAATTCAACGGCGGTCGCGTAGAGTTCTCCCTGCCGTATCCGATTGCAATTGCAGTTATTCTGGGGCTTGTTGTTGTGGTTCTGGTGGCGTTTCGGGCGGGACAGTTGTCTTACATGGTGAGTGAGGCTAAAGGCTATAAGCCGCCCGTAAATGTGGGCGACAATGGGAAAAGCCCGGTAGCACAGAGGAATGGAGCAGTGCGGCAAGAGACGAACACGATTACGACGACAAGAGAGGATGCTGGAAACGTCGGGGCAGTGACATCGACGGGCAGTAACCCTATTGTGTTGGTTGAGTACAAGGCGCGGGCGGATTTGGTTCCGGCACAGGCCCATTTTGCGAATTACGGCATTGCGACGGAGATTGCCAGTTCGGGCGGCCGGTACTTCTTGATTACGAAGGACAGATTCGACGATTTTGGGCCGGGGTCGGCCGGACTCAGGGCCAAACAGAAGATAATCGAAGTCGGGGCATTGTACAAGGGCAGAGCGCCGGAAGGTTACGAGACGTTTGCCCCGCATTATTTCAGCGATGCATACCCGAGAAAGCTTGAATAGTGTTAGGAGAAATGTTGGATGAGTATTGATCGTTCATTGAAGATAAGGGGGGCGTTGACTCGGCACCGCAACGTTCTGACGCGGGCCGAGCGAGTGGAGAAGTTGAAAGCCGAAGAGCGGTGGGAGGAGGAGGATTCGGTGCTTGGTCTGCCGAAGGTCGCTCACCGTAAGAGCCACGCTGGGCGCAAGGCCAAGGCGGCTGAGGCCAAGGTCGTTGCAGCAGAGGCCGAGGTGGCAGAGACGACGGAGTCGGCAGAGACAGAGGCCTAAACAGCAATGGATTTGTATTGAAGGCCGCTTTGCCACGGAGTCGGCAAGGCGGTTGTTTTTGCGCGTTGGGAAAAAGGGGCAGCCGGTTTGGACAAAGGATATTGACGGTAGGGGGGCTGTGTTTGAGAATCTGGGGAAGTGCTACCGCTCTGGCATAAGCTATAACGCGGGATTGCGGCGCTATCTTTGGTCTCAAACGCTTTACGCCAAAGAAGATATGCGATTTTCCGGCGGCATTGGCATATTTGAGGCCGCCGAACTCTGGGGCCCGTGGCGGACGGTGTTCTACACCGAAAAATGGGACACCGGCCCCGGCGAAACCAGCAGCTTCCCAACAAAATGGATGGGGAGCAAAGGCAAAGAGCAAAAGGCAAAAGGCAAAACTACAAAGCAAAATTCAAAAAGCAGTATAGAGGTTCATTTGGTCTTTTCAGGGGAGGATTGTTTTTCGGTGCGCAGGACAAGGGTGGTTGTGCCAGAGAGATGACAGTCTTTTGAATGTGGAATTACACGAGGGAAGGACATGCTGACTTACCAGTTGCAGAGACGTATTCTTAAGTTGCAGGGTGAAGACAAGCCTGAATTCCCTGCGGATGTGGAAGTGAGAGTCAAGTTGGGGCCTGCTCAAATCTTCGGTACAGAAGAGGGTCTGATAAAAGCGATTCCGCTTGGTGGCAACCGTCGCGTTGTGTACAACGCGAACACAGGGCGCATTGGGTTTGAGAACAGGTACCTGAGTGTGGCCGAGGCGTCGCTTGGGCTGGTGGCGGAGAAATCCGGAGGCACAGGAATATCCAGAATGCAGCTGGACTTGGAAGGAGATATCTTACAGGTCAAGGCGAGATGCAGGGACTCCCGAGAGGTGAATAGGGTGATATACGCGGCACACCACTTGATTCCAGCTTTCATGAGCATGGAGTTGAGTGAACCAGTATTCGTTAAGACCACCGGCGGGTGGATTGGTAAGCAACATTTTCGCTGGGAACTGGCGGCAGCGAAACTGAGCATGGAGACCTTGCCAGCGGATGGGCCGAGCAAACAGGCGGAGCGAGCTTTTCGTAGAATGAAAACATTAGCCGAACATGAAAACATGCGTCTTGAGGCAGCGATGCATTATCTGCACACTGGCAGGAGGTTGTTGGCCACCGGTAGCTCACTGTGGGAATTCATGGCTGAGGCAGTCTTGAATTTCTGCAAGGTTATTGAAGTGCTCTTTGGCCAAAAACGCGAAGACGTAAGGGCTGAGTTGAAGAAGCTCGGGTTTTCGAGACACGACATCGAACACAATTACGTGCCCGTCACGATCCTTCGCAACACGTTCGATGTAGGCCATGTGAGGCTGGACACCCCTGATGCCGCCACGTTGGACTTTCTCTACGACTACCTGAGCGACATTGAGCGGTCATTTTGCATGCTCGTTAGGAGGGTCATGGACAAGTTGGACAGAGGAGAGTATGCGCTGCGTGAATACGGAGACTCCCAATTGGGCGGAGATGCTCGTTCCGAGTGGGAGAAACTAATTAAGGGAATCAAGGGGGGACTCAGCAAGATCGTTAATCCGGATTGCGCACGAAATACCGAATGACCGCATATGGGCCTACTTGTAGTGCAGCAAGGCCCCTTCCAGAGTCATGGACGGGCTCTATACAGAAAGGGAATGAGGGCCACTCCAGTCGAAGCCTGACTATACTTCTGAGCAAGTTGTTAACGAGGTTGCTGGCCGTATTCTTTCATAAGAGCGTCGAAGTCCGCCCAATTCAATTTATATGTGTTCCGTTTGCCACCGCCTTTGCGGATCCACTCAATTGCGCCCTGCGAGATCTCAAGCTTTCCGAGAACAGCGTTGTCCTGCTTGACGTCGAATATGACATCTGCTCGGCCGAGCGGCCTTTCGGGTAGGGTAACGTGAACAGCGTAAGCCATTAGCTTTCTCCTTAGTAATGTGACATCCGTGTAGAGGAGGCTCTCGCCTCACTTCGCTATAATTCTTCGTCTTTTGCGCGTGTTGTCAAGGAAAAAGACACAGAAAAAGCGATAATTCTGGAAGCCGCAGGCCACAGATGGCTTTACGATTTGTGGTTGATTATTGGGTGGGGTGGAGTATTATGCCAGCATTATGAAGAAGATGATTGCAAACAGAACAAAGCTTATTGACGCGAGTGGGATACGCAAGGTGTTTGCGTTGGCGGGCGAGTTGGAGGATCCGGTTAATTTTTCTATAGGTCAGCCGGACTTTGATGTGCCGGAGGCGGTGAAAGAGGCGGCGATTGAGGCGATTCGGGAGGGGCAGAATAAGTATTCTCAGACGGCGGGGGATGCGGTGCTCAAAGAGAAGATCGCAGAGCAGGTCAAAGGCGAATTTGGGTGGGCCGAGCCGGCGGTTCTGGTCTCCAGCGGGGTGAGCGGAGGGTTGCTGCTGGCGTTTATGGCGCTTATCGATCCGGCCGATGAGGTGATTTTGGCGGATCCGTACTTTGTGATTAATAAGCACGTTATAAATATGCTTGGCGGGCGGTGCGTTTTTGTCGATAGCTATCCGGAGTTTCGGCTGCCGGTGGAGGCGATTGCGGCGGCGATAACGGATAAGACGAAGATGATAATCGTCAATTCGCCGAGCAATCCGACGGGAGTGGTGTATTCGGAGCAGGAGATCAAGGCGCTGGCCGAGGTGGCGGCGGAAAAAGATGTGCTCGTTATGTCGGATGAGATTTACGAGCGGTTCTGCTACGACGGGCAGTGCGCGAGTATAGCGAAATATTGTGAGAAGACGCTTTTGCTGCGCGGGTTTAGCAAGTCATACGCGATGACCGGGTGGCGGATGGGGTACGTTGCAGCGAATGAGTCGCTGCGGGAGGTCGTGGAGGAGATGACGAAGGTGCAGCAATATACGTTTGTCTGTGCGCCGACGCCTTTTCAGAAGGCGGCTATCGCGGCGATGGACTGCGACGTTAGCGAGTTAGTGACTGCGTACCGGAGGAAGAGGGACCTGCTTTATGAGGGGCTGAGGGACACATTTGAGCTGGTTCGGCCGGGCGGGGCGTTTTATGCGTTTATCAAGGCGCCGGGGGGCAAGGCGACGGAATTTGTGGAAAAGGCCATAAAGAACAACGTGCTGATTATTCCAGGAAACGTTTTTAGTGAGAGGGATACGCATTTTCGGATAAGCTACGCGACGAGTGACGGGAAAATTGAGCAGGGGGTGAAGATTTTGCGGGGGCTGGCTTAAGACATTTAATATTTTCGATTATCGATTTAGAAGAGTTGGCGGGGGATTCTCCCGTTTTTTGGGGGTTTTGGCTTGAACACTGACGCAGAAGCAGATAAAACTACTGCGCCGTCTCGGTTCGGCCGGGGCTCTTGCGGTCTCTGGAAGTGGCACCTGTTGTGCGGTTGGCCCCGGTAAAGCGCGAATCGGCTTGAATTGACATTGATTTCCGTGAGGAAGAAGATAGTGAAAATATCCCATCGAGCTTCGTTGATACTGGTATTCGCAGTATTGTTTGGGATTGGTCTTTGCTGTTTTGCGGTCGAGAAAGGGCAGGGGGCAGGCGAGGTTTTATCGAAGGGCGCTGTGGAAGCGGAGACGGCAAAGCCTTTAGCACAGACGGAGATTGAGATTGCTCTGAAGTGGATTGCGAAGAAGGACTTTGCAAAGGCCGAGGCCCTGAAGCGGCTGCGCGAGACCAAGCCGGAGAAATTCACGCAAGAGGGACTGGATAGCGCCTTGAAGTGGCTCGGGGACAAGGATAAGGGTAAAGAGAGGATTAAAGCGCTAAAACAGTTGCGGCAGAAAGACCTTGTGAAGTTTGGGGCGGAGGCTCAGGAACTCGTCGAGGGGGAGATTCGTAAAGCGCTCAAAGATAGGGCTCGGGAAGTTTTTAGGGGAATGATATTCGGAACGATAGGGGGGCTCGGTTTTTTCCTGTTTGGTATGGGTATGATGTCGGAGGGGCTTAAGAAGGCCGCGGGCAAAAGGCTCAAGAATATCCTCGAATCAATGACGAAGCGGGCGCTGGTTGCGTTTTTGGTTGGGGCAGGGATTACGGCATTGGTTCAGTCGAGCTCAGCAACGACGGTAATGGTTGTGGGGTTTGTCAATGCAGGGCTTTTGACGCTTAAGCAGGCGATATGCGTGGTAATCGGGACGAATGTGGGGACGACGGCGACTGCGTGGCTTGTTTCGATATCCGGGATAGGGGCGCTTAAAATTACGGCGTACGCACTGCCGGCGGTGGGGTTAGGGTTTCTTCTGTATATACTGGGCAAGACGCGAAGGACGAAGTGCATCGGGCAGATACTGCTTGGTTTCGGCATATTGTTCGTGGGCATCGGTTTTATGAAGGATGGTTTCAGTCCTCTTGAAGAAAGTACAAAGGTGCACGAGCTTTTCACAAGGCTTGGCAACTGGCCGTTGCTGGCGATTTTGGCGGGGACGGCGGTGACAATGCTT
Source organism: uncultured Pirellulales bacterium (assembly GCA_964459805.1). Lineage (GTDB taxonomy): Bacteria > Planctomycetota > Phycisphaerae > Sedimentisphaerales > Anaerobacaceae > DAOVRL01. The sequence goes on from CAYWOD010000027.1 coordinate 17,515, forward strand.
CTTCAAAGCAGCTCAGCGGCGGTTGCTATTGTACAGTTACTGGCGATGCAAGGGGCGTTTGGGAGTGACTTGGAGACGTCACTTAATGTTGCGATTCCGTTTGTATTGGGCAGCAATATAGGGACGACAATTACGGCCCAGCTTGCGGCCCTGCAGGCGAATCTGAATGCAAGGCGGACGGCGTGGGCGCATACGACGTTCAATGTGCTTGGGGTAGCGATAGCGTATTGGTCTGTTCGCTTTGGTTTGTTCGGTGCTTTGGTCGATGTAGTTGCGCCGTGGGACCTGAACGAGAATACAGTCGGGATGTCGATAGCGATCGCACACACGATTTTCAACTGTGGCAATTCGGCGATATTCTTGCCGATAGCAGGGGTCCTGGAGAGATTTGTAGTTAGAATAGTGCCGGAGCGGGCGAGTGACACCGTGGTTCGGCCGGTGGTTCTCGAGACGCACTTGCTCGATACGCCGGTAATAGCGCTGGAGCAAGCAAAGCGTGAGATGATCCGTATGGCGAAAACCGCAAAGAGGGCACTTGAGCGGGCGATCGACGGAATTATCGAGAACGACGGCAAGAAGCTTGCTTCGGTGAGGGAGATAGAAGACTTCATTGATTCGTTCCAGCTCGAGATAACCTCTTATCTGTCGGCGCTATCACGTAAACAGTTGTCTGATCAGGTTTCGGTTGAGCTGCCGGTGCTTTTGCATACCGTTAACGACCTCGAGCGTGTCGGTGACCATGCGGTCAATATCGTGGAGATTGCCGAGCGCAAGATTGAGCAAAGGCTTTTGTTCAGTGATTCGGCACGGGTGGAGGCCGATCGGCTGCGTGAAGAGATAGACGGAATGTTTAACAGCATCATAGAGGCGCTTGAGAACAGCGACACTGAGGTGGCCAAATCAGCGCTGAGCAGTGAAGACAGGCTGAACGAGATGCAGATTGAGTTTCGCCGCAGCCACGTGGAGCGGATGAGCGGTGGTCTTTGCTCGGCGGAGGCGGGGCTGATATTTATCGACCTGGTTGATAATGTCGAGAAAATCGGGGACCACCTGACAAATATCGCCCAGGCAATAATAGGGGGGCTCCAGTGGGATGGGGTCAAGCCAAAAATTTCGACGGATTCGTGAGTTGGTGTTGCCGGATTGGCAGTATTGAGGTATAATACATAGCACTATGAAAAGTCCACTTCCAGAATTTGGGGTCTTTCTGCTTTGTGTGCTGGTGTTCCTGGGGGGCAGCGCGGCGGGTGGGCCGAACGAGCCGACCGCGGGTCCTCGACCTGCAAAGGCGGCGGTAATCGTCTGCAAAGATATGATTGACGATGGGCTGTACGAGTCGATCAAGCGCAGGAGCGAATTCGCCCTGGGGCAGGATGTTGACTACCTGATCTACGAGATAAACACACTTGGAGGGCTTGTCTCGGCAGCATACGACATATCGGAGTACTTTCTGCACGAGATGGGTCCGAAGGCACGGACGGTTGCATATATATCCATGAAGGCGGTATCGGCCGGTGCTCTGATAAGTGTCGGGTGTGAAGATATCATAATGAAGGAAAGGACAAGGATCGGTGACTGTGCGCCGATGGCGATGGGCGTCAAACTCGAAGACGTAGAGCGCGAGAAGATCGAAGCGGATATTCGGACGGTGTTCGTCAATTCCGCTCAGGCCAATGGCTATCCTGAGGCATTGCTCAAGGCGATGGTTACGCAGCAGATTGAGGTTTACAGGGTTAAGAATCTTAAGACAGGCGAGGATGAGTTCTTTGAGAGCACGGATATGCCAAGGGACGCGAACGAGTATGACCTGGCCAACAAGAAGGTAATTGTGACAAAAGATCAGCTCCTTAACATCACGGCTTCGGAGGCCCTCGAGTATGGGATAGCAAGGGCTGTCGTTGAGGACCGGGCTGGGGTGCTGGAGTTTCTGGCGAAGCGGGACGGCGTGACCTTCGTCGGCGAGACGATGGTGCTCAAAACGAGCTGGTCGGAAGAGATGGTGCGGTGGCTGAATTCGCCCGCGGTCATGGCCGTGCTGGTTATGCTCGCTATGCTTGGGGTTTATATAGAGCTTAATACGCCGGGGGTGGGGCTGCCGGGGCTCGTGGCGGTGATATGCGTTGTGACTATTATCGGCAGCAAATACTTGGTTGATATGGCGAACTGGCTTGAGGTGCTGCTGTTTGCTGTGGGGGTGCTGCTGCTGTTGGTGGAGGTTTTTGTGCTGCCCGGCTTTGGTATCGCGGGCCTCTCCGGCATATTTTGCATATTGGCGGGCCTGTTCGGGATGCTTGTCAAGAATCCGCCGGGTGAAGTGCCGTGGCCTAATAGTCAGCTTGACTTGGATTTGTTCTTCGACGGGCTGATCGGACTGGCGGCGGGGTTTGTTGGATTCGTTGTTGTGGCGTCGCTGCTTGCGAAGTATATGCCCAAAATACCTTTCTTGCGGAGTCTTATCTTGGTGCCGACAGTCGCCAGGCAGGGCGGTGCGATGCGGGTGAGTATGACCAGCCTGCCCGAGAGTGAGAGCGTGAGCGTTAAGGTGGGCGACACAGGCGAGGTGGTTTCGACTTTAAGGCCTACAGGGAAGGCGAATTTCGGGGATGCAATGGTTGATGTGGTTGCCGAGGCCGAATTCCTTGACAAAGGGGCAAAAGTTGTCATAATCGAGATTCACGGTAATAGAGTTGTAGTTAGAGCAGTTGACAATTGACGTGAAAGAGAGATAAGTTTATGGGCTGGTGGCTTGCATTTGCTGTTTTTTTGTATCTTGCCTGTGTGGCATTGCTGGTAGCAGAGGTGTTTGTGCCGAGCGGGGGGCTGATAAGCGTGTGCGCTTTTGCGTGTTTGTTCGGGGGAATATTTATATTCTTTAAGCAAAGCACCACGGTGGGTGTGATAGGGGTGATTGCTGCGGTAGTAATGATACCATCGGTTCTGGTGGTAGCTTACAGGGTGTTTCCGAAGACGAGATTCGGCAAGAGCGTTACTCTGGCGCCTCCGGTGCGTGAGCAGGGCGATGCGGTGCCTGATACCGGCGAACTAAAGGAGCTGCTCGGGGCCACCGGGGTCGTTCTGACACCGCTTCGGCCGGTAGGAACGTGCGATTTTTCGGGGCAAAGAGTTGAATGCGTGGCCGAGAGCGGTTATGTTGATAAGGACAAAAAGATTAAGGTTATCGAGGTGGAAAGCACTCAGGTGACGGTTCGGACCGTTGAAGAAAGTTAATGAAAGGACAGGAAAATGTATAACTTAACAAGTGTGGTTCTCGCAGCAACACAGGGGGAGATTGTGTTTTGGGCGGTTATAATTAGCTTGATTATCGTCGCCGGAGTAATCCTGTTGGTTGTAGCTGCGTTTTTCAGATTGTGGCTGCAGGCCAAACTATCGAAAGCGGACGTCACATTTTTAGAGCTAATCGGGATGAAACTGCGAAAAGTTGAGCTCAGGACGATAGTTCTAAGCAAGATAACGGCGATCCAGGCGGGATTGACACTTAGTACGAAGGATCTGGAGAGCCATTATCTGGCGGGCGGGCGGGTGCCCAATGTCGTCCGTGCTCTGATTGCCGCGAACCGGGCCAATATAGAGTTGTCATTCCAGACGGCGACGGCAATCGACTTGGCGGGCCGTGATATTCTCGATGCGGTCCAGACGAGTGTAAATCCGAAGGTTATCGACTGCCCGGAGCCGTCAAAAGGCAAAGATACGGTGGATGCGGTTGCGCAGGACGGGATTCAGTTGAAGGCGAAGGCCCGCGTGACGGTGCGAGCGAATATCGAGAGGCTGATCGGCGGGGCGACGCAGGAGACGATTATCGCTCGTGTGGGTGAGGGGATTGTTACGACAATCGGCAGTGCGATAACGTATAAGACCGTTTTGGAGAACCCGGACGGGATTTCGAAGGCTGTTCTGGTCAAGGGACTCGATGCGGGGACCGCGTTTGAAATTCTCTCGATAGATATTGCCGACGTTGACGTGGGCAAGAACATAGGTGCGGGTCTTCAAGCGGATCAGGCCGAGGCAGATATGCGAAGGGCCAAGGCCGAGGCGGAGAAGCGCAGGGCGATGGCCGTGGCGCGCGAGCAGGAAATGCGGGCCCTGGTGGTCGAAAACGAGTCGAAGGTGCCGCTGGCGATGGCTGAGGCGTTCAAGAAAGGCCATCTCGGCGTGATGGACTACTACCGGATGAAGAATATTGTGGCCGATACATCGATGCGGGATTCCATCGCTAAACCGAAAGAGAAGGAATAGCGGCCAATGAGCTGGATTGCGGATGAGTGATTCTATTTTACAAATGGGCCTTGCGGGGCTGCTGCTTGAGGGAGAGTACGGCGGGTGGTTTCAACTGTTGGTGCTCGTCGTTATGGCGGTCCTTTATGGATTAGCAAGCATCGTCAAGGCGAGGAAGCGAAAGCTCGACGTGGAGGAGGAGGAACAGCCGACGCACAAGCTGGCGCCGGCGGGCAGGGGGGTACGGCAGTTGCCCGCGACGCAAACACAGCGGGCAGCGCCTCCTGAGCCGGCCAGAGAGGCTCGACAGCAACCGCAACCCCGTCCACACCCGCGGCCAACGGCAGTCCGCCCACGCAGTGCGCTCCAGGCCTTCATTGCTGAAATCAAGAGCGCCGCTCAGGGTGATATATTTCAGCCGGCAGAAGAACCGAAATTGCCGCCGGCGCCGCCGACTGTTCAAGCTCAGCCGCAGGAACCGCCGACCTTTACCGCCAAGCCACTGCCAAGCGCTCTATCTAAATCGCTGGCTCTCGGGGCCAAACAGGGAGCGGAGGTGGACTATCTGTCGAAGATTCTGCCGGATTTCTCGGGCCCTGATGACCTCAAGAAGGGGATTCTCTACTATGAGATCCTGGGCAAGGCGGTTTCTCTTCGCGGCCCGTCCGACCATCTTATCGGACTATGAGTATTGCTGATTGGCAGCGAGTAGGGATTTGCGCTGGCCTTCAATCTTTAGGATACCCGCTTTCGTGGGCACGGGTTTGGTGTTTTTGAGATTGCCGTGTCCGCCTCTCGCGCACTCGCAATGACGGCGTGCAGGACACTTGCATCGGGCGGACCACGACCGGCCATTAGCGCGATAGACAAGGTCGCTGAGCCTGCAACAATAGCATTGCTTGGCTTAGGTCGATTGGTGGTCCTGGGAAACCGCAGATGAAATTGGCTTGTGCGGCCGGATTCTCGCCTGCACTCAGAATGACAGTCTAAGCTTTCTCCTTTCAAAGAATGGGGCTGAGAATTACATCATTTCCAACGTCCCATAATATATGTTATGTTTCATTCAGGTTGGATTCGGGTTAAAGCGGCGGGATGAGTGTTTTTGGGGTCAGGAAGGTTTTTAGATGGTTGCTGCCGGCGGTGGGTCCGTGTCC
>CAYWOD010000028.1:0-22829 GCA_964459805.1 uncultured Pirellulales bacterium
GTTTAAGTTCATTTTTGGCTTTTCGGAAATTGGGTTTGTTTGGGTTTGTTTTGGGCTTGCCTACCTGGATCGACGGGTCCGGAATGACGACGATTTTAGCCGACGACTATCTTGAGCTCTTTGGTGATGACATTTCAGAGGCCACGTTCGCCACGAAAAACCATACGGCTGGCGGTGATCCCGGCCATTCCATAAAGATCGTTGAGTGGGAGGACGGCAAGATCAAGGAAAGACAGGAGAAAATGAGGTCATCGCCTGTCTATAAAAAGAGGTATAGTTCACCCCTTGATCCTCCCAGCGACTGGCGGTACTGGAAACCTAAACCCGAGTAGGCTATAATCGGACATAGGAAATAGCGACTTCGACAAATACTGTGAAAGGACGGGACAATGAGAATGACATATTTCGGAAGGTTTGGAAAGTTGGAACCGTATCAAGGGGCGACGAACGCGTTCATTTCTCTGGTGTGTGGCGTGTTGCTCGTAGTAATCGTGCTTATGACTCCTAATCTGGAAGCCCCTGCATTTGCGGGGGACGACGCCAATCAGCCTGTTGAAAGAGAAGGAGATGCACCTGTAGACTCGTCGAGCAAGTGGCCCGAGACACTCAAAGCAATGAGATCCGATCTCCGGGACGAGATGCGCATAGACATGATCATTCGCATTCTGGAGAAAGAGCCAATTCAGTTGAGTCTGGCCCGTTTAGATGAGTACGGCATGTACACATGGGGAAGAGAGTGGATCTACTATGAGAAGGGTATGTATGCGAAGGACGATATTCCTTTGAAGCCTGGCGTGTGTCGAAAGGACATGATATGCGTGATGGCCAATCGCAGATTTCTCAGACTTATCGAAGAGCTTGGGAGGCTTCCAAAGGCCAAAGCAGGGGAATTGGTCGGAAAGGACATCGTGAGCACGCTGAGCGTCTATCGCAAACTCTGGGATGAACAGATGGAGTGCACTGACCAACTTAAGAAAGTGCAATACAAGGACCCTAACAAATCGACGCGCGCGCTGCCCGCGTACAAGATAGATGGGCGGCCCACGCTGTTGGGAGTCCGGTTCAAGATGCTTGCCTTGCTTGCAATTGCCGGCAATCTTCAACTCCGAGAGGCGCAGTCGGCTGTTATGGAGGTGATCGAGACTGCCATTCAGCAAAGAAATGAACTATATGATAATCCGGTATATTTCGAGCCCTCCGCGGCTCACATGCTCGTTGAGGCTAGCCTTTACAACCGGCAAATCCTGGCGACTGCTGCTTTAGGAACATCCCTTGATTTCCATATACAGGAGGAGATTGTCAAGGCCGTGGGTTGCAGCTTCAAGACTGAGAAGCTTCAGCGTTACACGGCAAGCATCACACGCTACGGTCGTCGCGCCGATGAGTACGAACGCATGAAGAATCCTCCAGAAGGATCATTGACGGTGAGATATTTGAAGCCGTTGAGTGATTCCCAATTCGGCAGGATAGTCAACGCCATCAGTAAGGCTCAAGTGGGGGATAATTAAAGGGGTCAGGAATCAATGGCACTGTCATGTTTTCTTTAGACTTTGCGCACAACCAGACCACCGATACGACTTGATTTTTGCGTGCAAGTCGCATATTAATGTTCTTTGGCCTCTCTGGCCGAATTATATGTAACCTCTCTGGCTTGGTTTCCAATACTTTTAGCCGGAGAGGTTTTACAATGGTTACGAGTCTATCACAACCCTGCCCAAACAGCACTATCGGATTTTCGGTGTTTGATCAGCTTTCTTATTCCGATTGCTCTTTACCATTCGGGCAGATCCTTTCAGCGGATCGCGTCAGGGAGATGTTCGCTGAGAATGACGTCCTCTTTGGCTACGGGGACAACAGACTTGGTGGGTTCATCAGGAAGATGGGAAGGCTCAAGCTGCCATTGGAGCAGTGCTATGACGTGCAGTTGGCGGATTTGACGTGCCGGAAGCTGCAGCATGTCAAAGACAACGCAGCTTCTTTTATGATAACGTGCTCATTTAACTGGCCTCACGATCCGAATGTTGTGCCGTCTCCTTACTATGAGATGTTCGACCCGGAGAAGATCAAACTGCCTGCGAATCGAGATGTTCGGGAGGAGCGCTTTGAAAAGAACTGGAGCCGGCAGATTGTCAGGGACCTCGGCGAAGCGGGATTGCGGGAGTTTCTGAGAGTCTATTATGGAATGGTCAAGCTGATCGATGACCAGGTCGGCAGGATCCTCAAGGCACTGGAGGAGACCGGCAAAATGGACGAGACGATTATCGTCTTTACCGCCGACCACGGTGATATGATGGGTGGACATGGGATGGTTTGGAAATCAACGAATGCCTTCTATGAGGAGATAGTGCGTGTTCCCCTGATGATATGCTACGCTGGCAGGTTCAAGCCCCGGGTGAGCGGGCCGGCTGTGGATTCGACGGACTTCATGCCGACGCTGCTGGAGCTGGCCGGATACCCGATTCCAAAACAGACCCAGGGTCAAAGCCTGGTTGGATTCCTGAGAGGCCGGCGCAATGTGTCCGAGGCAAGGCAATATACGTTCAGTGAGCGAGTAAGGGGAAATCCGCAGGGAGATCGCAAAGTGCGGCCCGGCACCAAGGGCGACTTCATGGTCCGCGGGAAGGGCTGGAAATTCATTCGTTACGGTGATGGGCAAGAGTATCTGTATGACCTGTCGAGAGACCCCGGGGAGACGAAGAACCTGGCTGGTAATCCAAGCTACCGTTCCCGTCGCAACGAGCTGGCTTCCGAGATGGATAAGTGGCTCGAGAGGACGGGCTGGCCGGGGTGGTCAAAGCCGTTTTGAGCCGGCTCGATTTACTCAAAGTGACCGTTTGTTCGTCTCGCCCCCTGCGCCTGCCGGCGGCTGTGTGGCCGTTTGCCGGTATGCGAACCGCCCGTGCAGGACTATCTTGCGCCGAACAGGCGGACCATAGCGACGCCGTGGCGGGGGACGTTTGTCTCAAACTTCTCGGCCACAATTGCGATGTCCGTTTGCCGCCAGAGGTCCCGCACTCGCTGCGGACCTTCAAGGCCCAATTGTGACCAGGTCACGGTGATTGGTCCGCCCATTTCGTCGAGATTGAACAGGCCGATCGCCAGCGATCCATCTTCCATCGGTTTGGCGAGAACGAGCGTCTGGCTGGTCTGCACTATCGGCCGGGCTTGCCGTCCCAGCGCATCCTGATCCACTTCGATTACCTCGGCGTTGCACAGAACATTGAGCGTGAACTCGTCGAGTCTTGCCATATCGCCGGAGTAGAAAAGCGGCGCCGCCATCAAGCACCACATCGACATATAGCTGTACTGCTCGTTCGGCGTGAGTGTCGTCTGCTGCGGCGGTGCGTCGCGGCGCCGCGCGTTGCCCACGTAGCCGATCAAGATGTAATCCGGGTCGTTCCATTGGCCCGGCTTGGCGTATTTCCAGTGGCGTGCGTTGGCCAGACCGATGTGGTAGAATCCCGGCAGGTTAGTTCCACGAGCCAGACCGAGGTCTCCGGTAGTCCGCCAACAGTGACCGCCGACCTCGCCGCCCCATTCCCAGACGCTGCCCATCCCGTACTGGCAGAGGTTGAGGACGATGTCGCGGTCGAGCTTTTTTAGGATGTCGCCCATCTTTCTATACGGTTTCTGCAGTTCGGCTAAAGAGCGGTCTTTTGCTATGTTGCCGTAGGAGCACCAGTCGTACTTGAGGAAATCGAATCCCCATTCGGCGAACGTTTCGGCGTCTTGCTGTTCGTGCTGATAGCTGCCGGTGAACCCGGCGCACGTCAGAGGCCCAGGCGATGTATAAAGTCCGGCCTTGAGGCCTTTGGCGTGGATGTATTCGGTCATCGGCTTCATATCGCCGAATCTGCCGTTGGTGTTTATCATTCCGTTTTCGTCGCGCTGCGGCCCGCTGAGTTCCGGGTCGGGCGAGCCCGGCTTGACCATCCAGCAATCGTCGATGTTAACGTATTGGTATCCGAAATCCGCCATGCCGGAAGCGACCATCACGTCCGCCGCCTCTCGCATTTTTTTCTGCGTGATCCTGTTGTACCAGGTGTACCAGTGATTCCAGCCCATCGGGGGCGTCAGGGCGAGAGTATCGGCGACGACGATCGCGAAATCGCGCCGGGCCTTGCCGTGCGAGTTGGAGGCCGTCAAAGTTACTTTGTATTTGCCTCGCTTTTTCGGCGATTGGCCGGTGATGATGCCTGTTTCTTTGTCTAACTTCAAAGACAAGGGCAACTTGTTTACCTCAAACGCTATCGGCCTCGTGCCCGTGCAGGGGATGCGATAGAGAAAAGGTCTTCCCGGTCGGCAGCCGTAAACGGTCGGGCCGTTGATCCGCGGCCCCGGCGCGGGTTTGGGCGTGAGTATTATCTTCTCGTCCTTGATGACCGGGGGGGCTATCGCTTTGGGGCTTGAGGCGGTGAGCTCGAGGTCCGCCTCGGCCCAGTCGGCGTGGTCGAAATGGATGTTGTCACCGGCTGAATCGACCACCAATATCATCGTCTTGAGACCTTTGGCGTCCACGTCCAATTTTTTGGCCGGCTGGCTGGCCTTCATTACGCCGCTGGTCCATAGCAGCAATACGCAAAGAAACCTGACTTTCGATAGTCCTGCCATTTTCACGGACTCCCAATACAAAAGATTCTCCTATGTATATTCTGAGAGTAATATCGCCCCCGCCGCAAAAAATGTCAAGTGCAAATATCCTGGGGGTACGAGGCATACGTCACCCAACGCCGGCGCGCATCCAGGATCGAAAGGTGAGCGCGGTCCGGCGGTCGTTGGCCTCGAGGGCTTGCTCGGGGCTCAGGTGGAAGATACTCTTGCATACGGGGCAGCAGGCCGAGCCGCCAATCTCAAACCGTTCGAGGGCCGGAGATTGCCAGGGCCTTTCAGGCCTCGCAATGACAAGCGCCAAAATCAGCCTCGACAAAGTACTATGCCCCCGCACGCACCCGCGGCGCCGGCCGGCGGCGCAGTGCGGGGGCCGGAATTGAAGCCGGTGTATGCTCATGCTTAATTTCCTCCTTGCGAGTCCGCGCATCCCTGCGCCTCCTTGGGCGACTGCTCTTCCAAGACGGTCTGGATCAATGCGATTTCGGCATGCTCTAACGCGTCCGAAATCGCCCCTGGATTGGCTAAATAGCGCAGCTTTACCGTCGCGTGCTCCAGCTCCTCGACAAACGTCAAGTCGTCGGTGCAGGCCATATTCCAGTGGGCAATTGCGGAGCTCAGGTCCGAAACCACGGTCTCGAATATTCGCTCGCGCATGCCGCGCTTGTTGTTCGAGTGAGAACTATCCATTTATGAATCCTTTCATCCGAAAATTTTTTGTATTTTTCGATTACGATCCGCCGCTGGCGGCGAGCTTCGCTCTGGTAAGTATCTCGGTAAGCAGCGCCAGGGCCTCGAGAATACGTCGATCCTGCGTTGTTCGGCGCGGAATGAGAACCTCGATGTAAGCAATAACGAACGCTGCCACCTGCGCGCGAAGCTTGTCCTCGGCTGTTGGCACGGTCTCTCCCATACTTGGCTCCTTTCTGATCAACGGCCCGGTTTCGTGGCCCGACCCCTTGCGATTCCTTCTTGAACAAAAATGCAACTTCGCACATTGACACCAAACCACCCACGTGGTATAATACGATGTCCTACTAATAGGACATCAGTAATTCTACATGAAAAACTTTAAGAGAAAAAACGAAAATTTGCAGGGCCGCTAAGTCTTTTGTTTATTGGCGCTTATAGCAAGCGAATCTTCCCAGAATCTATAGAGAATCGCTGTCCGCCCCCGGCAGTGCATCTTATTACTCATGCGAAGCATCTGCGTGCAGAGGTTTCCCTGCCGTATGCCCATCGCTTTTCTAAGCTCAGCATCGTGGACTTTGCCGGTGAGCATGAGTCTGGCGATCTGGCGCTGCCGGGGCGAGAGTGTGTACCTATCGCAGAGGGTTACAAAACTTTGTTCGGATATAACCATGGCACCCACCTCCAAGGCGCATAAACCCCGTCAACACGGGTTTCTACAAACCGGTCTGCCGCTATATTGCCCGGGCTGCGGCACGTCATTTACAGTCCTGATTCCGGGGCGCTTGCGACGCATTGCGGGCGTTATTGTAAACACCCTGGAGGATGCGTCAACTAAATGTTGGAAAAAAGCTATCTCCCCCGTTTCCCTCAATCCTCAGATCTACCTACGGAGCGTGCTCTAATCAAGGCACTTTCGCCGTTTCTTCGACGCCCTTGGTCAATATCTGCGTAAGGACCCCGATCGCCTCGACAATACGTAGGTCGTCGGTTCTTCCCCGGCGAATAAGAAGCTCGATATCTGCAACAACCGCCACCCCGAGCTCCAGCCGAAGCTTCTCCTCCCCGGTTGGCTCGCTCGGATCCATCGTTAACTCCTTTCTGATGAAACGCAGCGTTTGTTGCCTAAGGCGCTTCTCGTTCACTTTTGAACAAAAACCCAAAATCGTACATTGCCACCAAACCACGCACCTGGTATAATGCCATGTATGAATAATCATACATCGGCTAGTATACATCAGAAAGTTTAGGGAAAAAATGAAAAACTTTAGAGTTCGCGTAACTGCTTTATTGACCGGGCGTTAGGGACAGAGAGTCTTGCCAGAATCTGTACAGAATCTGGGCTCGCCCCCGGCAGTGCATCTTCTTGGCCATGCGCCAGAGCTGCCCAGCAAGATTTCTGTGGGTTATACCCATAGCCATCATAAGCTCCGTATCGCGCAGTACACCGCTTAGCATGTGTTTGGCGATCTGGCGCTGACGGGGCGAGAGTGTGTACCTATCGCAGAGGGTTACAAAAGTTTGTTCGGATATAACCACGGCACCCACCTCCAACCCGCATAAACGGCGTCAACACGGGTTTCTACAAACCGGTCTGCCGCTATATCGCCCGGCCTGCGGCACGTCATTTACAGTCCTGATTCCGGGGCGCTTGCGATGCATTGCGGGCGTTATTGTAAACACCCTGGAGGATGCGTCAACTAAATGTTGGGAAAAAGCTATCTCCCCCGTTTGCCGCAACCCAGACATCTACATCTGGGAATTACTGTAATGGCGTCGGCGCCGATGGCCTTGCACCTGCGATAGTAGCTTATCGCGCCGCCTATGCCGTACTCGCCCTGCCTGCCGTAGCTGGTTCGCTCTTTTTCGCTGATCTTCTCGTAGTCGTAGTGAATTTTATTGCCGTCCATTCGGTGGCCGTAGATCGGCCGATTCGTCCCGACCTCGTAGAGTCTCGCCCATAGATTCTCGTCGATCTTGGCTATCAGTGTATGACCTTATTGAGTGGATAAGTGAATATGCCAGATGCGCCGGCGCGTTTGAGGGCCGGGACTAACGTCCGCTCGATCTTCTCATCGATAATAACCTCTATCGCCACGTAATCGGAATCAGCCAGCGATGACACAGTCGGGCTCTTCTCGGCCGGCAGAATCTTCAATATTAACGCCAGAGCACCCTTGTTCACATTCATCTTGAGCCCCACCTTGCTCCGGGCCTCGATCGCCGCGTTCAGCAGTATCGAGATATTCTCAATCTTGCGACTTTTGAATTTGTTTTGCCATGCCTGCTTATTTGCGATGAGCCTCGTCGTGGACGTTATCACCGTATCGATTATCCGCAGATCGTTGGCCCGGAGTGACGTGCCGGTTTCGGTAAGCTCTACTATCGCATCGACCAGCCGTGCCTTTACCTCGGTGGCCCCCCAGCTAAATTCAACTTTCACCTTGATATTCTTCTCGGCGAAGTATTTCTCCGTCACCTTAACGAGCTCGGTTGCGATTATGCCCCCGGCCAAAGCGTTGGCATCGGTCACTTTTGACTCATTTGGCACCGCCAGCACCCACCTTGCCGGATTGCTCGTCCTCTTACTGTAAGCAAGCTCGCACACATCCACGACGTCCGAGCCGTTCTCCATTATCCAGTCGTAGCCGGTAATGCCCGCATCCAGAACACCGTCCGCGACATACCTGCTCATCTCCTGCGCCCGCAGGCATACTGGCTCTATTTCCTCGTCGTTCATGCGAGGCAGATAGCTCCTTCCGGAGTCCAGAATCCCAAACCCGGCCTTGTCGAAAAGTTCAATCGTCGCCTTTTGCAAACTCCCTGCCGGGATACCTAATTTCAATACTTTTTTTGACATCGTCTCGTCTCTCGTTCGCCGATACTCGATATTTGCCTGCCAACGCTCGACAGCCATCGACCATCAAGTACTACTTGTTGCCCTTTTTCTTTTTCGTCTTGGTTTTCGTCTTTGTTTTCTTCTTGGTCTTCTTCTTTCTCTTGGTCGTTTTCCTGACTTTTTTCTTGCGAGTGGTCTTGGTTTTCTTTTTCTTCCTTTTTCTCGCCCGCGATTCGCTTTCGCGCCGGAGAAGTCTATAGAACTCGTATCCGTTCTTCGCCGCAATCTGCTTGGCCAAGAAGCCCCCAATCTCCTGCTCATTAGCCTCAGGGTGGACCATCTCGTTGCTGCGAAGATATGCAACCATATTTGCCGTCAGCGGTATGGCATGGCCGGCAAGAGCCGTAAGCATACAATAATCGACGCCGAACCGGCTCACACCCTCCATCTTCTCCAGAACACCCCTGGCAGGCCGCTTGCCGATCTTCTTCAACGGCTCTAAGCTCATTTTGTGATGCTCGTCGAACACGCACATCAATATGCTCGTCAATGTCGAGGCTATCGCCCTTGTAACAGGCGTGTTCTCGCCCAACATCTCGACAATCTCTTCCATTCTTGAGACACGCAAATCGTTCAAATCTATGAAGTAATCGCCGAATCGCTTAAGCGCCGCCTTTGTCCGGCTATCAGTCGTATCCTCGCTGATGATCGCATAAACAAGTGCATCCAGCGGCTCCTCGTATGTTACGTTCTGCGCTTTCGGATACTTCGCTTTCAGCGTGCGATAAAGCTTCTGCACCTTCTTGGAGTAGTCTTTGCTATTCTTCATATCATTCCCTGCAGTCGAAGACGTGGGCTCGCAAATCCGTCAGGCCTTCTCGTCCTCAAAATTCTCTTTGGTGTCCCTTTGCCCCATTTCGCTCACCGCCTGGTCTATCAACCTCATTGTCTCAAGCGTCTTCTTGAAGTGCTCATCCCTGTGAAAATGCAAAACAGGACAGAACTTGCTCTGCACTCTGGCTGCTACAAAAGCCTGTATGTGGTTCTTCGCGTGCGCAATTGCCGCGAAAGTTTTGTTCTGTGCCGACCCGTCTTGGCCGAAAATACTCAAATAGACATCCGCATTACGCAAATCAGGAGCCATATCTACCCGCGTCACACTTACAAAACCCTCAACCCGCGGATCGCTGAGATGGTGTGTTATAGCCTCACTAACCGCTTGCTTGACCACGCTTGCTACTTTTGCCTGTCTTCGAGTCGCCATAATTCATCCGTATTTCGTCCCGCGCACCACCGGTTGGCCGAGCTTTTTCCTGAATGACACCCAACAGTCAACAACCACTATCCAAGCACAGCCCACATCCAGCTGGCTGCCCTGAGCGCGCCCGAAGGCCCTCGGGATCGATTCAAAGCGTCCTGGCTACCTTAACGATCTGGTAGAGTTCGAAAACGTCGTCGATCTTAATGTCGTCGAACCCGCCTATTTTGATGCCGCACTCCAGACCTGTCTTCACCTCACGAACGTCATCTTTGAAATGCTTGAGCGACTCTATAGTCAGGCCGTCTTTGATGACTATGTTGTCGCGTATCAATCGCGCCTTCGCGCTCTTAGCCACGACGCCGGTGCTCACGTAACAGCCCGCTATGGTGCCAACCCGCGAAATCTTAAACGTCGCTCGTACGGTTGCCCGGCCCAACGTCTTCTCCTGTTCCTCAGGTGTGAGCAGACCAGCCATGGATTTCTCCAGATCTTCCGTTATCCGGTAGATGACACTGTACAGCCGTACCTCGACGCCCTTCTCTTCGGCTATCTTCCGCGCTTCGTCTTCCGGGACAACGTTGAAGCCCACAATGATTGCATTCGAGGCTTCGGCGAGCACAACGTCGCCTTCTGTGATCCCACCCGGAGCCGCGTGCAGTATCCTGACCTTCACTTCATCCGTGCTCAACTCGGACAAGTATTTTACCAAGACATCAACCGAGCCCTGCACGTCCGCGCGGATAATAACATTCAGCTCTTGGGTCTTGCCGGCTTCTATCTGGCTAAATAAGTTCTCCAAAGTCACCCGTGTGCGCTCGGCGAGCGAGCTCTTCCGCGAACGCATCTGGTTCTCCTCGGCCGCGGCCTTGGCCTTGTTAATGTCGTCGAGGCAGTAAAACCTATCCCCCGCCTGGGGAACGTCGCTCAGGCCTGTTATCTCGGCCGGCATCGAGCTCGAAGCCGACTTGATGCTCTTTCCGAAGCTATCTTTCAATTGTTTTATCCTGCCGTAGGTGCTCCCGGCCAGAATCACGTTACCTTTCTTTAGCTGACCTTCCTTGACCAGCAGCGTCGCGACGGGACCTCGCTGCGAAGACATCCGCGCCTCGACTACCCATCCGGTGGCAGGAATCGTCTCATCAGCCTGCAGCTCGAGCAGCTCACCCATCAGATCCAGGTGCTCCAGCAAATCGTCTATACCCTCCCCGGTAACCGCACTGGTTTTTACGACGTCCGTTTCTCCTCCCCATTCGACAGGGGTCAGCTCGTGCTCGGCCAACTGTGCATAAATCCGATTAATGTCGCCCCCGGGCAAATCGATCTTGTTCAACGCCACAATAATAGGGACATTGGCGGCTTTGCTGTGTGCAATGGCTTCCACCGTTTGAGGCATCACACCGTCGTCCGCCGCAACGACCAGCACGACCACGTCCGTCATATTGGCGCCGCGCGCACGCATAGCCGTAAAAGCCTTGTGCCCCGGCGTATCGAGGAACGTAACGTTCCTATTGTCCCAGGTTATCTGAGATGCGCCGATATGCTGAGTGATCCCGCCCGCCTCACCGGCGGCCACCTGACTTGACCGAATCTTATCCAGCAGGCTCGTCTTGCCGTGGTCAACGTGGCCCAGCATTGCCGCGACCACCGCTCGTCTCATGAGATTCGTTCGGCCGCGCTGCTCGAATTGAGTCCGTATCTGCTCTTCCAGAGTCGTTCTCTGCTCTACAATCAGCTCCGTGTCGAACTCCAGGGCAACCAGTTCCGCCACGTCGCTGCTTATTGCCTGATTGGCTGTGGCCATTACACCCTGCTGCATCAATTTGCCGATGATCTCCGACGCCTTAATTGCCAGCGCCGCCGACAAATCCTTCACTGTGATCGACTCACTTACAACAACCTTCTTCGGCCTGCCGCGAACGGCGGCTTCTCGCTCCGACTTAGTAACGATTTTCCGCATCGGCCTCAAGCGCAGCCCCTCACCGCCGGCCGCATCAAGCCTCGCACGTCGCTCTTCGATATCGCGCTGCCGCCATCTCGTACTGACTTTGGGCCTTTTTTCGTCCTCGGGACCTCGCTCGTCCCGCCGCCGACCGTGTGTCCTCTCCTTGGATCGTTTCGCCGGGCGTTTCTTGTCCTTCGCGGCCGCCAACTTCCCGCTTTCGTCATCCTCCTTGTACATCAACGGCTCGGTTACCGGCGCATCATACCTGACTTTTGGCTTAGGTCTCGGTCGTCGCACCGGCTCTGGCGCTTCGATCCGAACGACTTGCGGGCCGCTCAGTTTGGCCGGCTCGGGCTTCTCCAGAATCGGCCCCGCCGGCAGTATCGGCTCGGGCTCTTTGGGCTCCTCCACAATAACAGGTCCTACCCGCTCGGCTTGGGCTGGAGGAGGCTGTACGGTGGCTACCGCCGTGCCCGAATCCACTTCCCCGGCCTCCTGCACCTGCGAAGCTGCCGCCTCCATCTCACCCGGCTCCTCTTCAGCAGCCCCGGCCGCCTTCGCCGCTGGCTTGGCCCGCTTGGCGTTTTTCTTCTTGACTCGCTTAGCCGTGGCGGCCTTTTCCTTCTTCGGCGCTGCTTTGCGCTTTACCTTCTTCTTGATTCGGACCTTCTTGAGGTCCACCCTCTCGGCCGTCTCAACCGTCGTAACGTGCTCACCGTCGCTGAACCACTCCCGAATCGTTGCCGTCAGACCGGCCGATATCACCGACATGTGGTTCTTGACTTCCAGACCCTCATCCTGGCACTTCTTGACAATCGCAGAACTCTTAACTGCGAGCTCTTTCGCCAAAATGTAAACTCTTGTAGAAGCCAAAAAACTCTCCTATAAACTTCCTATCTCGGCCTGCTCATTGTTCGCTGTCCGCTGTGTTTGTCTCCTGCTCCAAAACGGTTTCGGCCTCGTTCTGTTTCGCCTCGGCTGCCAGATCCTTGACTTCTTTGGCCGCCGCGGCAACCAGTTTCTCGGCAATCGCAGAGTCAATGCCAAGCTCCGCCACCAGCGGTTCGACCCCTACATCATCCAAATCCAGCACCGATATAACTCCCAGAGCTATCAGCCTGTCAACTGCAGTGTCGTCGGCTTCCTCAATACCATTGATGCAGCTCGTCAATCGTTCAATCCCCTGGTTGTATTCACCCGGCGTCAGAATATCGATGTCCCACCCCGTAAGCCGGGCTGCCAATCGCACATTCTGCCCGTGCTTGCCAATCGCCAGACTCAACTGGTCCTCATCGACCACCACCGTTGCTCGTCCCAGCTCAAAACATAACGCAATCTCACTCACCTTCGCAGGCATAAGTGCATTTGCCACAAGCGTCTGTGATGACTCGTTCCAGCGGACAATATCTATTTTCTCTCCGCCTAATTCATCGACTATGTTCTTTATTCGGCTGCCGCGAACCCCAACACACGCCCCAACAGGGTCAACCTTCTCGTCGAACGAGGCAACCGCAACCTTGGTTCGGTACCCTGCCTCTCGCGCCAGTACCCGTATTTCAATAATCTTCTCGCTAATCTCAGGAACTTCGAGCTCGAACAGTCGGCGGATAAAATCAGGGTGCGTGCGAGAAAGAATGATTTTCACCTGGCTCGACGTCTCTTTTACGTCAAGAATCAAGCATCGAACTCGCTCGCCCGGGCGATGTGTCTGGCCCATTATCTGCTCGCCTCGCGGCATAAACGCTTCGGTCCAGTGGTCGAGGTTCACAATGAGGGCGCCCCCTTCGTAACGCACAACCGTCCCGCTGATGATTTCACCTCTTCGCTGGACAAACTCGGCATAAATGCTGTCTCTCTCATCAGCCCGTATCCTCTGGATCATCACCTGCTTGGCTGTCTGTGCCGGAATCCGGCCGAGCTGCCGGATATCGATTTCAACCTCATCCTTGAACGCCGTGATTTCGCCCGTCTCCCGATTGATGCTTACGGCTATATCGCTTTCAGGATCACCAAAATGCTTCCGTGCCGCCGAGACCATCGCTTCTTCCAAATCCACGAATATCGACTCCTTGTCGATATTCTTATCGCGGGCGATATTGTCCACAATTCGCAGTAATTCCTGACTCATTGTCTTTTCTCTTCCAAATCAACCGACAGCTTCGTCCTTTCTTTCGCCCGGCACCACAATTCCGTGCAGCACAAAAAAAAGCGGAAACTCAAACAGTTTCCACTTCAACCCGGGACCCCACTCTGCTGCTCGTCGCAAGCAAAGAGCTCTCAAGCAGCCTTCCAGCAGGACAAAAACGAACAGAGGTTGTAGTCTTTCTTACGCTACATCATCTGCCTCCGGTATAAAAACCTCGTCCGTTTCCCGGCACTGAAGCAGAAACACCGATTCCCGAGCCACCATTTCGACAAAGCGCAACCGCCAACGTCAGTTGTAGTCCGTCTAACTTGCACTGTCTGCCGATCCCGTCAGTGCCATTTCAAGCACCTCTTCTGGCTTAAACCTGGCTTTGGTAGCCGTTAATCCTTATACACAAACCACATAGTGTAATCGTCAAAGCCCACACTGGCAATGATTTTTTTGTCAAATTTGAACAATTATTCGCCCGAATCAAACCACACATACCCACCGCACGCCCAAAACCGCACTTCAAATCCGAAAAGGTCCGAATAAAACGCCCTTGCTCGGTGCCTATATGCCATTTCTGCCCTCCAAGATGGCAGACCAGGCCACCTTCAATAAAGAGCATCCAATATCAAAAGCCGCATTTATAGGCCCGAAAATACCATCCCAGTCACCCGAAACTTCCGCCCCATTTCGAATTTTCCCCCCGATTCTCGGCATTATGCCCGAAGAATAATTGAGCATGACCCAGCCACGCGCTTCAGGGAAATCCGCATCGGCCGGTAACGCTACCGCACCGGAATCAACCGCAGCAGCAATTTCCCCTTCTGTATCGTTACTTTCTGCACCCGCACTCGTATTTTCCTATCCCCCGTCGGGAAAACAGGCTCGAACGCCTCGTCGTTCAGCAATGACGCCGTAACTTTCGTCTGCCACGCCTCCGTATCCACCTCGACAGCCGCAACCTGCTCAGTGTACATCTTTTTCGCTATCATCTTGGCAACCGGCGTAATATTCATCGCCCCGATCTTCAGCTTGGCCACCTGCAGATTCAGAAGCCCACGCTCATCGATTTTCGCCTCCAGCTCAATGGTGACGACGAATTCCACCCCCCTTACGTTCGCTGTTGCCATCAATACGGCCGTCCCAGGCTCCAAAACCGCCGCAGGCGCATAAAGCAGAACGCCCTCATGCTCCAGGGGCCAGTCGCTGCGGGCAATCATGTCGTTTATCCCATCTTGGCTCACCACCACGTTAAATGCCTCCCCAAGCTGCGCACCGTTATAAATCTCGGAATGCAGATACGTCAGATACGGACTGACCTGCCCCGGCTTGAAGCTCTCCGACCCGATTGGCCTGTAGCGCCCGGGCCGGTACAAAAGCCCGGCCAGTATCAATGCCGCTACCACAAGATCAACAAAAAGCCAGCACACTAATCTCTTCAATGGAGACTTCTTGCGTTTCTTCAATCGCGGCTTCTCGCGGCCCTGCGAATCTTCGGCTCGATCTCGTATTTCTGTCTTGCTCGAATCCATCTATCTGATTATAGTGCCTTATATCTCTGGCAAGAAGGTTTTTCCAGAGCTTGTTGTTGGTAGTAAGTAGTTGAAGTAGAAATAAGCCACTGATGACATAGAAAGGCGAATTATTCCTGTCGAGTTTATTCTGATGGGCGGCGCGGCCGAGGGGAAACAACTCGAACGTGACTCGGCGTCCTCTGCGGACTCGGTGGTAAAACCAAAAAAGAAAGGAAGGTCTTCTGAAATATGGCAAGTCATTTTGCTGATCGTCTTTGCGATGCCGTAAAGTCCAAAAAGACTTCTCTCATCGTGGGGCTGGATCCTGTGTACAGCCGGCTGCCTGCCCCGATAAAGAACCACCGCCAGATGAACGACGAGTTTGACGCCGATGCCGCGGTCGATGCAATCTTCGATTTTTGCACACAGACTATGAGGATAATCGCCCCTATGGTGCCGGCCGTAAAGATAAACATCGCTTTCTTTGAAAAGTATCTCTGGGAAGGCCTGGAGACCTACTACGCCTTGATAACAGAGGGCGACGACCTGGGACTCGAAGTTATCGGCGACGTTAAACGCGGTGATATTGGCCACACCGCAGAGCTCTATGCCGCCGCTCATCTCGAAAATCCCGAACTGGCCGGCCTCGAGGATACCCTCGCACCCGACGCAATTACCATCAGCCCCTACACGGGAGCCGACGGCATCGAGCCTTTTGCAGATATGGCCACAAAGCAGGGCAAAGGCGTCTTCGTCCTCGTTCGCACAAGCAATCCCTCTGCCGCCGCCATTCAGGATTTCGCCGATGCCGACGGCCGGACAATGTACGAGAAAGTCGCCGAGATTGTCGCCCAAACCGGCGACAAACCCGAACGAGTCGGAGCCAGCGGCTACAGCAACATTGGAATGGTCGTCGGCGGAACCGCGCCGAACGTAACATCCGCTCTACGCCAAGAATATGACAAGGTATGGTTCCTCGTCCCCGGTTATGGCTCCCAGGGGGCGTCCGCCGCTGACTGCCTCCGATTCTGCAAGCCTGACGGCACCGGCGCCCTGATCAACGCCTCACGCTCCATCATATATGCCTACGAAAGACCACAGTACAAGGACCTGTATGGAGACGACTGGAAAAGATGCATTGAGCAGGCCGTCATCGACGCAAAAGTCGATCTCGCCGGTGCAATGCAATCCAAGCTCTAACACTATGGCAAAGATGTCGTCGCCGAACGTGGTCGGGCTAATGTTCGACCGCATCGCTCCGACTTACAGCCTTGTCAACCACATCTTGTCGTTCGGCAGGGATTTCTCCTGGCGCCGCAAGCTCGCCGACGCTCTAATCAAAGACCGCCGGCTCAAAGTGCTCGATCTGGCAACCGGCTCCGGGGATCTGTTGATTGAGATGCTCGGCAGAAATCCAAAGATCACCGAAGCCATCGGCCTGGACATAGCCCGGAACATGTTGGCCATCTGTCGTAGAAAAGTCGCACGGCACGGCCTCAGCGACCGTGCCACCGTCCTGCAGGGCGACGCCGCTGCTACGGCATTTCACGACAACAGCTTCGATGTCGTGACCATCGCCTTCGGGATCAGAAATACACCCGATGTCTCAAGGACTCTTAGTGAGATCCGCCGGCTCCTGAAGCCCGGCGGCACCGCTTTGGCGCTGGAGTTCTCGTTGCCGTCCAATCGAATCATCAGGGCACTTTATCTCGTCTATTTGCGATACCTGGTCCCACTTATTGGCCGTGCTGTTTCTCGCGACAAGAACGCCTATCGTTACCTCAACAAGACCATTGAGGGCTTCTATCAGGCTGAGGATTTCTGTGGTCTGATGGACGAGGCAGGCTTCTCAGAGGTCACCGCCAAGCCTTTAACCTTCGGCATCGTATCCCTCTACCAGGCCCACAAACCTCCACCCGCTTAGTCCAGTCTGCCGCGCACGTTTAGGCCCGGCACTTATGGCCTGGTTCACACAAAGCCTGTGGGGTGGGCCTTGGTCCACCTATGCCGCTTCCAATTCCCCTTGCTCTTTCTAACCGCCCCATTTACATTACTTGGGTTCTGACAACAGCAGTTGTTCAAAGAATTAAGTGGACTTTTGCAAAACTTTTGAATTAAGTATGGACAGACAATTCTTTACCGGCAAAAGGGTGCTCGTAATGGGGCTCGGACGATTCGGCGGAGGGGCGGATGTCGCCGAATTCGCACACAGCCTCGGCGCGAAAGTAACAATAACGGACTTGGATTCCGCTGATAAGCTGAGCGATTCTATAAAGAAGCTCGAAGAATTTCCTGATATCGAATTGCATCTCGGCTCACACGACCCCGCCGACTTCGAGCATGCTGACATAATCGTCGTCAATCCCGCCGTCCCGCCCGACAGTGAATTCCTCCGGCTCGCTCACCGGCTCAACAAATTGGTCACCGCGCAGGTAAACATCTTCTTCGAATTGTGTCCGGCCACCGTCATCGGCATAACCGGGGCCAACGGCAAAAGCACAACTGCCGCCCTCACCGCCCACCTCCTCCAAAACGCGAGCCACGAGAAACGAGCGACGAGCAAGGAGAATGTCGGTCCGAGCGGAGCGAAGCAATCTCCACCCACGCAATACGCAATACGCAACACGCAATACGAAGAAGTCTTCCTCACCGGGAACATCGGGAACCGTCCGATGCTGACTGCTCTCGAGCGGATAACAGCCGACAGTATCGTTGTTCTTGAGCTCTCCAGCTTCCAGCTCGAGCAGCTCGCGCAGATCAAAAAGGCGCCCAAAATCGCCCTCCTGACGAACCTCACCCCCAACCACCTCGACCGCCACGGCACATTCGCCTCCTACTGTGCCGCCAAAGAGAATATCTTCAAATTTCAAAAGCTCGATGAAGATTCCCCCGCAGTCTCCATCTTCAACGGCGAAGACCCAGTCGCCGGCAAATGGTTCGATAAATATTCCGCCGACCCCGGCCGTGTCTGTATCAAGTTCTCGGCAGGTGATGTTTCCGAGCATCTCCGCCGCAGTTTCCCCTTGCCCGGCCGGGCCAATCTTTCAAACCTCGCCGCCGCCCTGGCAGTGGCCAAGTACTTCGGGGTACCGGATGATGCCATTGCCGATTCCCTGCCCCACTTCAAGCCGCTGCCCCATCGGCTCGAGCTTATCGGACAGATAAACGGCGTCCGCTGGTACAACGATTCGATAGCCACCACCCCCCAAAGTGCAATTGCCGCCCTCGAGGCCTTTGCCCAGCCCCGCATTATCATCGCCGGCGGATACGACAAGGATTTGCCTTTTGAAGCCCTCGGCCAAAAAATAGCCGGCACCGCCAAAGCCGCTATTCTGCTCGGGCAGACCGCCCGCAAAATCGCCGACGCGATACGTGTTGCCGACGTGTCATTGCGAGGCCCCAGGGGCCGAAGCAATCTCAAACCACGCAATAAGCGGTACGCGATACGCGATACGAACATTGTCTTTGCCGAGACTCTTGCCGAAGCAGTCCAAGTCGCCGCCGGCCTCGCGGTTAGCGGCGACGTTGTTCTGCTAAGCCCCGCGTGCGCAAGCTACGATATGTTCGATAATTTCCAGCAGCGAGGACGCGAGTTCGTCAGGCTCGTCCGCGACATCTCCCCCACTTAGCCACACCGCCAAACCCGCCATCCTGATAGGTCGGACTCCCCCCAAAACATCGCATCAGAAATCTCAACGAACGCAACACCCAATCCTCCACGTCGAAACATGATACGACATACGAGATACGATATATGATTATAGGAATATCCCAGCCAAAACTCGAAAAAAGCGAAAAAAAATTCACCCTCACCAGCCCGCAGTTCTAACCCCCAAACGCAGCAATGGGCCTTATCAACTCCCCCAACGGCGATTTTCCCGGCATCACCGCGTTAAGTCACCCTTCGCATCTGTCGATTTCCACACTGAGACAATAAGAGACAAACGATTCTGAGGTTTCGATATGGAAGACAATATCGAGCGCAGAGCAGAGAAAAGACTGCGTTATTATTGGCCTGTCTGGTTCGCAGAGGATTTCAGCGAAGCCCTTTCACAGGGGCAAATGGTCGATCTCTCCAGCAGAGGCGCCGCCTTCACCTGCTACGCCGACGACAAATGCCCCAACACGGGCGAGCACATAACCGCTCGCTTCAGTGTGCCGTGCTACGGGCCCGATGGCTCCTTCGATATGGCGAATTTCACTTGCTCAGGTCACATTTGCCGCGTCGACAGCGTAGATCGCTTCCTCCGACGCATTGCCGTTCAGTTCGCAGAGGCCCTGCCTTTCAAGCCAGGCGAACAGGAGAGCGAAAAGACCTCACCCGACCCACACGAAACCCTCGAACCTGTGCCGGCATAACAAACTTTTGGTCATGAATTGACCAGGGTCATAACACCAATCCGCTCGGCGTCCCCCATAATCAGATACTTATGTGACACAGCACCGCTAACGCCCAAAGCAAATCGGTTTTACCAACGACCTTTGTTTCATACGTTTCATTTATCGGTATAAGATGGACGTGCTCCCGGGTCGTCCTTATGAGCTTACAGGTAACCCCGATCTGATTTGCAACACGTGCAATTGCAATATAGCCCTGCGCCGCCGGCACTGACGGACTTAATATCACAATGTCGCCGTCATTTATCCTCGGTGACATACTGTCACCATCTACGCGCAGTGCAAAGCTGTCGGGAAAAAGCTCGTGAATCTCCTCGCACTGGACAAACTCGACTATCTCTTTCTGTTCCCGCCCGCCAACCTGAATGAGATTCACCTGCTGCCTTTTGACTCTGCCCATCAAAGCCCGCGCCTGCAGGTCAATCGACACCGTACCATCCACACAACCGACAATTTCCTTGCCGATATGTTTTTTCACCAGCTCATCAAGCTCTGTAATGGCCTGCTTGGGCTCAGGCAGTAACGTTTGGTCCCAGAAATGAACCATTCCTGCAGCAGTTCGCCCGAGCACGGGAATCCACCCTGGCCTGCCCGGCTCAGACGAAGCAATTCTGGATTGAAGCCCTTTTTCAACTGCTTTTTTCTCACACAGTAACTCAATAAAAGCCATGATCGCCTCACCGAGACCGGGATCGTTGGTTAACAAGTCATCCAGTTTTTCCAGAAGTTCACTATTTGACCCAAATGCGAACGTTTTTTCACGGCTCCCACCGGTCAGCAGCCATTCCAAATCCGCCCCTGTTACCTCACACATCTTCAGCAGAATATCAACTGGAGGGACCCTGTTGTTTTCATAATAGTTGTAAGTAGAAGGACTTATGCCCAAAGCTTGCGCAAACTTACTCTTACCCCTACCGCCGGCATACTGCTCACGCAACCGCCTGACTCGGCTAATCACCGCTTTTTCATCAAAAAATTGCATAATTATTCACTTTGACGAATAATATATTGACAATATTACACAATTGCGTTAGTATTCAAGAATTCGTTTATATCGGTGTGTATTTAAACACAAGTATGAATTACGTCAATAAGGAAACGTGAAAAATGGCAAAATCTGCAAGAAAAAAAGCAGCACCGACTTCAGCGAAAAAGGGCAGAAGGACTAAAAAAGGCCAGGCAAAAGCAGCAGAGTATGTACGCCACCTTCTGAAATTACACAAATTACAGGGCATCTTGCTGACTAAGCTCGACAAAGAACTCTGACGGGTTAGCCAAAGTGCGAACTCGGCAGCGCAGACGGAGAAACCCAGTGCGAAGCACTACCATTGGCGACCAATGCCCGACCCGCCTCAAACCCTTGAGCCCGCACACACATAGGCAAACAGTCCGCCAAGGCCTGTTGTAAGTTCGTTGATAGGCAGGATTTACCGCAGGCTCTTATAAAACAAAAGGTCCTGCTTTCTCGGTGTGCTCGGCGGTGAGAAATGCAGATTAGAGGAATTCGCACATATTTCCGATATATATAGAGAAATGACGCTTATCGACATGCGAACAAAACAGTGCATATTCTGCGCTGAGACCATTCAGGCCGAGGCCGTAAAGTGCAGGTTCTGCGGCGAGTTTCTCAACACGCCCAGCGCCAGAGCCTTGGAGGCGGCCTCAAAATCCGATTCCAGTTGCGAGGAGGAACAGAACGGCGACGACAAGATTCTCTTTGCCGGCAGGCCGTCCCTATGGGGAATTGCTGCCGATGTGATCATAGGGCTGTTTTTCTTTGTGATTGCGGGTGTCTTGATCAAGCTGCCTCTGGAGGAAATTCTGGGCCTGGAGCTAACCTCTGCACAGGCGGAGGTGTTTGGCCGGTACAGGGTCCTTGCCGGCATCGGGATCGGGATGATTGTCGTGCTTATCCTTACGATAAAGATCGTCCGGCTCAAGATGATCTATTATGAAATCACCCCCGACAGGATCGAATGGGGCCGGGGTATCCTCGACAGAAGGGTGGACAATCTCGATATGTTCCGCGTGATCGACCTGAAACTGCGCAGGAGCCTGGTCGATTGCATCGTCGGGGTCGGCACGGTCGGCCTGACAACAACCGACAAGACCGACCCTGAGTTCATGTTCGAGAAAATACGAGATGCCCGCTATCTATACGACATAATCAAAAAAGCCAGCCTCGAAGCCGACAAACGCAGTGGTGTCGTGCACCTGGAATAAATTTAAGAATTCTCATCCTCATCCGGGATATACTCAATCAAATCTCCGGGCGTACAGTTCAGCACTTTGCATAAGCCGTTCAAAGTGGAAAAGCGAATTGCGCGTGCCTTATTGGTTTTGAGAATGGACAGGTTGTTTACCGCCAGACCTGTTGCCCGGGCCAAATCCTTTAGCTTCATCCGCTTATCCAAAAGCACGTAATCCAGTCGAACGTTAATCATTTGGAAACCTCCTTCAGACCAGCGTTTTTGACTCTTCAATAACGGGCATAAGGTGCCGTAGAATCTGGCCCAGTCCGACCAGAATCAAAACTTTTACTGTGGTAGAAAACACTGTAGCCAATATCACAAGCACTCGTATATAAAGAGACGGAGAATGGTCATTCGGGGCATTCATATATACCCAAACGTCATTCAAGATGGTCAGGAGTGCATACAGGTAGAAAATCATGTCTCCATGACGGAGTATCCAGCCTGGTTTATAATTTCTTTCGACCAGGTACCTGATAAATTGCGCCAGCCCCAGTGTTCCTGTCGCGATAAAGAAAATCTTGAAGAAATGTAATGGCCCCAAAATCATAGACTTCTCAAAATCGAAAAAAGCCTTGAACTGCTGCCAATCCACAAGTGCTAATGTGGCCATTGCACAGCCACTAAACAACCCCAAAATCAGAATCAATGATCCTATGGTTCGAAGAGCTTCACAGTAAAAATGCAACAACCGCCTGTTCTTTTCAATGAATTCATTCATAATACTACTGCTCCTTTCTAAAAGTTCCCAATTTTAACTATATTTCGTGTAATTATAAACGAATATCATTGTGTTATCAATGAGATTTATTGATTTTGTGTTTTTTTTCCTCCTCTTGAAAGAAGTTGGTTGAAAACAGCCTCTACTAAGTCTGGGATTTATCGCTTTGGAGGCGCCAGCATAATCATAAGTAGGCGGTTCTCTTAAAAGATACCGCCCGGAATTTATCCTTGCAAAAGCAGGGGACTGTATGCCTCCGTAGTGGCGCTCGGATTGCTTCGGTGCGTTGCCCTTCCCTTCACCATGGCAGACAAATGATACCAAGATATGCTGTTGCCCACAAAGCGTTAAATCCAAGGACGTTAGCCCGATTTTTCAGTCCATGGTCACCGACTTTTTGGGATGAGAGCCAAAAAATTTTGTTATCGTCCCAAGATTTGTGGGGGAAATAGTATCGGGTAAAAAAGCGT